>JABFXX010000287.1 GCA_013368795.1 Kofleriaceae bacterium
ACGACGTGCCCGAGAACATGGCGCCCGTGCTCGGCGCGTTCGCGCACGGCACGTACACGAACCGCCGCCACGGCAAGCACTGAGGCGGGCCGAAACGACGAACGCGGACTCCGAGGAGCCCGCGTTCGATTCGCGAGAACGCGGCGACGCATCGTCGCCGACTACGAGCAAGTTACGGAGACGTGACCGTCAGCGTGAACTTGCCGCCCTGCGTCTGATAGAACGTGTCGACGATCACGAAGTACGTGCCCGCCGTGGTCGCGGTGAACGTGAAGGTCTCGTTCGCGCCGTCGAGGCCGGCATCCGCGCCCTTCAGGCAGGCGACCGGGTTCGCGTTGCAAACCGCGGCGGCGGTGCCGGGGCCGAGCAGCGCGACGCTCGGATCGAAGTTCGGGCTGACGTTGGTCAGCTTCACGGTGATCGCCTGGTTCGCGGCGAGCGTGACCTGATACGCCACATCGCCACCCTTCTGGGAGACGCCCGTGCACGCCGTGGTCTCGAGGCCGGTGTTGTAGTTGCTGGTGGAGCCGCCGGTGTTGCCGGTGACCGGCGTGCCGATCGTGAGCGTCGCCGCGGTCTCGCAGGTGTCGTTGGCCGGCGGGGTGATGCAGAGGCCCTTGGTTCCGACGATCGCGCTGCAGAGCTGGCCAGCGGCACAGTCGGCGGCGTCGTCGCACGCCTTGCGGCAACCAAGGTCATCGCCCTCGAACACGTCACAGATGCCGGTGGCGACGGTGTTGGTCACGCCACAGAACAGCGCCGTGGTGCTGGTGCAAGTGCCGCCGAGCGCGGCCGCATCGACGGCCGTCGCATCCGTGTAGCAGATGTCCTGCGTGGAGCTGTAGAAGCCGCAGGTGCCCGCCGGGCAGCCCACGGGCGGCGTCGATAGGACGTTGCAGACGTCGATGCAGGTGTCCTCGTCGCCGCAGACCTGGGCGCCGGTGCAGCCAGCGACCGGAGCGTTCGCGACATCGCAGTCGGGGTCGTGGGCACCGCACGCGCAGTTGCAGGTGGCGCCGTCGGCGTAGTCGGCCTTCGGGCACGTCCACTCGGCCGGAACCGCGTCCGCGTTGAGCGTGAGGTTGCCGAGGCTCAGGCAGACGCCGCCCGGGACTGGGGTCGACTTGTACATGTCGTCGACCGTGACCTCGACGAGGCTCAGGTTCGTGACCGAGCCGACCATGCGCTGGTGCGTGAACGGGTCTTCGGT
The DNA here is from genome assembly GCA_013368795.1 of Kofleriaceae bacterium. Lineage (GTDB taxonomy): Bacteria > Myxococcota_A > Polyangia > Haliangiales > Haliangiaceae > JABFXX01. The sequence goes on from JABFXX010000287.1 coordinate 1,211, forward strand.
GAGCGTGAGCGTGCCGCCCGACTGGAAGTACTGCTTCTCGATCATGTTGCCGGCGGCGTTGATCGCCAGCACGCGGATGCACGCCGCGCAGGTCTGGTAGTTGGCCTGGTTGCCGGCGGCCAGGTCGATCGGCGCCGTCAGATTATCGAGACCGCTGTAGAACTCGAACTGGACCAACGTGTCACCGGTGGCGCCGAGGTTCGTGGTCACGGGTCCCGACCACAGGATCGCGTCCTCGTTGGAGTCGGCGAGGGTCTGGGTCGGCGCGATCGCGGTCTCCGTGCACATCGGGCCGGTGTTGGAATCCTCCATCGGCGGGACGGACGCGTCCGGGGTGACTTTGCCGGGACCGTCGTCGCCGCCGCAGGCCATCAGTGCAATGCAAGAAAGTGTCGCCGCAAGCAGCGTACGGGTACTGGCTCGTTTCATGGGGCGGGACCGTGCCAGAGGCGGCGGTCCGACTGCAAATGCAAAATGCCCGAATGCCGAAGTTGCTGCTCAGGTCGTGGGCGTCGTCAACTTGAGACCGATGATTCCGGCGACGACGAGCACGAGGCAGAACAGGCGCGCCGCGCTCGCCGGTTCACGGAAGATGGCGATCCCGAGGAGCGCCGTGCCGACCGCACCAATGCCGACCCACATCGCGTAGGCGGTGCCGATCGGCAGCTGACGCACCGCGACGCTGAGGAGGCCGAAGCTCGCGAGCATGCCCACAACCGTGAGCACGGAGGGAAGCGGACGGGAGAAGCCGTGCGAGTACTTGAGGCCGATCGCCCAGCCGACTTCGAGAACTCCGGAGATGACAACGAGGAACCACGCCATGACAGGCGTCCTTACTCGCGTCGTCTTGTCCTCACCGGGTACGTCGCGTCTCGTCCGGGTTCCGCTGTGGAACGAATCATGTCTAGCACGCGCGCGCGGCGAGGAGGATCAGCCCGCGGCCGACACGGCTACTCCTCGATCACCGACAGCTCACTGGCACCGCCGGTGAGCTCGATCGACCAGCGATCGGGCGCCGTGTCCCAGCCGGGCGTCGAGAGGCGGGTCGGGCCACCGACCGCGCCGAGTCGCTGAGCGTCGAACGTCAGGTTGCTCGCGCCGCCGCGCACCGAGACCTGCGCCGCCGTTCCGCGCGGGCGACGGATCGAAAGCCGGCTCGCACCGCCTGCGACGCGCAGCGTCGACAGTCCGCGCGGCCGCGGCAGCGACAGCTCCGATTCGCTCGCGCCGCCGGCGATCTCGATCGCCGCGATCTGGAGCTCGCGCAGGTCGGCGGCGAGATGCGAGACGCCCTTGCGGATCTCGATCGACCACGGAACGGAGGTCGTCAGCGTGAGCTGCGCGGCGACATCGCGCGCGCCGAACCACGAGATGCCCTTGTACAGGATGTCGATCTCGCCGCTCGGGCTCACCGTCACCTGCGGCCGCTTGCCAGCGAAGCTCGCGCGATAGAGGTCCTTGATGCGCGCGCCGCGCAGCTCGAGTCGCGCGGCACCCGACGCGAACCGCAGCCGGCCGTGCTCGGCGTCGGCGATCGGCGCGCGATCGGCGTCGGCGGAATCAGCATCGTCGCCTTCGGCGCGCGCCAGCTCCGCAGCACCGGCGAGCAGCTGCTCGGCCGTGGCATCGAGCAGCGACGCGGTCTCGTGCAATGCGGCGTCGTCGAGCTTGGCAACGGCGTCGCCGAGCAGTCGGTCGCGCAGCGCGCGGTCGGCATCGATCAGCTCGCGACGCGCAGGCGCCAGATCGACGACGACCTGGCGCCGATCGACCTCGTGGCGGGCGCGCACGACCCAGCCCGCGCGCTCGAGGCGATCGACGAGGCCGGTGACCGCGCCGCTGGTGATGCCCATCGCCTCGGCGATCCGGCCCGCAGGGACCGGGCCCTCCTCGGCCAGGTAACGGACGGCATCGAAGTCCGCGATGTTGAGGCCGGCGTGCTCGGCGGCGGCAACGCGGAGCCGTCGATCGGCCTCGGCGACGCGCGTCAGCGCGGCAGCGAAGGCCTGAATTTTCTCGGGTTTTCGGGAACGAGTCATCGGCAGGACGAGATCCTCTTGACTTGAATATCTTAGTGACTAAGATATCTATCATTCGAGATTCAAGGCGAGTGCACATCCAAACTAACGTGCCTCTCGCTCAGCGCCAAGGAGCAACCTCATGACGACCCAGGAATTTCACGCGTCTCATCCGTTCCGCACCGCCCCCTACCGCGACACCGGCATCGACGGCTTCACCGTTCCGTACGCCGGCCAGACCCGGATGCGTCTGACGATCACGTCTGGCATGGCCGACGCGCGCATTCGCATCGATCCCGAGGCGACGGACCTGATCGCGATCGACTGCGGCGACGGCATGCCGCCCCGCCTGCGGGTTTCGGCGTCGGAGCTGCGGGTGTCGTGGCCCGCGACGACGATCGGCTCGTGGTTGCGCTCGGCGTTCGCCGGCGAATCCCGCGACATCGAGATCGTCCTCCATCCCGCCGTCGAGTGGACGCTCCAGATCCGCGGCGGGCTGTCCCACTTCGAGGCCGACCTCACGAGCGGCAAGCTCGCGCGCGTCGAGATCAGCGGCGGCGTCAGCGACGCGCGCTTCGACCTGCCCGCGCCCGGCGGCATCGTTCCGATCCGGATCTCCGGTGGCGCGAGCGACCTCGCACTGCGGCGCCCCGCCGAGAGCGGCGTCGTCGTCGCCGTCAGCGGCGGCATCGCCGGCCTTCGCCTCGATGACCAGGCATTCGGCGCGATCGGCGGCGGCGCCCGCCTCGCCACCGGCGCGATCCACGGCGAGCCGCACTACAGCCTCGAGCTGAGCGGCGGCGCCAGCGCGCTCCACGTCGTTTCGCAGTGATCACGCTTTTACGAAAGGCAGCACCCATGTCGAACACGAAATTGCACGGACACGTCGAGGACGGCTGGGGGAAGGTGGCCGATGTCTTCACGGCGAACTTCGACGGCAACCCCGGTGAGGTCGGCGCAGCGTGCTGCGTCTATGTCGGCGGTCGCCCGGTCGTCGACCTGTGGGGCGGCCTCGCCGATCGCGACTCGAACCGGCCGTGGAACGAGGACACCATCGCCCTGGTCGCATCGACGACCAAAGGCGCGACCGCGATCTGCGCACATCTGCTCGCGCAGCGCGGCCAGCTGGATCTCGACGCACCCGTCGTGAAGTACTGGCCGGAGTTCGGCGCTGCCGGCAAGGAGAACATTCCGGTGCGCTGGCTGCTCTCGCACCAGGCGGGCCTGCCGGTCGTCGACGGCCCGCTGACGTTCGAAGACGCCTGCGCATGGCATCCGGTCATCCGTGCACTCGAGGCGCAGAAGCCGGAATGGAAGCCCGGCACCGAGCACGTCTATCACAGCATGACGTTCGGATTCCTCGTCGGGGAAGTCGTGCGACGGATCACCGGCAAGTCGCTCGGCACGTTCTTCGCCGACGAGGTCGCTCGCCCGCTCGGCCTGAGCGCCTGGATCGGACTGCCCGAGGCGCAGGAGAGCCGCGTCGCACGAACCCACTACGCCGCTCCGTTCACGATGGAGGAGATGACCGCCGGCATGATCGAGACCACCGGTCTCGACAGGGACACTGTCATCGCCTGGATGAATGCCGTGTGGGGTCCGGACTCCGTGCAAGCTCGCGCCGGCACGCTCGGCGGTGCCTTCGACCACACGAGCGACTACATGAGCACGCGTGCGTTCCGCGCGGCCGAGCTTCCGTTCGGCAACATGTTCACGGACGCTCGATCGCTCGCCCGGATGTACGCGGCCACGGTGAGCGAGGTCGACGGCGTGCGGCTCCTGACTCCGGCGACCGTCGAGAAGATGACCGTCGTGCAGACCGACAAGACGAAGATGAACGGGCTGCCGCCCGCACTGGACGTCCCGGCCAACCGCTCGTTCTACATGTCGCTCGGGTTCTGGCGAGCCTGCCCGCCGATGCCGTGGATCGGGCCCCGCTCGTTCGGTCATCCCGGCTCTGGCGGATCGGTCGCGTTCGCCGACCCCGATGCCGCTGTCGGCTTCGGCTACGTCACGAACCTCTGGTCCTTCCGGATCGGCGAACCGCGAGCGTCGAACCTCGCCGCGGCGGTCAAGGCCTGCCTCTAATTGCTGAAGCCGCCGAGCTGAGCGCCTGCGGTCGCGCGCACGGCCGATTGCGAGAACACCTGGAACGCGCGCCGGATCTCGCTCGCGCTGTTGCCCGGCGTCAGGATCCACCGATCGGGGATGCCCATCGCCTTGAACACCTGGCGGAAGTCCGTCGAGCCATCGTCGATGCCCATCGCCGCGACGATGTGGTTCTCCTGCGCGAGCATGTCAGCGACGAGCGCGGCGACATCGGCGGGACGACACCGCGTCGAGCCGTAGTCGCCACCGTCGGTGATGATGAGCGTGACCGTGCGGACCGCGATACCGGCCTGCGCGAGCTCTTGCGCCTTCGCGACGACGGTGCCGAGGAGGACGACCGATTGATCGAACAGCGGCGTCCCGTGACACGGGTTGTAGTTCGCGGGCGTCATCTGGATCGCGTGCTGGAGCGCGGTGTACGGGAACAGCACGTCGCCGTTGAGATAGCGCGTGTGCGCGAGGACCTCGCCGGATTGCTTGGAGCGCCCGAGCGCATCGAGCACGAAGTTGTGGCCCTCGCGGACCGCGGCGGTGTTGTTGGCGGCAGCGATCGACTGCGAGTCGTCGGGCATCATCGTGAGGAGAACGACCTCGCTCGCGGTGACGTCATCGATCGTGACGCCGAGCCCGGCCTGGATCTGCGCGCCCACGTCGACGACGTCGAGCGTTGCGAGAGACTTCGCGGAGAGCGCGCCGGTGCCGTGGGCCTCGGCGAGGAGCTTCTTGACCTTGTCGTCGTTGTCGTTGCTCATGGGAACCTCAGAGCCGGATGCCCGGCCAGCTGGCGATCGGAGTGGTGGAGGTGACGAGGTGCATGCCGGCAGCCTTGAACTTGTCGAGTGCCGACTCGGCCTGGGAGGTGAAGTCGGCAGCGAAGCCGCCCTTGCCATCGGGCACCGTGACCGACGACATGCAGTCGGTGAGGAGATAGACCTTCGCCGCGAGCGACGGATCCTTCGCCGCGATCTCGGCGAGCAGATCGTCGATCGTCGACTTCACGCAGTGAGATGCGGCCTGGCCGGCGATCACGACGGCATCGGCAGAGAGCAGCGTCTGGATGAAGTTGGTGTTGCGCTGCGCGAGCGCGGCACCGTCGAAGCGCGAGAGGACCTCGGGGCGAAGCACCGAGTAGTTCTCGGTGAGCGGGTTCCCGCCCTTTACCTCGACGTGTGACTGCGACGTGCGCGCGAACGCGTGGAACAGGCGCGCCTCGTGGATCACGCCGGCGAGCGCGTGACCGTCGGAGCCGAGCAAGCAGTGCGGCGGCCACAGGTAGAGCTGGTACTTGCCCGCACGCTCGAGCTCCTGGCAGTAGAACAGGACCTGCTTGCACAGCCACGTGTAGTTGCCGCCGCACAGCCACTTCGCCATCGCCGGGTTCGGCCGAACGTCGCCGGCTGCGATCTCGGCGGCCGTGATCGTGCGGAACGGCGTCAGCGGGTTGTCGGCCTTGTCGAGCCAGAAGCTCGGGAAGAAGATCTGATACGCGAGGTGCGTGTCGAGCGTCGTCGTGACGTCGGTGAGAGCGCCGAGGTTGCGATAGATGAACTCGGCGATCCGGCGCGAGTCATCGATTGCGCCGCGGCCGGAGCGGCCGGCGACGTAAAGCGTGCCCTCGGGGAAGCAGAAGTCCTTCTGCACGTCGATGAGGAGCAGATGGACGCGGGTCTCGTCGGCGGCGGAGGGCTTGAGCTTGTGCTGCGCCCGCCAGGTCGCCGCCGTCGTCGCGAGCTGCGTCGCGTCGGGGCGATACGACCACTCGGCGGCGTGTGCCGCGTCGAAGAAGCTGGGGATGGGAAGCGTCTGCGTGGACATGGGTTCTCCTAGGTGAGCTGCATGCGAATGGCGTCGCGTCGACGGATCACGTCGAGGCCGCCGGAACAAAGGGCGAGTCGATCGGCCGAGCCGACGAGAGATGCGGTCTCGGCAAACACGCGCGTTGCGGTGATCGCGTTCTGCACGATCTCGACGCGCGTGACGCCGTCGTCGGTCGGGACGAACAGGAAGGAGCCGGCCGCGCACGCACCGCCGATGCCGGCGAGCCAGGCGTTATCGGCGAGCGTCTCGGTCGCGAGCACGGTTCCGTGCGCGTCGACGACGATGCACGTCGTCGTGATGCGGCCCGCGTCGGCACACGTGAGCCAGAGCCAGGCGCGGTCGTCGCCGATCGTCGCGTGCGATGCGACGAGCTGCCCGCGGAGCTTCGGCATCGCGATGCGGTCGTCGAGCACGCCGCGATCGGGACGGAACGTGAAGCCGACGGCGTAGCCGCCTGCGCGATAGAAACCGATGCCGAAGTGAGTGCCGAGCCACGCGCGCGTCTGACCGGCGAGCACCGAGCCGATGCGCTCGGGGCCGAGCGGCGTGCGGCGCATCAGCGCGCCACCGTCGAGGTAGACCTGCGCGTCGGATGCACGGCCGACGCCGATCGTTGCGAGCGCGACCTCCGCTGGAGAGATGTGCTGGTAGCGGAGGCGACCGTGGACGACCGCGGGCGGCAGCTGCGCGAGCGCCTGGCACGTCGGGCAGCGCACGCGCGCGTGCTCGTCGCCGCACGTCGTGCAGCGGCGCAGCCGGAGACGCGCGAGCGCATCACCGAGCACGTCGCCGCGCAGATCGCGCTCGAAGATCTCGCGGAACAGCGCGACGAGCTCGTCGGGCAGCGTCGCGATCGGCCGCGCGGCACGCGGATAGACAACGCCGTCGGCGAGCACCGAGAGTCGCTTCAGCGCGCGCAGGTGAGCCGCACACGACTTCGCGACACCGCCCCACGGTCCGACGCCGAGCAGCGTGCGGAACGCCATCGCCGCAAATGCGAACCAGTCGCTGTCCTCGTCGTGCGGACGGATCGGCACCAGTGCCGTCGGCGAGCACACCCGCGGATCGACGAACCGCTCGCTGAACACCGAGCAGGTGAAGCCGGCGTACTGGTAGCTGTCGACGTCGATCAGGTGAACGCGGCGGCCGTCGACGAGGATGTTGAGGTCGTTGCAGTCACCGACGACGACACCCGCGCGATGGAGCGCGGCGATCGAGTCGCGGATCGCGAGCAGCACCGCGACGAGGTCGTCGCCGGCGATCGGATGGTCGCGGCGCCAGCGCGGCTCGCCGTAGCTGTGGAGTGGCGTGCCGCCGACCTTCGGCATCAAGTAGCCGACGACGTCCTTGCTGCGCTTGCCGGCGAGCGCGAACCCACACGGCGCGACGACGGCCGGCGGCAGGTTGCCCGGCAGCGCGCGCAGCTTCTCCGGCTGCTCGGCGAGCCGGCGCTTCACTGCATCCTGCACGGCGGGCAGACCGTCGAAGTCGGGATGGTCGGCGGGCTTCCACCACTTGAGGACGCGGCCGTCGCCGAGGTCATAGACCTCTGCTTCGCCGCCCTGCCCGAGCAGCGCCGCCGGCGCGAGCGTGAAGCGCTCACCGTCGATGTATACCGAGGTCACGACGCGTCCTCCCGTGCGAGCACGCCGATCGCGCAATCGTCCTGCAGCACCGCGGGCGTACGCACGACGCGGCGCTCGTCCCAGTCGATGCGCTCGCCGGCGCGCGCGAGCACGGCGAGATGGCGGCGCAGTGCATCGGGGTGATCGACAAACGTGCGCGCGGCGAACTGGGCGAGACCGCCGCGCGAGACGAACGCCAGATCGGTGGCGAGGTCGCTCGCGCCGTCGGTCGCGACGACGATCGAGCGCGCGGTCGCGACCTCGAAGTGCGCGTCGGCGGCGTCGCCGGTGAGGTCGTACGCGAGATACGGCGGCTGGTTGTCGGGGAATGGCCCGAGCTCGCGCGTCGCGCCGTCGAGCGCGTATGCGCCGTCGCCGAGCGCCCACACGGCGGAAGCGTCGCGGGTCATCGCCGCCGCGACAATCGTGAACAGGAAGTGCTCGCGGATCGCATCGCTGCGATCGCCCGGCATCCGCTCGAGCAGGTCGGCAAGCGAGCGGACGACCTCGGTGCGCGCTGCATGCCACAGCGTCGGATCGTCGGGCGAGCCGCCGGCGCGGAGCCGTGCCCCGACCGCGCCTGCAAACAGCGCCGCGCCGAGCCGTGCGCCGACCTCGGAGCTCGCGCCGGCCGAGCAGCCGTCGCACACCACGACGACCGCAGCGCCGAGCTCGCGCCACGTGGCCGCAGCGTCCTGGCCGTTGCGCGCGGCGCGCGCGTGGCGGGCACCAGTCACGGTCGCGGCAGCTGTCTTGATAGTGTTCACGTGACACTATGTTGGTGTCCGATGGACACTATGTCAAGGACGACCTCGAAACCGCCCGCGACGCGCGCAGTTAGCGTGCTCGCAGAGCGGTACAGCCAGCGCCCGGCGAATCACTGGGACAGCCCTCGATCTGCGCCGCGGCGTGGTAGACGAGAGCCATGCAGCACCTGTGGCGCCTCGGCGAGCAATACAAGGGCGAGCCGCTCGATCCGGCGCAGTGTGATCCCGATCCGTTCGTCGAGGTCCGCCGCTGGATGACGTTTGCGGTCGGCGGCGGCATCCCGCAGGCCAACGCGATGACGCTCGCGACCGTCGACGAGCGCGGCCGTCCTGCGGCGCGCATCGTGCTGCTCAAGGACATCGACGACCGCGGGTTCGTGTTCTACACGAACTACGACAGCCGCAAGGCGCACGACCTCGCGTCGCATCCGTACGCCGCGATCGTGCTGTTCTGGGAGCCCCTACACCGCCAGATCCGGATCGAGGGCACGATCGAGAAGGTCGACCCGCTCGAGTCCGACGCGTACTTCGAGAGCCGCCCACGGGGCAGCCAGATCAGCGCGATCGCGTCGCCGCAGTCGCAGCCGGTCGCGAGCCGCGCGTGGCTCGAGGAGAAGGTCGCCGAGGTCGCGTCGAAGCATCACGAGCAGGCGCGGCTTCCGCGGCCCGCGTCGTGGGGCGGCTATCGCGTCGTCCCCGACATGATCGAGTTGTGGCAGGGCCAGCCGTCGCGCCTCCACGATCGCGTGCGCTACCAGCGCAGTGACGGGCAGTGGCTGCGCGATCGACTCGCGCCCTGATCACATCGCGTGATGCTCGTGGCCCTCTTCGCCCATGCCTTCGTGCATGCCGGCGGCGGCCATCAGCGCATGAAATGCCTCGTGCACCTTCGTGAACGCGGCCTCGAACGTGCCCATGTTGCCGCCCTGGCAAGCGGTCGCGAGCTCACCGACGGCCGCAGCGAGCGCGCGCGTCGCATTGGTCCACGTGTCGGCATTCGCGTCCGTCGGCGGCGTCGCCTTGCCGATCGCATCCGCATCCGACTGGAACTGCGCGATCGCGTCGCACGTGTCCTTCATCCGCTGTTGCCCCTGCGCGGCATGCCAGCGCGGCGCGAGCAGATCGTGGAACGCCTGCATCTCGGCGGGCATCTCCATCGGATGCGCGGCGCTGCCCGCGGTCTCTCCGGCAGATTCGGAGGTCGGGCCAGTCGGAGCCGGCTGCTTGCTCCCGCACGCGACGAGGAATGCGAGCACGAAGATGCGCTTCATGCGGTCGCTTTCGCACGCGAACGCTCGCACTGTCAACGTAGAGCGGTACAGTCGAGGAATGCATCTCTTCGTGATCAGACATGCAATCGCCGAGGACCGTGACCACGGGCAGGACGATTCGGCGCGCGAGCTCACGAGTGATGGTGTCCGCAAGTTCAAGCGCGGCATCCAGGGCCTGCGCAAGCTCGGCTGGCGATTCGATCGCGTGCTGACGAGCCCGTGGGCGCGCGCGATGAAGACGGCCGAGCTGCTCGCGCCGCTGAACGACGGCACGACGCTGTCGACCGAGCTGCTCTGCGACAAGCCTCGCTCCGAGCTGTTCGCACTGATCGCGGAGACGAGCGGACCGCAGGAGGACAATCATGCGACCGCCGTCGTCGGTCACGAGCCGTGGCTCACCGAGCTCGTCGGCTGGCTCGCGTTCGGCGATCCGCGCCACGGCGAGGCGCTCGAGCTCAAGAAGGGCGGCGCGGTGTGGCTCGAGGGCACGTCGATCCCGGGCGGGATGAAGATCCGCGCGCTGCTGCCGCCGAAGGTCCTGCGCGAGATGCGCTAACGCAGCGGGCGCATGCCCTTCGCGCGGCGCAGATCGTTGAGCGTGCGCGCGACGGCGTCATCGTGGAGCAGCAGCTTCGACAGCGCGCCGGTCGTGATGCCGAGCCGCTGCGCGCTCGTCCCGATCTCGAGGTTATTCGACACGACGAGATCGAGTAGCTCGCCGATCGACGCCCAGTACTCGCCGGTCAGCCGCGTCTTCGCACCGAGCGGTGCCGTGCCCGCTGCGACGAATGCGGCGAGCCGCGGCGACGGCACGTAGCCGTCGAGGAACACCGGCTCTCTCACCTCGAGCGCGAGCGCGGCACGCAGGCGCCTGACCGCGTGGAGCTTGTTCTCGGCCTGCGACCGGCTGTCCTCGCCGATCGCGGTGACGCCCGTCAGCTTGTGGCGCAGCCGCACCGCGCTCTCGGTCTTGTTGCGGTGCTGACCGCCCGGACCCGACGCGCGATAGCGGTCGACCTCGCACTGCGCGATCAGCGCGTCGTCACTCGCGAGGAGATAGTCGACGCGCGGCACGACACCTCAGTTCGCGTCGGACGAGACGGGCGGCTTCATCTTCACCGCCGAGTCGCCGGGTTCGATGTACACGTCGACGCCAGCGCGATCGCCCGCGCGACCGTACTCGACGCGCGCGATGCCATCGCCGAGCGCGCCGACGAGCTTCGGCAGCTTGTCGTCGACGCCGATCTTCGCCTCCGCGCACAGCTTCGAGATCGCATCGAGCGAGAGGCCCGGTGCGAGACCGCCGACGCGCGCGACCTGGCCGCCGCGGATGCGAAGCGAGAGTCCGAACTGCGGCACCGTCGCGGCGCGGAATCGATCGAGGAGCGCGGGCGACAGCGGCGCGCCGGTGAAGTCGACAAACGCCTGCGAGAGCATCGCGACCTGGTCGTCGACCGACTCGCCCGGCAGGGCCAGCTCGACCTCGGAGAACGGCGAGTCGCCGATCGATTGCGTGAACCGCTCGATTCGCTCGATGTGATGGTCCTCGACAAACTTCTTCAGCTTGAACTTCGCCTCGTGGGTGCCGAACAGGTTCTCGATCTTCGACCACGGCTGCGGATCCCAGAAGTGCCAGCCGGTCGTGACCTTGCCGCCCCACACGCCGATCCACGATCCGACGAGCTTCGGCTCGAGCTGCTCGCCGATCTGGTCGAGCACCTGCGCGTCGCTCTTGGCGATGTTGCACAGCTTGAAGTAGTCGGCCATCCGCGGCACGAACCCGCGCGGATCGCCCCACGCGCCCCACCACACGCGGCGCAGGTCGCTGCCGAGCATCGCGAGGTAGCTGACGCCCTCGCCGTCGGGCATGTCGGGTGGCGTCGGGTTGTGCTCGAGCCAACGATCGAGGTGGATGTCCATCCACTCCTCGACCATCGGCAGCTGCGACAGGCTGATCTGCAGGTTCAGCCTGACGGCCAGCGCCTTCTGCAATGCGTTCTCGAGCGCATTCGACATGCGCTCTCAGTGTAACTCAGTTGAGGAGCAGGCGTGCGGTCACGAACAGCGAGCGGCTGCCGGTCGTCATCGTCTCGCCGCTGATCTGCTGCGCGTACACAGAGCCGCGCACACCGATCGCGAGCGAATCCTCGATCCAGTACGTCGTACCGAGGTTCAGGTAGTGGAGTCGGACGTGCATGTCGGGCTCGCGCGTATCGGCGACCGCGTACTGGAACCCGATGCCGTTCTTGCGCAGGTAGTCGAAGTCGATGCCCGTCGAGAACGTGTACGAGCGGAACAGATCCGGGAGTCGATACTTCGAGTCGATCGGATCGAGGATCTCGTTGCGGTTGCGCGAGATGTTCATGTGCGCGCTCAGCTTGCCCGCTCCGACGTCGGTCCACGCCCGCCCGCCGAGCCGCAGGTTGTAGCCGCGGATGGTCTGGTCCTCGTCGATCGCCTGCTGGGTGTCGAGCGTGTAGAGCTGCGCCTCGGTCTGCGCCTCGAAGTTCTTGAACCGCACGCGCAGCGACGGCGAGCCGAAGTAGATGTGCAGGTTCTGATCGGGGAGATTGTTCTGGTTGTTACCGACGGCCGCCGACGCCAGATAGAACGGCCGATCGAATGGCTGCAGCTTGCCACCGATGATCAGCGTGCCGGTGATGCCCGTCGGGTTCGTCGAGTGGAACGTCAGGCCCGCGGTCACGTGCTCGCCGAGGTCGTAGCTCCCGTAGATGCCGTTGCCGCGGTCGGCGCCCGAGTAGAGCAGCGGATCGCGCGTGTAGAGGTCGGTCAACAGGAGGTCACCGACGTGCGCGGACACGTAGTCGAAGCTCGCCGGGTCGGCGATGCGGCCCGCCGCGATCGTGAAGCCCGCGCGCGAGTAGCGCACGAACTGATCGCGGACCGCGAGTGCCGCCTGCCCTTCCCACACCGACGCGCCGTAGCCGAGCGGACCGCCGAGCGCCGCCTCGAACTCGCTCGCGTACGTGATGTGCTCGCCGACACCGCCGCGCACGCCGAGGCGCGAGACCGCGACCGTCGGATTCTGCGCGCCGCGATCGACATCGGGCGGCTGGTGCAGGCTCTCCATGCGCATGCCGCCGGCGATCGCGCCATACGGCTCGATCCACTTGAGCTTGCGCTTCGGTGCCAGGGCACCGTCGACGATGGCTGGCTGATCCGGCGCGGGCTCTGCCTCGACGGCGGCGACCTTCGTCGCGGCCGGCCGCACCGGGTCGGGCGGCATCTCGATGACGTTGTCGTCGGCGATCGCGAGCGACGACGCGAGCAGGATGGGAGCGACAAGAATGCGCATGATCAGTTCCTCGCGAGTGCGGCGAGCACCTTCGCGAGACCTGCCTCGCTGCGCACGCTGCCGTAGTGGTTGCGGAAGAAGCCGTTGTAGAAGTAGCCGCTGGTATCGAAGTCGTTGAGGCCGTCGACGAGGTTGTTCGCGCACTCGCGCGGATAGAGGCGCGCGGCGTGCTCCGACACGAACTCGTCCTGCTGCGTGCCGTTGGGCAGGTCGGCCATCGTGATCGTCGTGTACGCGACCTTGTTGCCACCGCATGCCTTGCGCTTGCCGAACGCGTAGTCACCGTCGGCGCACGGCGTCTCCCACCAGCCGCCGAACTCGGCGAGGCCCTCGATCGGCGGGCCGTTGAGCGGCCGATGAAACGCGGTCTCGGTGTACTGGTTGCGCTGGCCCATCTCGCACGTGACGGTGCCGCGCATCGTCAGGTTGAGGCCGCACTGCTTCGAGAAGCTGACGACGCCGTGGTTCGCGCCGGACGCGACGACGACCACGTCGAGCCGCGAGAAGATGTTGACGTCCCACGTGCCGTCCTGGTTCTCGGCCCACAGCCGGCGCAGCGCGTCGCGCACCGTCGTCGCGCCGAGCGAGAATCCGACGAGCGAGATCTTGCGATCGGGGTTCGCGATCGCGACGCGCTTGATGAGCTCCTGCAGGATCGGCACGTCCCAGCCGTGGTCGGCGTTCTTCGGCGTGTTGCCGATGTCCTTGCCCTCCGGGCTGTTCGCGTCGTCGATCTTGTCGGTGCGCATGTCGACGGCGATCGTCCTGTAGCCGCGCGCCGGCAACAGCTCGGCGAGCTGATCGCGCGCCGTCGTGTCGGCCGGAAACATCAGCGACGCCGGATCTGGATGCACGAACTTCATCCAGCCCGACGGCGACTCCGAGTTGCCGTGGACGAGGATCACGATCGGCTTCGTCGTGTCCTCCTGCGTGCCCGCGGGAAACTCGAACTGGCGCGCGGCGCACGGATAGCCGGCAATCGAAGCAGCCGTGTACGTCAGGCCAAGTGTGGTGCAGCCCGGATGCGTCTTGCCGCTGCCATCGGGCGTGATCGTGCGGTAGCGACCACCCGGGTACGTCGCATCGCCGGGCTGCGGCAGCGAGACCGCGTCCCACGTGTTGCGCGTCGCCGTCGGCAGCGCATCGTGAAAGTCGTAGCCGGCGGGCGCGAGCGGCGCATTGGCCATCGCCTGGCCACATGCCGTGTCGTCGACACCCGAGCCCTGATCGTCGCCCTCGCCGGGGCGACCGGTTCCACCGAGCGTGCACCCGGCAAGCAGCAAGCAGATCGTTCCGCGCAGCATGGCGGCGCGTTCAGCAACCGCCGTGCCGCGATATTCCGACGAGGAGTCTCGTACCTACAGGCTCGCCGTGATGGCGCGATCCATCGGGTGTTGGCCGCCGCCAACAGCTAGTTCACGCCGAGCGTCAGCGTGTAGTCGCCGCTCGCGGCCGCGTTCTGTGCGTCGACGATGATGTAGTGGTCGCCGGCGAACGACGTCGTCACCGAGATCGGGTTGCCGGGCGTCGCCGCGGTGTTGGTCAGGCACGTCGGCGTCGCCGGCGACACGCTGCACGGTGCGATCACGTACGCGCTCACGGCAAACGAGCCGGCGATCGTGACGAGCAGCTGCTTGCCGTTCGCGGCGTTGACCTTGTAAACCGCATCGGCGCCGTTCATCACGAAGCCGCCACACATCGACGAGATCGTGCTCGACCGCGAGGCCGTCGAGCCCATCATCGTGCCGCCTAGTACCGCAAAGATTCCCGGGTCGACGCAGGTGAGCGCCGCGACCCGCGCGTCGACCGCGTCTGCGTCGGTCCCCGCATCCTTGCGCGCGCCGACACACTCGTTGGCGACGCAGGTGAACCCCGACGGGCAGACGTTGTCGGTGCACGTGAAGCGGCCGTCGGAGTAGTCCGCGTCGAACGAGCAGCCGGCCGAGCCGACGACGAACGCCCAGGCGACGAAGAACCGCGGCATGATAGGCAGTCTTGTCATACCACTCAGCCACCCCGAACGAGGAGACCGCTGCACCGGTGCGCCTCGGCCGCTACGAGCTGCTCGGTCAGCTCGCGATGGGTGGCATGGCAGAGATCCACCTCGCACGGCTCGCCGGCGAGGCGGGATTCGAGAAGATCGTGGTCGTCAAGCGGCTGCTCCCCGAGCTCGTCGCGTCGAAGGCGTTCGTCGCGATGTTCCTCGATGAGGGCAAGCTCGTCGCCCGCCTCGATCACCCGAACGTCTGCGAGGTCCACGAGCTCGGCCGCGAGGGCGCCGAGTACTTCCTCGTCATGCCGTACCTCGACGGCGTGCCGGTCAGCGACTTCATCGCGCGGCCTCGCGAGACCGACGCGACAAGCCGGATTGCCCAGCTGCGCGTCGCCGCAGGCATCGTCGTCCAGGCGTGCGCGGGTCTGCATCACGCACACGAGCTGCGCGGCACCGACGGTGCGCCGCTCGGGCTCGTCCATCGCGACGTCTCGCCGTCGAACCTGTTCGTCACGACGGCCGGCGTCGTCAAGGTCCTCGACTTCGGCGTCGCGAAGGTGCGCGGCGCGGCGGAGACCGAGGCCGGCACGATCAAGGGCAAGACGCAGTACATGGCGCCCGAGCAGCTGCTCGGCGAACCGCTCGATCGACGCTGCGACGTGTTCGCGCTCGGCATCGTGCTGTTCGAGCTCGCGACGCACACGCGGCTCTTCAAGCGCTCGAGCGACTACCTGTCCGCACGCGCGATCCTCGAGGAGCCGATTCCGCGCGCCGATGCCGTCGATCCGGCGGTCCCTCCGCAGCTCGCCGACGTGATCGGCAAAGCGCTCGCTCGCCCCCCGGACGACCGCTACGCGGATGCGCGCGAGCTCGCACGTGCGCTCGAGACCGCGCTCGCACCGCACGGGGGCGTCGCGAGTGCCGGCCAGATCGCCGACGCACTCGCCGACTGGCACGGTGCCGAGCTGTCGGCATTGCGGACGCGGCAGCGCAAGGTGCTCGACGACGCGCGGACAAGTCTGGCGACGGGCTCGACCGTCGGCGGTCGGCCGTCGAACGTCGCGACGCAGCCGATCGCGAAGCCGCGCCAGCGTCCGCGCTGGATTCCCGCCGCGCTGTTTGTCGTCGCGACGGGCGCGTTCGCCGGCATCCAGCAGCTGCTGAACGAACCTGCCGATCGGCCGAGCAAACAGGTCGCAGGCTCGAACGCAGCCACGCTGTCCGACGAGGCTGCCGCTGCAACGATTCCCCGGATCGACGAGCCCGATGCGAAGATGCGCGCGACCGGCGAGCCCGATGTGAAGACGCCCGCAGTCGACGAGCCCGATACAACTTCGCCCGCAAGCGGTGGGAGCGCCGGCGCGAACGGTCGTCCCGCAGCTGGTGTCGCGAGCGATACGCGCGAGACGCGAACGAAGCCCTCGACACGCGTCGCGCAGGTCAGCGGAACGGGCCTCGTCAGCATCGACTCGACGCCGTTCGCGATGATCTTCATCGATGGCTCGTACTTCGGCACGACACCGCTCGTGAAGAAGAAGCTCGGCGCGGGCAAGCACAAGCTCGTCGCCAGGCTCAAGGATGGCCGGAAGAGGGAGATGCGCGTCGACATCGCCGCCGGCAAGCTCGCGGCGCCGATCGTGCTGACGTGGTAGCAATCAGTGCAGGTGCTCGGCTCGTAGCTCGTCCATGCGCTTGGCCCACCCGCGCGGCCCCGACTCCTGGATCTCGCGCACGACCTTGCGCGCGGTGGGTTCAAGCTTCTTGGCATCGGGGACCCACCGTGACCCCCACGCGCCGATCTGCACGATGATCGGCAACAGCGCGATCGCCTTCTCGGTGAGCGAGTAGATCGCCTTCTGCTTGTGGGTCGGATCCTCGGACTTCGTGAGCATGCCGTGTTCGACGAGCCGCGCGAGCCGGTCCGCGAGAATGTTCGACGAGATGCGTTCGTCGGACTGGAGCAGCTCGCGGAAGTGCCGCTTGCCCGCGAACATCACGTCGCGCAGCACGAGCAAGGTCCACGCATCGCCAAAGATCTCCAGCGACAGGTTGATCGGACAGTACGAGCGCGGGTCGGTCGACGACATGACTGAGTGCTTGCATTTTACAACTGGTTGTGCAGACTGCCAAGTGATTGCAAAACGCAAGCAGTAACCAGGAGCCAACCATGTCCGCCCGCACCTACACCGGAAGCTGTCACTGCGGCGCGATCCGCTTCGAGGCCGACCTCGATCTCGCCGAAGGATCGAACCGCTGCAACTGTTCGTACTGCGCGAAGGCCCGCGCGTGGTTCGCGTTCGCGAAAGGGCCCGATCGGTTTCGCCTGCTCGACGGCACCGGCGTGTCCGAGTACCGCTGGACGCCGCCCGGTGACGCAGAGCCCCACCTGACGTTCACGTTCTGCCGCACGTGTGGCGTCCGCACGTTTGCGCGGGGCAACCTCGAGTCACTCGGCGGAACGTTCCACGCCATCTCGGTGCCTGCGCTCGACCTGTCGGATGAACAGCGCGCGGCAATTCCGGTCCGCTACATCAACGGCCGTGAACGCCGCTACGACGAGACGCCCGCGCATCCCGAAGCGATCTGACACCGCGCGCCGCCGACGGTCCCCTGGTACCCTGCGCGCGTGCTTCGTGCGGCCGCGGTTGCAGTGATCCTTGCGATGTCCGCGAGCGCTCACGCCGATGTCGTCACCGACCCGCTTGTCGAGGCCAAGCGCCTCGAGTCGCAGCTCGAGTTCGAGCCGGCGCTCGTCATCGTCGAGAAGCTGATCGCACAGGGTGGCAACGAGCGCGACCGCTTCCTCGAGCTCAACCTGTTCGCCGGCAAGCTCGCCGCCGGGCTCGATCGCGGCGCGGTCGCCGAGGAGCACTTCGCCCGCGTGCTCGCGCTCGATCCGCAGCGCGTGTTGCCCGACGGCACGTCGCCGAAGATCACGGGGCCGTTCGATGCGGCACGTGCGCGCACGACATTGCTGCGGGTGACGGCGAAGGTCGAAGCCGGTACCGCATCGCTCGCCGTCGAGTCCGACGTGCTGAACCTCGTCGGCGGCATCGCGGTCTTGCTCGTCGACGGCCGCGAGCTCCGTGGCACCGGGACGCAGCTCGCGATCCCATCGAGCCCTCGCGTCGACCAGATCAGCGCGCTCGACGCGTTCGGCAATCGGCTGTGGACGCAGACGATCGCGCAGCCGCTGCAGCGCGTGCCCGGCACCGACCGGCCGATCTACGCACGGTGGCAGCTCTACGCGGTGCTCGGCGCCGGCGGTCTCGCGGCGGGCGGGTTCGGCGCGTGGCGCATGCACGTCGCGCAAAGCGAGTTCGATCGACTGAAGGCCGAGGGCGGGCACGACTTCTCGCAGCTCCGCGACATCGAGCAGCGCGGCGACAAGTGGGCGCTCGTCGCAAACATCGGGTTCGGCGTCGGCGCCGCCGGCGTGCTCGCCGCGACGATCGTGTACCTCACGCATCGCGACGAGTCGCACGTCTACGCGACGCCATCGAGCGTCGGCGTCGTCGGTCGGTTTTAAGGTCCGACTATCGCGAGCGACGACGTCGACCGACGCGGATCGCGACGACCG
Organism: Kofleriaceae bacterium; assembly: GCA_013368795.1. Lineage (GTDB taxonomy): Bacteria > Myxococcota_A > Polyangia > Haliangiales > Haliangiaceae > JABFXX01. Next base: position 19,708 of record JABFXX010000287.1, read on the forward strand.
CCGCCATCACGATGGGTACCCAGCCGCGACCGTCGCTCTTGCCTGCGTCGAGGCTGCACGCCGGAAGGTCGCCCGGATCGGCCTGACCGTTGCTACCACCGCCGGAGCCGCCCGGACCGGGCACGGTCACCATCGCGGTCGCCGTCGACGTCGCGCCGGTCGTATCGGTCGCGGTCGCGACGAGCGTGTGCGAGCCGCCGCCCGCAGCGCTCGCGTCCCACGGCCACTGGTACGGCGCCTCGGTGTCGCCACCGACGGAGTGTCCGTCGATCTCGAGCTCGACGTTCGCGATGCCCTGATCGTCTCCCGCGGCGACGACGATCGTGAGATTGCCGGTGACGGTCTCGCCGTTCGCCGGCGAGACGATCGCGACGTATGGATCGCCGGGTTGGCCGGAGCCCGAACCGCTTCCCGAGCCCGAGCCGCTGCCGGAGCCACTGCCCGAGCCGCTGCCGCTGCCCGAGCCGTCCGGCACGACGCCGAAGAACTTCGCCGCCCGCAGCGTCGAGCACACCGGCTTGCCCTCGAAGTACGCGGCGGTCTGCCCCGGGCACGCCGTCGAGCCCTCCGCGCCGACCGACACCGCGTGTCCCATCCCCTGCACGGTGTACGACTCGACGACGATCGTGGAGCCGAGCTTGTATGCGGTGCGCGTCGCCGCCGAGCCGATCATCTCGGTCTCGTCTGCCGTCTGGTCCGTGCCCGCGACGTTCGTCCACTGCTCGACGAGCTCGGTCGCATTCATCGGCACGACGGTCGTGTCCGACGTGCCCTCCCAGATCTGGACGCGAGGCCGTGCACCGTTCGTCGCCGTCGCCGCGGCACGCACGAGGTCGCCCCACTCCATCGGCGACTTGTTGACGCCCGGGCTCTGGCAGCTGAACGCGCCGTTGACGCTCGTCGCGCAGCGATACGCGATGCCCTCCATGATCGCTCCTGCGGCGAACCGATCGGGCCACGTCGCGAGCATCACCGACGCGAACGCGGCACCGGCCGAGAAGCCGACGATGTAGACCTTCGACGTGTCGATGCCGTGCGAGGTGTGCATCTGATCGATCATCGAGATGATCGATTGGTTCTCGCCCATGCCTCGCACGAGGTTCGCGGTGTCGCCGTACTCGCCGGCCCAGTTGAAGCAGCGCACGGGATTGTTCGCGGTCGCCTGCTCGGGATAGAGCACGGCGAACTGGTACTGGTCGGCGAGCGTGCTCCAGCCGGCACTCTCCATCGCGGCCGCGGTCTGCGTGCAGCCGTGCAGCACGACGACGAGTGGACGATTTGCCGGCAAGCCCGCCGGCACGTACTCGTACATCGCGAGGGCACCAGGGTTCGAGCCAAAGCTCGTGACCGGCGTGGGAGCGGCGTGGGCGTGCGCGCCGAACGCGAGCACGGAGACAGCAGCAAGTGCAAAGCGGCGCATGATTCCTCCGCGCCGCCGCTGTGCATCGCCCGTGCCCGCAGGTCGCGCACGCACTTGCGCGTGGTTCGCCGGCGAGCTGTTGGCTCGATCCAACAGGCGCGCGTCTCGTCGCGTGGTCCGCTGCCATCGCTTTTCCGTCGTGGCTCGCGGTCAACGGTGATAACTGTTGCGCGCAGTGGTCGACACGCCTCGCACGAAGCTCCAGCCGCGGCCCGTGAAGCTCGTGCACAAGCTGCGCGTGCGCGTCGAGGCGGGGCCCGATGCCGGCGCGGTGTGCGCGCCCGACGACGGCGCGCGGCTCGCAATCGGAACCGCCGAGGACAACGCGCTCGTGCTCACCGACGCCGCGGTCAGCCGCTATCACCTCGAGCTGCATCGCACGCCCGCGGGCATCGACGTGATCGATCTCGGCAGCCGCAACGGCACGTGGCTCGGCGGCGTCCGCGTCGCGCGCGCGACCGTTCCGGCCGGCACGCAGCTGCGCATCGGCGACACGACGCTCACGCTCGACGATGCGGGCTCCTCGCTCGCGCCGCCACCTCCCGCCGACGTCCCTCGCTCGACGGAGCTCGTCGGCGAGAGCGAGGCGATCCGCGAGGTCGCACGGCTCGTCCATCGCGTCGCGCGCGTCGACTCGTCTGTGCTCATCCAGGGCGAGACCGGCACCGGCAAGGAAGTGATCGCGCGCGCGATCCACGAAGCGTCACCTCGCCGCGACAAGGAGCTCGTCGTCGTCGATTGCGGATCGCTGCCCGCGTCGCTGATCGCGTCGATCCTGTTCGGCCACGAGAAGGGCGCGTTCACCGGCGCCGACCAGCGCCGCGCCGGCGCGTTCGAGCGCGCGATGGGCGGCACCGTGCTGCTCGACGAGATCGGCGAGCTTCCGCTCGAGGTGCAGCCCGCGCTGCTCGGCGTGCTCGAGCGTCGCGCGTTCACCCGCGTCGGAGGCTCGCAGTCGATCTCGGTCGACGTTCGCGTCCTCGCCGCGACGCACCGCGATCTGCGCGCCGAGGTCAACGCCGGCCGGTTCCGCGCCGACCTCTACTATCGCCTCGCGGTCGCGAAGATCATCGTGCCGCCGCTGCGCGAGCGCGCCGAAGACATCGAGCCGCTCGTCGCGCACTTCATCCAGCGTCTGACCGGCGTCGCCGAGCTCGGCCCGCTCGCGTCCGCGCTCGATCAGCTGCGCGCCCATCCATGGAGCGGCAACGTGCGCGAGCTTCGCAATGTCGTCGAGGCCGCGCTCGTCATGGGCGAGCTCGATCTCGGCGGCGAACGCGCAAAGGCGACGACACCGCCGGTCGTCACGCCGGGCGCCGTCGTCGCCTATCGCGATGCACGCGCCGCCGCCCTCGCGAAGTTCGAGACCGAGTATCTGCGATCGCTCATCGAGCGCGCCGGTGGCAATGCATCGGAGGCCGCGCGGCTCGCGCGCATGGATCGGCCTTACCTGCTGACGCTCCTGCGCAAGCACGGCCTGCGCAGCTAGGTGCCCTTCTGCTCGTTCTTGATCCGCGGCAGCAGCATGACGAAGTTGCACGGCTTCGTGCGGTGATCGAGCTGGCTCACGAGGATCTTGTCGATGCCGAGCTTCACGCCGCCGGTCGAGCCCGGCAGCAGGAACACGTAGGTCTGACCGCACAGCGCGGCATCGGCGCGGCTCTGGATCGTCGCCGCTCCGATGTCGGCGAACGACAGCTGGCGGAACAGCTCGCCGAATCCCGGGATGTGCTTCGTCACGAGGGGCGCGAGCGCCTCGGGCGTCACGTCGCGCGGCGTGACACCGGTGCCGCCGGTCGCGATCACGACATCGACGCGAGGGTCCGCGATCCACTGCGCGAGCTGCGCGCGGATGCCGACCTCGCTGTCCTTGATGATCACGTGCGCGGCGATCCGGTGCCCCGCCTCGGTCATGCGCTGGACGATGTAGCCGCCGCTCGTATCGTTCTCCATCGTCCGCGTATCGGAGACGGTGAGAACCGCGATGTTGATCGGGATGAACTCGCGTTCCATGCGTCATCACTGTCGCATAGCCGCCGTATTCCTGTGGGATGAAGGATGTTTAACGCATTGCGTTAGCCGCTGTCAGCGGGTCGCATCTGGCGTGATGACGCGTCGCGTCTTAGCGTGCCGGGCATGAAGGAGTCCACGATGGCTACCGCAAAGACCGAGTCCTCGATCACCCGCACCAACCACGCCGGCTTCGTTCCCGGCGTCGCGCACCTCGCGCTCGACGTTGTCGACCGCGGCCAGAGCACCGTCATCGCCATCCTTCAGGATGCGCGCGTCGAGCTTCGCACGGTGGTCGATCAGGGCATCGACTTCGTAGAGAAGGGCGCGGCCAGCGCGTTCCGCTTCGCGCGCAAGCTCACGCAGCGCGTGGACGAAGGTGTTGGCGAGACGCTCTCGAGCACCGAGCGCGTCATCACCGGCGCCGTGAAGTCGGCGCGCGAGACGGCGAAGTCGGCGCAGGAGACTGCGACGACCGCGCTCTCGGGCATCACCGGCCCGACCGCCTCGGCGTAGCACGTCACGACGTCTCGGTTGCGACGAGCCAGTTAGCAGTACCCATCACTCGGGTCGAGCCGACCCGGACCTAGTTAGCCTCACCACGCGGGCGCAGGCGATTCGTTTTCCCCCCTAGCCGCGGATCGCCTGCGCTCGCCGTTTCTTCTCTCGTCCCCCGCGGGCGCGAGCGGCCTCTTCCATCCCCTCACGGGCCGCTTGCGCCCGCACCTTTTCAGCGGGCGCGGGCAGCGTCTTTCCACCCCTCACGCGCTGCTTGCGCCCGCACCTTTTCGAACGACGAGGGTCAGACGCGACGTCCATGACGTCATGTCTGACCCTTTCGTTTTGCCGGCGCGCTACACGACGACGAGGTTGACGAGGCGACCCTTCACGTAGATCTCGCGCTTGATCGTCTTGCCGGCGATGAACGGCTGGACCTTCTCGTCGGCCTTCGCCGTCTCGAGGATCACCTGCTCGGTCGCGTCGACCGGCACCTCGATCTGGCTGCGCAGCTTGCCGCTGATCTGGATGCCGATCACCATCGTGTCGCGCGCGAGCTTGGCCTCGTCGAACGCGGGCCACGGCTGGTACGCGATCGTCGAGCGGTGACCGAGGCGCTGCCACAGCTCCTCTGCGACGTGCGGCGCGAACGGCGCGAGGATCTTCACGAACATCTCGAACCACTCGCGCGGGATCGCCGGCGCCTTCGTCGCCTCGTTGACGAACACCATCATCTCGGCAATCGCCGTGTTGAAGCGCAGGTCGGTGACCGCCTGCGTGACCTTCTTGATCGCCGCGTGGAGCGCGCGCTCGAGGTCCTTGTTCGTCGTCGGCGCGTCCTCGCTGACCTTCGTCGCCAGCGTGTCCGTCTCCGTATCGATCAGGAGGCGCCACACGCGATCGAGGAACCGACGCGTGCCGGCAACGCCGGACGTCTCCCACTCGACGCCATCCTCGAGCGGCCCCATGAACAGCTCGTACATGCGCATTGCATCGGCGCCGTACTCGTTGCCCATGTCGTCGGGGTTGACGACGTTGTAGCGGCTCTTCGACATCTTATCGAGCTTGGTCTCGACCTTCTCGTCGGTGCCCTTCAGGTACCAGACGCCGTCGCGCTGCTCGACCTCGTGGTCGTAGTGATACTTGCCGCTCGCCGACCGGAACGACGTCTTGTGGATCATGCCCTGGTGGAACAGGCGCTGGAACGGCTCCTTCGTCGAGACGTAGCCGGCGTCGTAGAGCACCTTGTGCCAGAACCGCGCGTAGAGCAGGTGGAGGACCGCGTGCTCGTTGCCGCCGACGTAGAGGTCGACCGGCATCCAGTACTTCTCCTCCTCCGCATCCCACGCGACGTCATCGCGCTGCGGTGAGAGGAAGCGCAGGTAGTACCAGCACGAGCCCGCCCACTGCGGCATCGTGTTCGTCTCGCGGTGGCCCTTCTGGCCGCTCTCCTGATCGACGTACTTCATCCAGTCGGTCGCGCGGGCGAGCGGAGGCTGGCCGTCGCGCGTCGGCTTGTACTCGTCGATCTGCGGCAGCTCGACCGGCAGCTCGTTCTCGGGCACGACCTTGAGCGTGCCGTCGGCGAGCTGGACCGTCGGGAATGGCTCGCCCCAGTAGCGCTGGCGCGAGAACAGCCAGTCGCGCAGCTTGTAGCGGATCGACTCCTCGCCGAGGCCGCGCTCGGCCAGCCATGCGATGACCTTCTTCTTCGCGGCCGCGTTGTCGAGGCCGTTGAGGAAGTCGCTGTTCACGTGCGGGCCGTCGCCGGTGTACGCGGCCGCCTGGACGTCGGTGCCGTCGGGGCCCTTGACGACCTCGACGATCGGCAGGCCGAACTTCGTCGCGAACGCGTGATCGCGCTCGTCGCCGGCGGGACACGCGAACACCGCGCCGGTGCCGTACGACGCGAGCACGTAGTCGGCGATCCAGATCGGAATCTGTTTGCCGTTGACCGGGTTCTTCGCGTACGCGCCGGTCCACACGCCGGTCTTCGGCGCGTCGGCCGCCTCGGTCGTGCGATCGCGCTCGGAGCGCTTGGAGACCTGCTCGCGATACTCCTCGACCGCGGCGCGCTGCTCGGGCGTCGTGATCTTGTCGACGAGCGCGTGCTCGGGCGCGAGCACGACCCACGTGCCGCCGAACAGCGTGTCGGGGCGCGTCGTGAACACGGTGATCGCGTCCTCGCGATCGCGGCCGACGACCTCGAACACGACGTTCGCGCCGATCGACTTGCCGATCCACTCCGACTGCGCGACGTGCGTGCCGTGCGGCCAGTCGAGGCCGGCGAGATCCTCGGACAGACGATCGGCGTACTCGGTGATGCGCAGCATCCACTGCAGCATCATCCGCTTCTCGACCTCGTCACCGGTCTCGATGTACTTGCCGTCCTTCACCTCTTCGTTCGCGAGGACGGTGCCGAGCGCCGGGCAGAAGTTGACCGGCACCTCGGCGCGGTATGCGAGCCCGCGCTTCCACAGCAGCTCGAAGATCCACTGCGTCCACTTGTAGTACTTGGGATCGGACGTCGCGAGCTCGCGCGTCCAGTCGTACGACAGGCCGAGCTTCTTCAGCTGGC
>JABFXX010000530.1 GCA_013368795.1 Kofleriaceae bacterium
GGCAGGCGGCACGACGCCGTCGGGTACGACGCCGTCGGGTACCACGCCGTCGGGGACCACGCCGTCGGGCACCACGCCGTCGGGCACGACGCCGAGCGCGGGTTCGGCGCCCGCAGGCACCGGCGGCTCCGCCACGGGTGCTGCGACCGAGACGGCGGAACCCGAACCGTCCTGGACGAATCCCAAGTAGCCATGCGCGTCGCAGTTGCAATCGCGGTCCTCGCGCTTGCGAGCTGCAAGGACAAGCCAAAGCCGGCGACCGGCAATCCGACGCCGATCACGCCGGTCTCCGTTGGCTCGGCGGGATCGGCGACGCAGCCGAGCTTGCCAGCGACGTCGAGCGCGCCCTCGACGACGCCGGTGTCGACCGAGGACGCCGAGAAGGTGCTGCCGAAGATCGTCGGCACGCAGGTCCTGGGACTCAAGCAGACCTCGGACAAGCGGCAGGTGCACGCGACGTGGTGCATTGACGGCGAAGGCGCCGACGGTGTCGCAAAGCTCGTCGCGCAGTGGATGGCGCAGGCCGGCTACCGGGGGCTGTCGGTGCGCGGCGATGCGCGTAAGGCGGGCGTGGCGGGCGATCGCGACGGATTCCGGATGTCGATGGTCGTCTCCGCGTCGGGCGCCGCATCGTGCGCCGCGCCACAGCACTACTTCGCGAGTGCCACCATTTTCCGGCCCTGATCGGACGTTGGTGCGCGTGAGCTCCGCGCGCTCCATCGCGTGATCGGCGACGATCGGGTCATGGCAAAGCGGTTCGCCGTGCTCGGTTCGGTGGTCGTCGGCGTGATGGGCTCGAGCGCGTACGCGCAACCCGGCGCGACGGCACCCGCGCCGCCCGCACCGACGAGCGAAGTGCCGCCGCCGAGCGAGGCGCCGCCCGCACCGCAGTACGCCCCGCCGATCGAAGCGCCCGGTGCACCGCCCGCGCGCGAGTTGTCGATGGCCGAGAAGCTGACGCTCGGTGCGCGCAACGCGTCGCGCGACGGCCGCTGCGACGCGATCGCGATGATCGGTGCGCGCGTGCGCCAGCTCGATCCCGCGTACTACCAGAACGTGTTCGTCGTCGATCCGACGATCGCGAACTGTCGCCAGGGCGTCGTATTCCGGCCGCCGAGCCGCGAGCCGGTGTACGCCGCGCCGCCGCCGGTCGCGCAGCCGGTCGAGGTCGATCCGTTGCCGAGCGAGATCATCGAGGTGAAGTCGCCGGGCAAGGCGCTCGCGCTGTCGCTCGGGGTCACCGCCGGCGGACTCGGTCTCATGGTGCTCGGCTCGAGCCTGGACCACGGCAGCGAGAAGGACGGGGAGACCTTCGCCACGCTCGGATCGCTCGCGTTTCTCATCGGCCCGACGGTCGGTCACGTCTACGCCGGCAACACGTGGAACACCGGCCTCAAGTGGCGGCTCGCCAGCCTCGGCATTTCGGTCGGCGGCCTCGTGTACGCGCTGAGCCAGTGCGGAATCCTCGACGACTGTACCGACGAGGAGATGAACGGTGCCGACGTCGGTGCCGCGGTCGCGGTCGGCGGCATGATCTCGTTCTTCGGCGCGACGATCTACGAGGTCGCGACCGCACCGTCGTCCGCGCGCCAGTACAACCTCGAGTACACGCGGTACCGCATGAACGTGCGGCCGCACATGCAGATCGTGCCGATGGCCGGCCGCGCGCCGGGCTTCTCGCTCGCCGGCACGTTCTAGCTGCGACACGGGGTAACCGCGCGGCGCGCCTCGCGAATCGTGCGCGATCGCGATTGTTCGCGACGACGCGCGGGCACCTGCATCCAGGGGCATCGACCCTTTCGATGGAGATGCCATGTACCGGATCGCGTGTTTCGTTCTCTCGTTTGCTTCTTTTGCCTGTACGTCGTCCTCGATGACCAGCGGTGATGACGCGCCGCCGCCCGACGGCAATACCTCGTCGACGCTCGACCCGATGGACTGCACCGCGTTCGCGCAGAGCTTCGCGAGCGCGGCACAGACGTGCGGGACGTCGTTGCCCGCGGGCGGCCAGGCCGCATTCGAGGGCTGGTGCAAGAAGGGCATCGCTGCCGCGGCGATGTGCGGCGGGAATCCGGCCGGTGGCCTCGACTGCTTCAGCTCGCCCGATCCGCAGGACTGGGTCTGCCAGCTCGGCCAGCCGTACCCGGCGTGCAATGGCGACATCGCCGCGGCGCTCGGCGCGCTCTGCGTCGTCGCGCTCGGCAATCCTGCGTGTGCGACCGGCGTGAAGTGCAACTACGACGTCGACTGCTCGAGCGGCCTGTCGTGCAACAGCGCGACCGGGCAGTGCATGAGCAAGAGCGCGTACTGCGTCGGCCTGCCGTGCAACTACGATGTCGACTGCCCCAGCGGCGAGACGTGCAACAGCGCCGAGGGCGCGTGCATCGCGAAGTGAGTCAGCGCTCGATCGACAGCGTGTGCCGCAGCGAGTAGTCGACGTGACCGGCGATCTTGCCCATCGCGCTCTCGAGATCGTCGCCGGTCAGGCGCAGCGCATCGGCGATCTCTCGGCGGGTGCGGCGCAGCAGCGTCTCGCGGATCTGCGCGGTCCAGCGCGCCGCGGTCGCGCGATGCACGCCGTACAGAGCGCCGAGCTCGTCGACGGTCGCGCCGTAGATGAACTGCTGGCGCAGAAGATTTCGCTCGCGCGGCGTCAGCGTCGCGAGTGCGGCGGCGAACGCGGCGCTGTACACGCGCTTCTCGTCGGCCGACAGCGCCTCGGTCTCGTCGAAAAGACGGTCACCGAGGTCCTGGGCGATCGGTTCCTCGCGGCGGCGCGCACGGATGATCTGCAGTGCCTCGCGCACCGCGACGACGCGCAGCCAGCCGCGCAGATCGCCGCGGCCTCGATAGTCGTGGATCTTGCCGTCGCCGCCATCGCCGAGCACGCGCGCGCGCACCGCGGCGGTGACGTCGGCGACGAGCGCGGTCCCACCGTCGAGATGGGCGATCGCCGGTGCGATCACCGGCATGATGTCGCGCTCGAAGATCGCGAGCGCGGCCTGGTCGCCGCTCCCGACCGCACGGGCGAGCGCGAGGTCGGCCTCGAACGCTTCGGCCGCGAGGTCCGATGACGACATCGCGCACCATGTTAGCGTGGGGCGTGTGTCCGGGCGAAGAGACGGTCGCGGCGTATGTCCGGACTCCCGGCGCCGGTCAGCTGTCCCAGGCCGAACGCGACGCCGTCGATAGTCACCTCGACACGTGCAGCGCGTGTCAGGAGCTGGTCGCCGCGCTCGCGAAGGGGCTGTCGGCGGGCGAGCCGCGCGCGTCGGCGACGTCGCTCGGCGCACCGTCGACGCTCGGCGCGCGTGTCGTCGAGACATGGAATCCGGGCGGTCAGCTCGGCCGCTACGTGGTGCTGACGCAGCTCGGCGCCGGCGGCATGGGCGTCGTCTACGCCGCGTACGATCCCGAGCTCGATCGCAAGGTTGCCGTGAAGGTGCTGCGCCGTGCGCGCGCCGGCGAGGAGCTCAAGGCGGAGGCCCGAGCGGTCGCCAGGCTCGCGCATCCCAATGTCATCGCCGTGCACGATGTCGGCGAGGCCGATGGCGAGCTGTACGTCGCGATGGAGTACGTCGACGGCGCGAGCGTGCGCGAATGGCTGAAGGCGGCGCCTCGCACGACGGACGAGATCCTCGACGTGTTCGTGCAGGCGGGCAGGGGACTCGCCGCCGCGCATCGCGCCGGGCTCGTCCATCGCGACATCAAGCCGAGCAACATCGTCGTCGGCGCCGACGGCCGCGCGCGCGTCGTCGACTTCGGCCTCGCGCGGGCGCTCGAGCACGAGCCGGAGCCATCGGTGCCCGCCGGAACGCCCGCGTACATGGCGCCCGAGCAGAAGCGCGGCGAGAAGATCGACGCGCGCGCCGATCAGTACGCGTTCTGCCTCGCGCTATGGGAATCGCTCGGCGGCAAGCGCGACGACGGCGCGCCACCACCCGGCGTCGTCGATCGCGTCGTGCGTGCGCTCCGCCGCGGGCTGTCGCCGGAGCCGCCGGACCGGTTCTGGTCGATGGAGGCGCTGCTCGCCGAGCTCGCGCCACCACCACCGCACGGACGGCGCTGGGTCCTCGCGTCCGGGGTCGCGCTGCTCTCGCTCGGCGCGCTGCTCGTCGTCGTGCTCGTCGGTCGCCGCGCTGCGCCGAGCTGCGCGACCGCGGGCGATGGCGTCGCGAAGCTGTGGAACGCGCGCGAGCGCGATGCGGTCCGCTCCGCGTTCGCCGCGACGAAGCTGCCGTACGCGATCGCGGCCGGCGAGCTGACGATCGGCCAGCTCGATACGTGGACCGCGAGCTGGCGGCGCGAGGCGGAAGGCACGTGTCGCGCGACGGTGGTCGATCGCGTCCAGCCTGCCGCGACCGACGCGCTCCGGCGCAGCTGCCTCGACCAGCTGCTCGATCGGCTGCGCCCGGTGATCGTGCTCGCGAGGACGGCCGATGCGTCGGTTGTCGCCCAGACGTCGTCGCTCGCCGAAGCACTCCCCGCGCCGTCGCGCTGCGCCGACATCGCGGCGCTCTCCGCGCTGCCGCCACTGCCGCCCGCCGAAGGTGCGCGTGTCCAGATCGCGGCGCTGAACGCGGCGATCGCCGACAACGAGACCGCGCTGCTCGCCGGCAAGGCGCCGCACATCCGCGACGCGGTGCTCGAGATTCGCACGCGGGCCAATGCGCTCGGCTACCTGCCGCTGCAGGCGCGCGCGCAGCTGCTCGTCGGCCGCATGGAGCTCGACGCCGCGCACTACGCCGAGGGCATCGCCGAGCTGCACGCGGCCGCGCGGCTCGCGACCGCGGCTCGCGACCTCGAGCTACTCGCCACGATCTGGAGCGAGCTCGCGAAGGCGCTCGGCAATGACCTGCGCACGCAGGACGAGGCGGAGCTGTTCGATGGCTACGCGTCCGCGCTGATCGCGCAGCTCCCCGATCGCGAGTCGCACGAGCTCGACCTCGCATGGGGCAGGTGTAATCGCAACCTGACGGCAAAGGACGCGGCGCGCGCGCTCGAGGCGTGCCGCGAGACGATCGAGCGCGCCGAGCGCATGAGCCCACCGAAGCGCGCACTCGTCGTCGCCGCGCGCACGCGGCTGGGCCACTTCCAGCGCCTGCAGGGCGACGACGCGGCCGCGCTCGCGACGCTGCGGCAAGCGGTCGACGAATCTGTGAAGTTCCACGGCGAGCAGCATCCAGAGACCGCGCTCGCGCGATACGCGCTCGGTATCGCGCTCGTCGCCACGCAGGCGCACGACCTCGGCATCGCCGAGCTGCGCAAGTCGCTCGCGATCCGCGAGGTCGCCTATCCCGGCGGCAGCATCCAGGTCGCGGAGTCGCTGCTCGGCCTCGGCGACGCGCTCGGCGAATCGGGCAAGACCGAGGAGTCGATCGCGTTGCTCGAGCGAGGGCTCGCGATCCTCGACGCGATCCACCAGGGCGAGAGCGCGCACGCTGCCAACTCGCACATTCTCGTCGGGATGTCGCTGTCGGACGCGAACCGGCCCGACGACGCGCTCGCGCATTACCTGCGCGCCGCCGATATCGCCGATCGGAACCTCGAGCATCGCGAGGCCGTCGCCGCGATGGCGCTGCGGCTCGCCGCCGACCTCGAGGGCGAGCGCGGGCGCACCGCCGTCGGCATTCCGTACCTCGAGCGCGCGATCCGCCTGCTCGAGCGTGGCAAGGCGGCGCCCGAAGAGCTCGGGCGTACGCAGTTCCGGCTCGCGCAGTTCGTCTACGCGATCGGTCGCAGCGAGCACGCGCGCGGTCGCTCGATCGCGACCAGCGCACGTGCGACCGTGGTCGCGGCTGGTCCGGCCGGTGCGAAGACCCTCGCCGAGATCGACACGTTTCTCGCGTCACACCCGTGACGGGTGGCGAGCCGGTAGGACCGGGGTACGTCTGGGTGAGCCCCGCGTGACGGACGAGCGCAGGTAGCGCACCACTCGTACATGCACGAGGACTCGCCGCCGCCGTTCGTCGTCTTTCGCACGCCCCGCTCACGCTCTTCTTACGATCGTGCGCTCGAGCTGGTCGGCCAGGTGCACGACATCGTCGGCGCGGCGACGACGCGCTTCTATCTGAAAGATAGGTTGGACCGCGCGGCGACCGGCCTCGTGTTCGAGCTCGGCCGCCTTGCCTCGTCGACACAGAAGTGGAAGACCTATCGACGAGCGCAGGAGCACGCCGCCGACGTCGCGACGGTGCTCGACATCCTGGTGCATCAAAAGGCGGCACCGCTCGGTGACCTCGAGAAGGCGCGCGCCCTCGTGCGCCAGCTGCTTGGCGAGCTAGATCCCCTAACGCGCGGCTAGTAGAATACCGGCCGTTCGCAAATTTCTCGTCGGGGAATGCATCGATCCTCGATTGTGTCAGCGGTATGATCGTACCGAACCAATTGGGAGGCACTCGATGCAATTCGCGGTGACGTTCCGCCACATGGAACCGACCGATGCCCTGAAGTCCTATGCGAAAGAGCGAATGGAGCGAGTTCGCAAGTACCTACCGGACCCCATCGCCTGTCACGTTGTCCTCTCCACGGAACGTCACAATCACCGCATCGATGTGAGCTTCCAGCTCCACAACGGGCTGTCGATAGCTGGCCACGAGACGACCGAGAACATGTACAGCTCGATCGATCTCTGCATCGCGAAGATCGAACGTCAGGTTCGCAAGTACAAAGGCAAGCTCGAGGGCATGCGTGCGCGCCCGCATGGCGTCCACGCACTGCCGTGGTCACACTCGATCATCGATGAGGCTTTCCAGGAGCTTCACGAGGGCAACGGCAAGGCCGTCACCAAGAGCGACTCGCCGGCCACGCCCGAATTCACGGTCGTCAAGACCGAGAAGTTCCACGCTCAGCCGATGTCGGTCGCCGAGGCGATCGTCCAGCTGAATCTGCTGCACGAGCCGTTCCTCGTGTTCCGTCACGATACCGACAGCCGCGTGGCCGTCGTGTACAAGCGCGACGACGGCAGCTACGGCCTGATCGAGACGCCCACGGCATCTTCGTAAAGGTTCGGCCAGCCTCTTCGTAAAATTTTAGCTGTGGTAGGGTCGTTTCGGTCCTGATGAAGATCGTCGACTTGATCAAGCGCGACATGGTCGTTCCCGCGCTGCAGGCGACCGACAAG
>JABFXX010000603.1 GCA_013368795.1 Kofleriaceae bacterium
GCGCGCGGAGCCCTCGCATGCGCCGCGTCGCCGACGAGAGCATCGCGGCCTTCTCGCGTGTCGCCAGTCCCGACCTCCGTAGCACGTGAGTGCGATGACGATGCTCGAAGTCCGAGATTCGGAGGCGCGCGCGGAGCCCGGCCGGCCCGGTCCTGTCGCGCGGCCCCGGCGCGATCGCGTTCTCTCGCATCACCGACGAGAGCGGCGGTCTTCTCGCGTCCCATACTCACGTGGGTACGGCGACGATAATCGAAGTCCGAGACTCGGATGCGGCGCGCGTGGACCTCGGGCTTGCGCGCGCCGCACATCACGGCCACTCGGCGAGAGCGATCGGTTCTGCGACATGGTTCCACGCGCATGTTCGATTCCTCGTCGAGCGCGAACGGCTTCTCGTACCTGCTGTGCCAAGAATCGTCGCTAGAGATCCTTCGCGGTCACGATTGTGCTTGACGCAGTTCGCGAGAGACTGCTGCAACCAGGCGCGAGTCGCGAGTTGATCGCGCTGCGTGCGTCGTCTATTTCGTCCCTGCGCGATCGAAACAGCGCAAACCACTTCTCGTCGAGAAATCGCGAGTTCGTGCAGCAGAGCGCGAACGACAGCGCCGAAATCTCGCGTGATAGAACGGACGCTCTTTCGCGAGAGGAGCGTGTGTGATGCTGCGTGATGGTTCGTTCGAGGGATCGGGGGAGTGGGGCACGGAAGGTGGTGATGGAGGCGAGATGCGCGCGGGAAAACAGCGGCGCGTGCAGGTCGCCGATGACGCGCGCTGCGAGCAGATCCATCGGCGGCTGAAGCGCATCGCCAAGGTGCGAGCCGTGCTCGACCTCGAGGAGGCCGCGGCGCTGCGTGATGCAGAGGTCGCGTGCATCTGGCGCCGGTACGGCTGCGCGAGCCTGCTCGAGTACCTCGAGCGCGAGCTTGGCTACACGCCGCGCGTGGCGAAGGAGCGCCTGCGCGTCGCCAGCTTGATCGACGAGCTGCCGCAGATTCGCGAGGCGATGATGAACGGCGAGCTGTCGTTTTCCGCAGTACGCGAGCTGACGCGTGTGGCGAGCGCCGAGACCGAGAGCGAGTGGCTGGCCGCGAGTAGGGAGATGAACCAGCGCGAGCTCGAGGAGCTGGTAGCCGGGCACAAGCGCGGCGATCGCCCGACCGATCGACCCGACCCTGCACGTCGCTGGAGGGACCTCCACCTGAAGGTGCGGCCGGAGACGTATGCGCTGATGCGACAGGCGCAGCAGATCCTGAACAAGGAGCGCGGCGAACGACTGGACGACGACGCGTACCTGGCGGCGACCGCGCGCCTCATCATCGATGGCATTCGGCCACTGCGGTCGTCGGCACCCGGATCGTCCTCCGCAGTAGCATCGTCGGCCGCAGCGGTTTCGGCATCGTCGGCCGCCGCATCGTCGTCGGCACCCGCGTCGTCGGCATCGTTGTCCTCGGCACAGCCGTCCTCTGCACTCGCATCGTCGGCCGTGGGGACGTCGGCATCGCTGTTCGCGGGTGGGTCAACCATGGACCAACTCGAGCCAGACGACGCATCAACCACTGAACACGTCGAGCCGAGCGAGGTCGACTCCGTTCCATATCGGACACGCGCCCCGTACCAGATCGCGGTGACCGTCTGCCGCGACTGCAAGCGCGGCTGGCAGGATGGCGGTGGCATCACCGTCGAGATGTCGCCGGTGGCGGTCGAACGGGCCTGGTGCGATGCAGAAGTCATCGGCTCGATCGACGGGGCGGTGCCCGAGCGCGCGAAGCAGGCCATTGCTCCGTCGGTGCGGCGCCTGGTCTGGGCGCGTGACCATGGACGGTGTCGTGTGCCAGGCTGCCGCTCGTCGACGAACCTCGACGTACATCACATCGAGCACCTGGAGGACGGTGGCTCCGGCGAACCGATCAATTTGATCCTGCTGTGCGAAGGCCACCACCTCGCTCACCATGCGGGCAACTTGATCATCACGGGTACGGCCGCCCAGCTCACGATCTCGCGCCGCGCGAGCAGCTCGTTCGAGGCTGCGACGCGGGTGGTCGAGACCACGAAGGCGCTGGCGACGCTTGGGTACTCGAAGCGCGAGGCACGAGAGGCTGCCGAGCAGACGCGGACCCACGTGGGTTCGGCGGACTGGTCGATCGAGGCGTGGATCAAGTACGCGCTATCGAAGTGTCCGCGCTCCTGAACTTTGACTCGCAGCCTCTTCGTGCTGCCTCGAACGCGCGCGGCAGCGCGGATCGCGCTCCGTCTCCTCGAGCATGCGAGGTCTCTGAGCACGAGCTGACATAGACTTGCGGAGGAGAAGCGTAGCCACGTGAGTATGGCGGACTGGTCGAGCGAACGCCCGCGCGCGCGAACTTCGACGCGCGGACTATTCGACCGCGCTGCGCATACAACCGCATCCGGTCCAGCTGCCGGCATCGTCGAGTATGCGAAGTCTCGGGCGAGGTGAAACGATCTCAAGCGTGATCTCGATCTTGTCGCCGACGACAAAGCCGCCGCCTCGAGCGCGACGTTCCACGTCAGGCCGAACTCCTTGCGCGAGATCGACGTCTTAGCCGAGAAGCCGATGCGAGAGCGCGGGACGGTTCGGACTGAACGAGCTAACGAGCCGATCAACGAGAAGCAGCCGGGCTATCGAGCAGCGCGGAATCACTTGACCACATACGTCAGGGTGACCGATGCGCCCCGACGCGTCAGCCCGACCGTCGCGTTCGCGTGCTCGGGCAGCTTTCCGAGTTGCTCGACGAGCGCGTCGGTACTCGTGATCTGTACTCCGGCGACGCTGACTATCGTATCGCCGTTCTCGAAGCCTAGTGCGGCGTAGACCCCTTGTGGCCGCACCGCATAGATCCTCATGCCAACCGCGTTACCGTCGACAATCGCGGTCACCGAACGCACGTGGTCGCCTGCCAAGGCAGCTCGCAGGCGCGCAGAGCTGATCGCCGACGAGATCTCGAAACTGGTGGCACTCGTCGGAGTGATCGCGTTCGCGACGGCTTCTCGTTCGGCGGCTGCGGCGTCGAACACGGCCTGGCGCTGCTCAGCGCGCTTCGCGTCGGCCTGCCAGTCGGCCTCGGTCCACGTTCGTTCCTCGGCGTCGCGCTCGTTCAACCGCGGAACCTCGTAGCATTCGGTGAGCGCCGTCCCCTCGAGCACCTGGTGCAGCACGAGCTCCTTGCCGCCGCGAACGACGCTGAGCACGAGGACGTCCGTGACGGACGTGCCGAACAGGCTATCGAGCGCTTTGCGCGGGCTGTCGGAGGACTGCAGCTCGCGCGTGAGGTCTGGGTCCGATAACACGGACACGAACAGGTCGAAACCCGTCAGTGAGTAGCCGTTGAAGGCATACACGACGTCGCCGTCGCGGAGCCCGATGAGCTCCCACAGCGAGGCCGGGCGGACGTGCGACACAGCGATGCCGGGCCACGCCTTGCCCTTCGCGAGCCCCGGAATCTGCCCTCCCTCGAGCCATCGCAGCCTGGCGCCCGCCGCGAGCACGCGCCAATCGGCGAGCGCCTTGTCGAGCTCGGCGCGCTCGATCTCGAAGCAGGCAGGCGCGATCTCGTTGGTTGCGGTCTGCACGGGCGGCGGGTTGCGCGGGGCGGTAGCCGCGGGCCCTGCGCTACCGCCGCAGCCGATCGCGATCCACGAGCAAACAAGTAATCGACCGCCGTGCAGCATCGCGACACGCTACTACAACGTCTCGCAGCGCCGCAGGCAAGAAGCGTCTGGCGCGAGACTACGCGGCGACGGTCGCGGCCTTCTTGATGGCCTCGATCTCGAGGGTGATCTCGATCTTGTCGCCGACGACGAAGCCGCCGGCCTCGAGCGCGACGTTCCACGTCAGGCCGAACTCCTTGCGCGAGATCGACGTCTTCGCCGAGAAGCCGGTGCGGGTGCCGCCCCACGGATCCTTGACGGTGTCGCCGCCCTCGACCTCGAGGGTGACGGACTTGGTGATGCCGCGGATCGTGAGGTCGCCGGTCAGCGCGTAGCCATCGTCGGACTTCTCGATCTTGGTGCTCTTGAACGTGAGGTGCGGGAACTTCTCGACCTCGAAGAAGTCAGCCGAGCGCAAGTGCTCGTCGCGCTTGGGCTCCTTGGTGTCGACCGACGCCGCGTCGATCGTGACTTCGAGGCTGGACTTGGTGAGATCGGCCTCGTCGAGCTGCAGGGTGCCCGACCACACCGCGAAGCGGCCGTGGACCTTGGACACCATCAGGTGGCGTACATGGAAGTTCACACTCGAGTGCGAGAGGTCGAAATCCCAGGTGGAAGTGGTCATGTGAGAGACTCCTAGAACGGTTCTTCGTGTTGCCTTGGTTCTTCTTCGGAACCATGGTGAATATTGAGAACCGATGACCACTCCGCAAGAAGGCACACCGATGTCACCGAGGAACAAGTCCGTGCAACGCTGCCCGGCGGTACGCGAAGTTCTGAATCGGGTAGGCGACAAGTGGAGCGTTCAGATCGTCGCGCTGCTGGGCGATGGACCCATGCGTTTCAGCGAGTTGCGGCGCTCGATCGAGGGCATCTCGCAGCGGATGCTGACGCTGACCCTGCGCGGGCTCGAGCGCGATGGTCTCGTCACCAGAACTGTGTTTCCCGAGATTCCACCGAGGGTGGACTACGAGCTGACCAGGCTCGGGAAGACGCTCCTGACGCCGATCCAGGGCCTCGCGGAATGGGCGGAGGAGTACCGGACGTCGATCCAGGAGGCGCGCGAGAAGTTCGACTCGAGCGCGAAGAAGAAGCTCAGCTCGCAGCAGCTCCTGAAGCGGTCTTCGGTGGGATGAACGTCATCGCGCGCTCCGCGAGCGCGGTGATCGTGAGGCTGGGGTTGACGCCGAGGTTCGCACCGACGGCCGAGCCGTCGACGACGAGCAGGTTCTGGTAGCCGAACACGCGGTGCTGCGAATCGATCACGCCGTCCTCGGCGCTCGTGCCCATCACGCAGCCGCCGATGCAGTGGGCGGTCATCGGTAGATCGAACAGGATCTCGGACGACGACGTGATCGCGATGCCGCCGAACTCGGCCGCGGCCTTCTCGGCGAACGCGTTGGCCTGCGGGATGTTCGTCGGGATGCGCTGGCCTTCGGTGCAGAGCAGCTTCGTGAACGGCCAGAACCAGCGCCGGCGAAGCTGCATGCGCAGCGTCGCGTCGATCGTCTGCATGACGAGGAAGATCAGCGTCTGGCGCGCGAACCCGAACGGCCAGCCGGCGCGCGCGAACTTGATCGGGTGGCGGAATGCCGAGCCGATCCACTTCGCGATGCGGCCGAGGCCCTTGCCATTGACGAGCATCGTCGCGAGCAGGCCGAGGATGTCCGAGCCCTTGTTGTAGCGGGTGGCCTCGATGTGCGTGAACCGATCGATGTGGATGCCGGAACCGATCGCGATGCCCTTCGACATGTCGTGCTGCTTGCCCGGGAAGCGCACGCCGATCAGCGACTCGGAGTTCGTGCGTACGTCGTAGCCGAGGCGGTCGGAGACGTTCGGCAGCGAGCCGCCCTGCTTGAGGCGCATGAGCAGATCCATCGTGCCGAGCGCCGACGCGGAGAGCACGACGTGCTTCGCGGTGATCGTCTTTCTGTCCTTCGCGAACCACGCGGTCGAGCGCTCGGTCGTGATCTGGTAGCCGTCGCTGCCGTCGGGCGCGCCGAGCGGCCGGATGTCGACGACGCGCGTCTCGGCGAAGATCTTCGCGCCGCGCTTCTCGGCAAAGTAGAGGTAGTTCTTGTCGAGCGTGTTCTTCGCGTTGAAGCGGCAGCCGACCATGCACCCGCCGCAGCCGATGCAGCTCGAGCGCGGCGGGCCTTCGCCGCCGAAGTACGGATCGGGGTGTGCCTCGCCGGGCTTGTCGCCGAAGTAGACCGCGACGTCCGTCTTGTAGAACGTGTCGCCGACGCCCTGCGCGTCCGCCATCTTCTTCAGCATCAAATCGGCTTCGCCGAGGATCTTGTTCTGCGTGACGCCGAGCATGCGCTGCGCCGTCGCATAGTGCTTCGGCATCTCGCGCTCCCACTCGGCGAGGCCCTTCCACGAGCCTTCGCGCCACACGATCTCCGGCGGCACGAGCATCGTGTTCGCGTACGTGATCGAGCCGCCGCCGACGGCGTTGCCGCACAGGATCATCACGTGCTTGAACGGCCGCATGTCATAGAAGCCGAACAGCTTGAGGCCGGGGCGCCATAGCCACTTCCGCACATGCCACGTCGTCTTCGGGAAGTCCTTCGCGTCCCAGCGCTTGCCCATCTCGAGTACGGCGACCGAGTAGCCCTTCTCCGCGAGGCGGCACGCGGATACCGCGCCGCCGAATCCCGAGCCGACGACGACGTAGTCGAAGTCGTGATTCCCGTGCGGAGTTTCGGTCATTGCGCCGACTATACGATCCGGAACTGGGCCCTGCTCGTAGATGTCGGCATGAGGGGCCGCAAGGCATACGTGATGGGGCTCGGCGCGGTCGGGCTCGCCGGCGCACTGACGAGTGCCGCGTTCATCGCGCCGAACCGGGCGTCCGCCGCGGCAACGGCGTACGTCCCGCGCGATGGCGGCGCGATCGTCGCGCATGTCCCGCCGCGCGACCGCCGAGAGGTTGCCGAGCGTCAGGCGCTCGCGGCGTCGCCCGACCGCGTCGAGCTTGCCGTCGAGCTCGCACAGACCGAGATTTTGCGCGCGCGATCGCTGTCGGATCCACGCTACCTCGGCCGCGCGCAGGCGATCCTCGGGCGCTGGTGGAAGCTCGCCGAGCCGCCGCCCGAGGTGATGCTGCTTCGCGCGACGATCCAGCAGTCGCTGCACCAGTTCGCCGCGGCGCGAGCCGACCTCGATCGGCTGATCGCGATTCAACCGGACAACGTTCAGGCCCACCTGACGCGCGCCGTCGTCGCGACGGTGACGGCCGACTACGCTGGTGCACGCGAGAGCTGCACCGCGCTCGCGCAGCTCGCGTCGCCGCTCGTCGCGCAAACCTGCCTCGCGCCGCTCGACGCGCTCGCGGGTGACGTCGACGACGCGTACGGCAGGCTCGCAGCGACGATCGACGATCGCACGCCGGCCTCGCTCCGCGCGTGGGCGCTGACGACGCTCGGCGAGCTCGCGATCCAGAAGGGCGATGAC
>JABFXX010000723.1 GCA_013368795.1 Kofleriaceae bacterium
GCTCGCCGTTAACTCGCCGGGTCGTACATGAACTCCCGCAGCTCCTGGGCGCAGCGACAGGCGACCGCGATCTTGCGGGCCCATTCCTGCGCGGCCTCGCGGTTCGGCAGTTCGAGGATCGTGAATCCGCCCTTGATCACGATGCCGGGGTAGGTCTTGGTGCTCACCGAGCCGTCGGCGGAGACCAGTACCGGAGCGACGCCTTCCTCGATCCCGCCGCCGAACACGTAGACCCCGGCGGCCTTCGCCTCCTCGATGACGGCGTGGGCCCCCGCGGCGACGATCGGGAACTCCTCCGGCGTCAGCACCATCGCTTCGCTGGGAAAGGAGATGAGGTACTTGGTCATGCGTCGATCGTCATCTGCGATTCAGCGCAGATCAAGACCGCGATCACGGAGCGCGAACAGGATGTAGCCGGCATCGGTTGCGTCGATCCAGCTGCCATCGGCATCGAGGATGCGCGCGGCGATTGCGAGGCATTCCTGGCCTTGCGGCAGACCGCCGGGCGCACACGACTCGATCAGGAGCTCGAGGTCATTGTCGATGCCGAACTGCCGGACCTTGTCGATGCCGACCTTTGCGGCAGGTGGGATCGAATCGTTCGCCCACGACCACAGGAACGAGCCGCCGGTGATGGTGCCGACGGTGACGAGCCCGAAGGACGCATTGCCGAGCTTCAGAGCGGCGGTCTCGAGGTCCCATCGGTACGGCGCGCTCTCGGCGAGCGAGTGCCGGGCGAGCAGGTCGCGCGCTCGCGCGGAGAGTTGCGAGACGCTGTCACGGCTCCAGGCGGCCCAGTCCATGTCGCATCTTAGCGTCGCTACAGGCGCGGGTCGACGGGCTCGCTCTCGAGCGCGAGCACACCGAACACGCATTCGTGCACGCGATGGAGCGGTTCGCGGTCGACAAACCGATAGAGCGCCTCGAGACCGAGCGCGTACTCGCGGATCGCGAGCGAGCGCTTGGCACCGAGACCACGGGCGCGCAGGCGCTCGAGGTGCTCGGGCGAGGTGTACTCGGGACCGTAGATGATGCGCAGGTACTCGCGACCGCGACACTTGATCGCCGGCTGGATCAGCCCGCGCGCGCCGCGGGCGAGCCAGTCGAGCGGCTTCACGACCATGCCCTCGCCACCGGCAGCAGTGAGCTCGTTCCACCACGCGAGCGCGGTGCGTTCGCTGGCGTCATCGGCGAGGTCGACGACGTGGTGTGGTGTCGCGACGAGGAGCGACGGGTCGGCCGCACAGAGGCGCGCGAGCGTTTGCATGTGCCAGACGTGATCGCGATCGGTGTGGACGGCAGCCTCGCTCGCGAGCAGGTGGAATGGCGCGAGCTTCAGGTCATCGAGCGAGTGGACCGGCCAGCAGTAATTGCGATACGCGCGGACGAACGCGTCCGCGGCATCGGCGCGCGTGCGATAGCGATCGAGAAGGGCGAGCGGCTGGTTCGTGCGCGCGGCGTAGGCATCGAGCGCGGAGACCGCGTCGGTGAGGGAGCGGCGTGCCGTCGAGCCGACGGCCGCGTACTGGCTGCGGAGGAGCTCCTGCGCCTTCGCCGACCACGGCATGAGCTCGGCATCGAGGCAGAGCCAGGTCGTGCCGAGCTCGTTCCACAGATCGGCGCGCTCGGCGGCAGCGGCGATGCGATCGAGGAGGGCGGCCTCGAGCGCGGTGTCCTCGAAGAACGGGCGGCCGGTGCGCGTGTAGATCGTGCCGCGACGGCCGGCGATGCCGAAGCGCGAGGCGGCGGAGGGCTCGTCGCGACAGACGACGACGACCGCGCGCGAGCCCATGTGCTTCTGCTCGCAGATGACGCGATCGAGGCCTGCGTTGCGGAAGTAGGCGAAGGCCTCGGTGGGGTGTTCGAGGTAGTCGCCCGTGGCGCAGGTTTCGGAGGGAGACATCGTCGGCGGCAGGTAGACGAGCCAGCGCGGATCGACCGCGAACCGACTCATCACCTCGAGTGCGGCGGCGGCGTTGTCCTCGCGGATCGTGACGGTGTGGTGGACGCGCGTCGAGACCGTGCGCTTGCCCTGGACGTCCTCGATGTCGAGGAGGTCGCGGTGGACGCGTGCGGGGATCGCGGGCTGCAGCGGGCGGAGCGGCTCGTAGTGGACCTTGCGCGCGGGGACGGAGACGAGCTGCTTCTCGGGGTAGCGCAGCGCGGTGAGCTTGCCGCCGAACACGCAGCCGGTATCGATGCAGATCGTGCGGTTGACCCACTCGGCCTCGGGGACCGGCGTGTGGCCGTAGACGACGGTGGCGGTGCCACGGTAGTCGCGCGCCCAGTCGTAGCGGATCGGGAGGCCGAACTCGTCGCGCTCGCCGGTGGTCTCGCCGTAGAGCGCGAACTCGCGAACGCGGCCGGACGCGCGGCCCTGGAACGACTCCTTCATGCCGGCGTGCGCGACGACGAGCTTGCCGTCGTCGAGCACGTAGTGGCTGACGAGCCTGTCGATGAAGTTGGCGGCGTGGGTCGCGAAGTCGGGCGACTCGCGCGCGAGCTGCTCGACGGTCTCGGCGAGACCGTGCGTGAGCTTGACGTCGTGGCCGCGGAGCTTGCGGAGGAGCTTGGTCTCGTGATTGCCCGGCACGCAGAGGGCCGTGCCGGCGCGCACCATGTGCATGACGAGCTTGAGGACGGCGGGACTCGCGGGACCGCGATCGACGAGATCGCCGACGAAGATCGCCTTGCGGCCGGCGGGCGGCGTGGCGGTGAATGCGCCGGCGTCGGTCGCGTAGCCGAGTGCGTGGAGGAGGTCGATCAGCTCGTCGTAGCAGCCGTGGATGTCACCGATGATGTCGAACGGGCCGTGGTCGTCGCGGCGATTGGTCCAGAGGCGCGTGCGCTCGATCGTGGTGCCGGCGATCGCGTCGAGCGAGTCGAGAACGGTGATGTAGCGGAAGCCCTCGCGCGAGAGTCCGCGCAGGGACTGGCGCAGCTGCTGGGTGTGCTGGCGTACGACGTGCGGACCGAACTGGCGATCGGGGCGCGCTTGGTTGCGCTCGTGGCAGAGCTTGGCCGGCAGATCGAGGACGATCGCCACCGGCATCGTGTCGTGCTCGCGCGCGAGTGCGACGAGCGCCTTGCGGGCGTCGGCCTGAACGTTGGTGGCGTCGATGACGGTGAGCTTCTGGCGCGACAGGCGCTTGCGCGCGAGGAAGTGGAGGAGCTCGAACGCGTCCTTCGTCGCGTCGAGCGCGTTCTCGTCGTCGGAGACGAGGCCGCGGCAGACGTCGGACGAGAGGATCTCGGTCGGCGCGAAGTGCGCGCGCGCGAACGTCGACTTGCCGCTGCCGGAGGCACCGACGAGGACGACGAGGCTGGTTTCGGGGATCGCGATCTTCGTCATGAGCTGAACACCGCCGTCTGCGTCGGAGGGCCGAGCACCGGATCGACATCGCCGATCGCGACGAGTCGGACCGCGTAGCTGTGGCGAGATGCGACACCGGTTGCCCAGGTCTCGAACTCGGCGCGCGTCCACTCGAACCGATGGTCGCGGTGGCGGAGCTTGCCCGCGGGCAGCGACGCGAACTTCGCGTTGTACTCGGCGTTCGGCGTCGTCACGATCACGGCGCGCGGGCGCGCGAATTCGAACACCGTGCGCTCGAATGCCTCGAGCCGCGACGGATCGATGTGCTCGATCACCTCGACGACGCATGCGGCATCGAACCCGGCGAACCGCGTGTCGCGGTAGGTCAGCGACGACTGGAGAAGGTCGATGCGGCCGCGCTGATGCTCGGGCAGCTCGTCGAGGTGAAGGCGCTCGCGCGCGATCTCGAGCGCGCGCGGCGAGACATCGACACCGACAATCTTCGTCAGCTGCTTCGCGCGCACGAGCCGCGACAGCAGACGTCCCTCGCCGCAGCCGAGATCGATCACGCTGCGCGCACCGAGCGATTCGAGCTCGGCGCACACGGCGGCCAGGCGCTGGTCGTTCAGCGACACGCGCTGCTCGATCGCCTGCTCCTCGCGGTCGTGGGTGGCCTCCGCCTCGTCGACATCGATGCCGTCCTCGGCGAGCAGGCGGTCGAGCGCCTCGCGCGTCAGGCGACGCTGATGCTTGAGGTAGCGGGCGACGATCTCGTCGCGCGCCGGATGCGTCGCGAGCCAGCCCGCGCCGTGATCGAGGAGCTTCTCGAGCTCGGCCTGCCCGACCCAGTAGTGCTTGTAGTTGTCGAGCACGGGTAGCAGCACGTAGAGGTGGCCGAGCGCGTCGGCGAGGCGTGCCGTGCAGCGAAGCGAGACGTTGAAGTACGGGCCCTGGCCCCATTCGGGGAACGTCTCGTCGAGCACGAGGCGCTCGGCCGTGACCTCGTAGCCGAGCGGCTCGAATAGCGCGCGCAGGAACCGCTCGCCACCGCGACACGGCACGACCGACAGCGAGACCACGAGCGGCAGCTCGGTCTGCGCGAGATCGGGGCGCTCCTTCGACGTGCCTGCGAGCGCGGTCCCGAACACGCGCGCGATCGCGACGCTCATGAACGAGGACGACACGTACGGCCGATCGTTGACGTAGCGGGCGAGCGTCGCGTCCTCGACACCCGGACGGTGGTTGCGGACCAGGCCGATCGGATCGATCTCGACGAGCAGGCATGCGGTGCAGCGCTGCGCGTTCGCCTCCGGGTAGAAGACGTGCGCCTGGCCGTACGCGAGCTCGTAGCTCTGGCAGCGCTCGGGATGCTTGCCGAGGAGAAAGCCGAGGTCGGTCGCCGGCTGATGCGTCGTGGTGATGCGGAGAAGCATGGACAACGTGTCCTACTGGGAGGTCGGACATCCTCCCGCTGCTTCTGATCCGGCCCGACGCGCTTTGACTACGCCGGTCGGCGCGGACCGTCAAGTGTTTCCCAAGGTGGGGCATACTCGTACTCGATGTCCTGGAAGGCCGTCGCACGAGAGCCGCTCGTGCACTTCCTCGTGATCGGCGCGGCGCTGTTCGCGATCGACGCGTGGCGTGGTCCCGACGAGGAGCCGCGCTCTGTCGCGGTCGCGCCGGCACCGGCCGTCGCGCCGGCTGTGCGGCAGATCGTCGTCGACGATACGGTCCGCAAGAACGTCGCCGCCGCCGCCGAGCTGCACCTCGGTCGCAAGCCGACCGCGGCGGAGCTGGCGGCCGAGCTCGAGCGCTGGATCGACGAGGAGATGCTGTTTCGCGAGGCGATGTCGCGCGGGCTCGATCGCGACGACCCGGTGGTGCACGAGCGCATCGCGTCTCGCATGAGCTACGTGCTCGAGCAGTCGGCGATCGTGCCCGAGCCGAGCGAGGCCGAGCTGCGCGCGTGGTTCGACGCACACCGCGAGACGTGGAACGTCCCCGACCGCATCGACTTCACGCACGTGTTTGTCTCCGGCAGCGATGCCGCCGCCGCGAAGAAGCTCGCGGATCTCGAGACTGCGCTCGCGGCAGGCGCGCCACCGGAGCGCCTCGGCGACGTGTTCTCCGGCGGGCACAAGTATCGCGGCCGGCGCATGGAGGATCTGGCGCAGTCATTCGGCGCGGAGTTTGTCGACGGTCTCGACAAGCAGCCGCTCGGCACGTGGGTGAAGCACACGTCGCGCCACGGCCTGCACCTCGTGCGCGTCGATCAGCGGTCGGAGGGCCGCCAGGCGGACTTCGAACAGGCACGGCTCGACGTCCGCAAGGCATGGCACGACGACCGCCTGCGCCGCGAGCTGAAGGCTGCGATCGATCGGCTTCGCACGCAGTGGGAGATCGTCCAGCGGTGAGATGGCTCGTCGTCGCGCTGCTGCTCGTCGCGAGGGTGGCATCGGCTCACGATCTGCGGCCCGGCGTGCTGACGCTCGTCGAGGAGCGAGGCGGTGACTTCGCGATCCGCTTCGTGCCGCCGATCGACAGCCGTGGCGAGGTGATCGAGATGAAGCTCGAGCTGCCGCGCGGCTGCGAGCGGAGCGGCGACCGGATGCGCTGCGATGCCGGACTCGGCGGCGAGCTTGCCGTGCTCGGCATGCGCGGCGACGCGATGCGCACGCTCGTCGTCGTCGAGCGGCTCGACGGGCGACGGTCGGAGTGGCTGCTCGATGCGGGTAAGCCTCGCGTCGATCTCGGCGCCGCGTCGCCGACCGGCTGGCTCGCGTGGATCCGGCTCGGCATCGAGCACATCCTTGGCGGGCTCGATCACCTCGCGTTCGTGATCGGGCTCTTGCTGGTGCTCGACATGCGGCTCGACCGGCGGCTGCTCGCGACGATCTCGGCATTCACGGTCGCGCACTCGCTGACGCTGGCACTCGCGGTACTCGGCGTCCTGCGCGTGCACGCGGCGCCGGTCGAGGCGTGCATCGCGGCGAGCGTCCTGCTGGTCGCGCGCGAGGCGACGCACCGCGAGCCGACGGCGATCCGGCGCTGGCCGTGGCTCGCCGCCGGCGCGTTCGGCCTCGTGCACGGGCTCGGCTTCGCGTCGGCACTCGGCGATATCGGGCTACCGCGCGCTCACCTCGCGCGTGCGCTCGTCGCGTTCAACGTCGGCGTCGAGGTGGGGCAGCTCGCGGTCGTCGCGAGCGTGCTCGCGCTCGTGTGGATCGGACGGCGACTAGTCGGCGAGCGACGGGTCCTCGGGGCCAAAGTCCACCGGGCCGCTTGTTACGGGCTTGGTGCGCTTGCGGCGTGGTGGCTGATCGAGCGCCTTGTTGATCTGCTGTGCGGCGGCGGCTGAGGCCGCGACCGTGAAGCGCGACAGCGGCGTCTCGGTGTGCTTGCCGCAGCTCGAGATGTCCGCGTACCACTCGTACGTCTTGCCGACGGTGAGGGCGGGCACGGTGGTCGCGAGCTTCGTCGGGTCCGTCGACTCGACGGCGATGTCCTGGAACGGACCGCCGAAGCCGCGCAGGTCGACGTCGAGCGTGAACTCGCTGTTGGCGTCGGTCTCGTACTTGTCGAGCGTCGGCGAGTACGAGCGCACGCTGACCGTGCCGGCCGCCGGTGAGAACTCCCAGATGCGCATGTAGCCGGCACCGCCGTCGGTGCGGCCCTGGTAGTCGGCGAGCATCGAGTGGATGACGTGGCCCTCGAAGTTGTCCATGCGCCGGCTCTCGGCGGAGACGTGGCCGCCGGTCATCAGGTGGACGTTCGGCAGGTCCTTGAGCGCGGCGTAGATCAGCTTCGCCTGCGGGCTGAAGCCGCCGCCGGAGCCGAGCAGGTAGTGCGTGTTGAGGATGCCGAACGCGTCGGGGTGCATCTGGAAGATCGAGCGCGCCCACGCGATCGCGGCCGGATCGGGATCGAGCTCGTACATGAGGCTCACGACGACGAAGTCGACGCCGCCCGCCGAGAACGTGACCCAGCTGTGGTCGTTCTTCGTGCCGTAGTGACCGCCGTAGTAGCTCTTGTTCGCGTAGCGGTCGACGCCGAAGAACTGGTTGAACTTCGTCGTGTCGAGGACGGTGTTCGTACCGGTCAGCTTGTTGTCGTGGTTGCCAACGCCGACGCCGTACGGCACGCCGTCGGGCAGGCCGGGCTCCGCCTTCTCGAGGATCGCCATCGCCTTGTCGGCGACGTTCCACTGATAGAGCTGCGGCTCGTTGTTGATGACGTCGCCGTTGTGGATGACGCCGACGATGTTGTATTCGGCGCGGTGTGCGCGGATCCACTTCGTCTGGTCGTTGAAGTACTTCTCGAGGTTGCGGCCCTCGATCGTGTAGATCTGCGTGTCGGGCAGGACGACGATCGTGAAGTCGTCGGTGTCGCCGAGCTCGCGCAGGTGATAGGTGACCTCCACCGGCTCCTTCATCGCCATCTCGAGGCCGAGATCGAGCGTGACGTCGGTCGTCGTCATCGTGCCGTCGATCGGCGTCGTCGAGGCGACCGTCGGCGGCGCGCCCTGATCGAGCACCTCGGTCTCGGTCGAGAAGCTCGCCTCGCCTTCGATCGTCAGCGGCGCGAGGCTCATCGTGTCGCTGCCATCGCTATCGAGCGACCACCGCGCGAGCAGGCCTTCGCCCATCGCGACCGTCTTGCGCATCGCATCCTGGACCTCGTCCTCGGCGCGCGCGTGATCCCACACGCGCACCTCGTCGATCGCGCCGGCGAAGAAGCCATGGCGCTTGCCCACCGAGTCGATCGAGCTGCCGATCGTGAACGGATGCACGCTATCGGCGCGCGGCGTCGCGTTCGCGGTCGACTCGCCATCGAGTACGCCGTCGAGATAGAGGCGCCAGGCCGTGCCGTCGTACGTCGCGGCGACGTGATGCCACTCGCCGACGGGGATCGCCGTCTTGCCGAACACCGGATGGTTCGCGCCGGTCGCGGCATCCTCGAAGTCCGCGCCGAGCACATCGCCCCACAGGCCGAACGCGTAGTTGCAGTCGACGTTGCTGCCGTCGCCCTCGCCGAGGCCCTTCGTGACGATCGGCACGAGGCGCAGGCCGCCCAGGCCGCTCGTCATGGTCACGCCCGCGCCGTCGCGCCGGATCCACGCCTCGATCGTGAACTTCGAGAGCCCGAGCTCCGGCTTCATTCCCGCGGTCGCGAGATCGTCGACACCGTCGAGGACCAGGGCGCCGGCCTCGCCGGGGACCGGACACTCGACCGGTGTCTCCACCGGCGGTGCATCCTTGGAGCCGGTGCAGGCGACGACGCTCGTCGCGAACAACAGGTTGCGAATCGCTGACATGCGCGCGCTTACAGCAAGGTCCGTACCCGAGCGCCCCGATCGCGATCCTGGCCCGTTAGCGCTTCGGCGTGTAACAACGCACGCGACACTCGTCGCGTTGCTCACACTTGTTTGCACCGAGTCGTCGGCACCTGACGCATGAACAGCCTTTGCTCGAGAGGTGAAGTAGGATGCGAGCGCGATGTGGCGGTGTCTCGTGGTCCTCACCGGACTCGCCGGGTGCTTTTCGCCGAGCCCGCCGCCCGGTGCAGCGTGTGCGCCCGCGACGGCGACCGTGCGCTGCCCCGAGGGTCTCGCCTGCATCGCGCACGACGGCATCGAGACCTGCGAGCTGGCTGGCCCGACCTCACCGGACGGCGGCATCGATGGCGACCCCAACGCCGATAGCGACGGCGACGGCATCGCCGATCGCACCGACAACTGCCCCGGGGTCAAGAACGCGAACCAGGCCAACGAGGACGGCGACGCGCTCGGTGACGCGTGCGATCCGTGCCCGCCGTCTGACGACAACACCGACACCGATGGTGATGGCGTCGGCGACGTCTGCGACCCGAACCCGACGACGGCGGGCGACAAGATCGTCGCGTTCGACGGCTTCGCGGGCAACCTGAGCGCATGGACGACCTCCGGGGGCGCGAGCACGAGCATGGGCGACGCCGTCCTGGTCGCCGACGACGCGACCTCGACGATCATCAGCATGGCGTCGCCGAGTGCCGCGCACGTCGAGCTGCGCTCGTCCCTCGTGATCGACATGATCACGGCGACCGGTCAGAACCTCGGCTCGATCAACCTGATCGATCGTATGCAGCCGAGCACCGACAAGGCGGTCGCGTGCCAGCAGTCGGGCCTCGTGAACGGGACGCAGGAGGAGCTGCGCATCTTCGACGCGAGCACCTCGACGATCGTCAACAACGCGGCGCACGCGTTCGGAGCTGGCTCGCAGGTCGAGATGCGCATGCGGCGTACCGGCACGAGCTACGCGTGCCACGTGACCAACCCGTCGCTCGAGCTCGTCAGCACCGTCGCATTCTCGCCGGCGTCGCCGCGGATCGGCCTGCGCGTACGCGGCGCTGCGGCGCGCTTTCACTGGGTCATGATCGTCACGAGCCCGTAGAGCGTCGCGAGCGCTGGCGAGCAATGGCACGCGCGAGCGCATCCTTGGGCCGCGACCGCACGAGCTCGGCGACCAGGCTCGCTGCGACGAGCAACGACGCCTTCCAACGCGAGTCCGTAGCAGGTCTTGATCGACACGCAGCGATCGTCGTCGCATGACTGAAACAGGATGGCGAGAAGCACGAGAGTCGCGCCGCTGCCCGCAGAGGCGCGCAGGAGCACGTGCGGGCGCGGCCGCAACCGTCGCCACAGGATGAACGCTGCGATCAAGAGGAGAAGCGCGCCGGCAAACTCGAGGCGATATGGATTCGCCGCAGGGTCAGACGTTGGTCGGATCGGACAACCGATGACGGCGAACGCCTGCTGCAGCACGAGCAATCGGCGTTGCAGCCTCCGTACCGGTGCGTGGTCAATTGAATCGCGCGGATATCGTGGCGACGCGTTTGGTCGCGTGACAGTTCGGCGTGCGTCGATCTGGTTCGCTGACGTCCTGGCGGTCTCAGCGGATCTGCGACGCGCCCATCTGGACGACGAGCTTGCGCCGCGCCTTGCGGCCCGACTCGTCGGCGACGACGACCTCGTGCGTGCCGACCGTCGGCTCCCAGAATGCCTTCTCGTTCGATGCGACGGTCGCGACGAGCGCGCCATCGACGAACCACGTCACGGTCGAGGCGCGCGTCGAGACGGTGAGCGGCACGACCTGGTTCTTCGTCGCGACGCCGGGGATCAGCGTGACGACCTGGCCCTCGCTCGGCGTCAGCATCTGCAGCGGGCCGGCGTCGAGCGTGCAGCCCTCGGCAAACGTCGGCGCCTCGGGCACGGTGCGATGGCGCTCGACGAGCCATGCGCTGATGGCGCTCGGCAGCACGACAAAGCTCTGCAGGTCATACGTGCGGCCCTCCTTGCGACACGCGGGGAGCACGGCCTTGTGGGTGACGCGATCGACCTCGAGGAGCTTGTGATACGGGCACGGCTCCGTCGGCACCGAGTGCAGCGACGCGCGCACCTTCACGCGATGCGTGCAGGCCTCGCCCGCGATGTGACCGGAGAATGCGCAGACCTCGACCTCGGTGAGATCGGCAGGCGGAGCGCGAGGAGGCTGCTTCTTCGTGCGATCGGCGAGGCCCTCGAGCACGTCGAACAGGAGCGGGCCGGCCGCCTCGGAGCCGACGAGCTCGTGCGAGGCACGGTTGTCGACGTTGCCGGTCCACACGACGGCGGTGTACGCGGGGCCCGAGCCGACCGCCCATGCATCGCGGTAGCCGAACGACGTGCCCGTCTTCCAGTGGATCTCCGCCGGCACGCCCGACAGCTCGCGGCGGCGAGGGAAGTCGGGACGGTCGCGGAGCGAGAGCGCCTCGCGCGTCAGGAATGCGGCGGCGGGGCCATAGATCGATGCGTCCTTGCCCTCGGGATCCGACGCCAGGATGCGCAGCGGGCGCGACGTGCCGTCCTCGGCGAGCGTCGTGTAGATGGCCGCGAGCTCGAGCGGCGTCAGCTCGACACCACCGACGACGAGCGACAGGCCGTACCTCGTCGGCTTCATGCGCGAAGGCGACACGCCGCTGCGCTCGAGCTCGCCGATGAAGGTCTCGACGCCGAGCCTGCCGAGCAGCTCGACGAACGGGATGTTGAGCGAGCGCGACAGCGCATCGCGGAGCGTGACGAGCCCAGCGAAGTCGCCATCGAAGTTGTGCGGGCGATAGGTGCCGTACTCGGTCGGCACGTCGGCGACGAGGTACTCGGGCAGCGCGAGGCCGCGATCGATCGCGAGCGAGTAGAGGAGCGGCTTGAGCGTCGAGCCCGGCGAGCGAGGGCGGAGGAACATCGCGATCTGGCCGCCGTGCTTGCTGTCGAGGAAGTCGAGATTGCCGGCGAGCGCGACGATCTCGCGCGTGCGGTGATCGACGACGACGACCGCGCCATTGTGGATCGCCTTGCGCCGGAGCTCGGGCGCGTGGAGCGCGACGACCTTCTCGACGAGCGCCTGGGCGCCGGCGTCGAGCGTCGTGCGGATCTCGATGTCGCCCTTCGCGCGGAGGCGAAGCCAGTTCGCGGCGTGCGGCGCCTGGCGCGGCATCGCGAGCAGCTTGCTCGGCGGCGCGACGGCCTTTGCCTCGTCGAGCGCGGCGGTCGCGTCGGCGCCGGAGAACACGCCTGCGGCGACGAGCTTGTCGAGGATCGCGTCGCGGCGCGCGCGCAGCCGGTCGAGGTTTGCCTTCGACGGCGCGTAGCGCACCGGCCCCTGCGGGACCGCGAGCAGCGTCGCGATCTCGAGTGCCGTCAGGTGCTGTGCCGAATGGCCGAAGTAGGAGAGGGCGGCCGACTCGACGCCCTCGAGGTTGCGGCCGAACGGCGCGCGCGCGAGGTACTGCTCGAGGATCTCGCGCTTGGACATCCGCGCGTCGAGCTGCGTGGCGCGGAACATGTCGACGAGCTTGTTCGGGATCGTCCGCTTGCGCGGCTCGAGCAGGCGAGCGAGCTGCATCGACAGCGTCGAGCCGCCGGAGACGCGGCGCAGCGAGGTCAGGTCGGTCCACGCCGCGCGCACGATCGCGATCGGATCGACGCCAGCATGCGAGTAGAACCGCTTGTCCTCGAGCGCGACGAGCGCCTCGACATACTTGGGCTCGACGCGCGCGAGCGAGACGGGCAGGCGCCACTTGTCGTCGCTCGTCAGGAACACGTGCGCCGGCCGGCCGTCGCGGTACTCGACCGAGACCGACCAATCGAGGTCGCGCGAGGGCAGGGGGACGGCGTAGACGGCGGCGACGAGGACGAGCCAGGCGACGTTGATCGCCGTGACGATCCACATCGCGCGCCGCACGTAGCGGTGGAGGCGCGGCCGCGCGACGGCTAGAGCAGCTTGCCAGTCCACGGGCCGCCAACCACGGCGGTGTCGCCCTTCTCGCGGGCCCACAGCGTCGGGTCGTACATCGCCTCGGCCTCGACCGGCGGCGTGTTGTACTTGCCCGACGTGACGGCGCGGATCGTGTAGACGATCTTCTTCGTCTGCGCCGGTCCGAGCTCGCCGAACGCCTCGAGGCGATCGTCGCGCATGTTGAGGAAGTCGACCGCCCACTGCTCTTCCTCGTCGATCCAGTCGGCCTTGAAGCCGCGGCCGAGGCGAGGGTTCTCGACCTCGAAGCCCGCCGGCAGGCGATCGACGAGCGCGATGTTCTGGATGTACGCGCCGCTCGTGTTGCCGACCTCGACCTCGACGAACACGAGGTCACCGAGCTGCACCTTGCCCTCGGACAGATCGAGCGCGGTGCCGTCGAGCGAGCGGTACGTGCGGCTGACCGACAGGCCGTTGCCGCCGACCTTGTAGTCGGAGCCCTGGCGCACGCCGCTCGAGTTGATCACGAGCCACATGCCGTCGGCTTGCTGCGGGATGTCGAGCACGAGCGACTTGTACTCGGACGCGCGCGCCAGCGCCCACGACTTGTCGTTCGTCTTGAGCTTGGTCTTGCGCGCATCGATCGTGACCCCGTCGGCGACGAGCGTGCCCGCGGCGGTGCCCTTCGCGCCCATGCCGATGACCCACTTGCCGAGGCCGCTGATGCCCCAGACGAGCTCCTGCGTGTTGTAGTACTCCGAGCGCTGACCGACGAGGCCCTCGGCGACGCGCGTCGCGAGCGGCTCGCCCGCCGGGTCGTTGCCGAACAGGTCGTGGAACGTCGACAGCATCATGCCGCGGCGCCGACGGTCGGAGTAGAACGACCAGCTGTTGACGCGGTCTGCGCTGATCGGCGACGCGTCGACGGCCTTGAGATCCTTCTCGTAGCGGCGATCGCCGGCGAGGTACAGCGCGGCCTTGAGCAGGTACAGATCCTCGGCCTGCTCGCCGGTCGCCTTCGCGCCGTCGATGCCGGAGATGAGCTTCATGATGCGCGCCTTCTTGCCCTTGCCGGCGCGCGCGAGCACGTAGTGGAGGTACGCCTCCGCCTGCTCGTCGTAGTAGCGGTAGCGCGAGTTGCGCGGCCGGTTGTTCGCCTCGTACTCGGCGGTGCGCGCGTCGATCCAGCCGAGCACCGCCTGCAGGCGATCGTCGGGGACCGCGTAGCCGAGCTTCTTCGCGTCGAGCAGCATGTGCGTCGCGTACGCGGTGCCCCACTCGACCGGCTCGGTGCCACCGGGCCAGTAGGCGAAGCCGCCCGACGGCGTCTCCATCGAGAAGATGCGGTTGATGCCAGACAGCACCATGTCCTCGATCTTCAGCTGCGCGAGCTGCGGATCGACCTGCTCGACGATGCTGCCGACGTAGAGCAGCGGGCGCGTCGACGACGTCGTCTGCTCGATGCAGCCGTACGGATAGTGGATGAGGTACTTCAGGTGATCGAACGACTCGCCGTACGGGTTCGACGTCAACCAGAACGTCGTCTGCTCCGACAGCGGCACCCAGCCCTTCAGCGCGGCCTGTGCCGACAGATCGAGCTTGCCGGGCGTCACCTTGATCTTCGTGACGACGCGATCCTTCGGGCCGCTCGGCAAGAAGGGCACGTCGACTTCGTCGGACACCTCGAACGCGCCCGATGCGCCCTTCGCCTTCGCGACGACGCGCAGCTTCGCGCCGCCGACCGGCATCTTCGCGGTCGCCGCGAACACGAGCGTCTCGGCGCGGCCGTTATCGATCTTGATCGCGCCGGTATCCTTGCCGGCGAACGCGATCGGCGCGACCGGCGTCTTCGGCTGCGCGAGGCCGGCGATCGCGATCGCCGAGCTGTCGAGCTTCAGTGACACGTCGAGCGGCGCGCCCGACATGTTCGTCATGAACACCGGAATCTCCATCTGGTCGCCGTCGGTGACGAACCGCGGGAACGTCACCTGGATGACGAGCGGGTCCTTGACGGTGACCTGTGCCTCGGCGCGGCCGATCTTCTGCGCACCGGCGGTGATCGCCATGACGCGCAGCTGACCGCGGTAGGTCGGGACCTGGAACGGCAGCTCGAGGTGGCCGTTCGCGGGCACCGGCACGACGCCCGACCACAGCGCGACCGGCTTCACCGGCTGCACGCGGCCCGCGTCCAACCCGCCACCGGATTCATCGTCATAGCCCTCGTCGCCACCGCCCGTCTTCGACGACGCGCCGGCCGGCTGGTGCAGCATCGTCCAGCCGATCGTCTCGTACGTCTCGACACCGAGCGCGCGCTTCGCGAACAGCTCGGCGAGCGGATCGGGCGTCTTGAAGTTCGTCAGCGACAGGATGCCTTCGTCGACGACCGCGACGACCGCGAACGTCTGGCCGCTCTGCGGACCGAGGTCGAGCTTGACGTTCAGCGGGCTCGAGCTGCGGACCTCCTTCGGCGCGTCGATCTTGACGTCCTGCGTGTACTCGATCGGCTTCACGCGCGTGCTCTTCACGCCGAATGCGCGGTCCGGCATGAACGCGTCGCGCGACTCGACGTGCGGATCCTTCACGAGGAACGCGCTGACGTAGACGTTCGGCGCGAACGCGTCGAGCTTGAACGACCACGCGGTCTCGGCGGCGGTGACGTCCTTCCACTCGGCGGTGACGACGTGATCGGTCTCGACCGTCCACAGCACCTTGCCGCGGTACGGCGTCTTCACCTTGACGTTCACGGCCTCGCCGACCTTGATCTCGTTCGGCAGGTCGAGCTTCAGCTGCGTCGGCTTCGCGGGGCGCGGCGTCTGATCGCTCGAGCCGCCGTTGCCGTAGCCGTAGTAGTCGTACGAGTAGTCACCGTCGAGCACGAGCTCGGACTTCGCCTTGCCCGCAGTGACGCGCACCGCGTAGCCACCGCTCGCGTCGCCCGGCGTCACGTCGAACGTGAACTTGCCGTTGTCGACCTTCGCGGTGAGCTTGCCCTCGGGAACCTCGCGCAGCCAGCGGTCGTAGCGAGAGTCGCCGGTCTCGTCGTCGTAGCCGTAGCCGTACTCGGCCTCGAGGTGGACGAGCTCGACCTGCAGCTGCTTCGGACCGCCGGTCATCAGCTTGCCGTTCCAGTCGACGATCATGCCCTCGACCTGGAACGTCTCGCCCTCGCTCGCCTTCGCGGCCTTCGTCTTGAGGCCGATGTAGTACTTCTCCGGGTGCATCGTCATCGATGCGGTCTTCACCGTCGCGCGGCCGCTGCCGGCCTCGAGCACCGACGCGGTCGCCGTGAGCTCGCCGGTCTGCGTGAACGCGGTGCCCTCCTCGGGCTCGGGGCACTCGAGCGTCAGCGCGCCCTTCGGATCGAGCTGACCGCGCGCCTCGCCGAGCGCGACCGGCTTGCCCTTCGGCTCGACGCCGTACGTCAGGTCGGCGTTCTCCGCCGGCGAGAACCGCGTCGGCTCGACCGAGCAGTTCAGCGTGACGCCGCTGTCGACGGCGCTGCCGCCGAACAGGTAGCGCGCGTTGATGTCGAACGCGACCGGCGTGCCGACGAGCGCGTCGGGCTTCTTCTCGGTGATCGAGACCTTCATGCGCTCGGGCACGAACTCCTCGACCTGGAGGTCGTACGACGCGAGCGGCTTGTCGGCGACCGACAGCGCGACGCGCCAGTGGCCGGTATCGGCGAACGCGGCGAACGTCTGATCGAACGACACGACGCCGGCCGGGTTCGTCTTCAGTGTCAGCTTCTTCGCGACCTTCGCGCGCGGATCGATCAGCTTGATGTCGACGGGGACCGCCTGGTCGGGCGCGCGGTCCTTGAGATCGCGGACGATCGCGGTGACGTGCGCGTTGTCGCCCGGGCGATAGACGCCGCGGTCGGAGAACACCGACGCGCGGTACGGCGTCGACGCGACGTACGGCACGCCCGACGTGCTCGACTCGACGACGTCGGCGCGCAGGTCCTTGTAGCGGATGTACGTGAGGTCATCGCCGCGGCGCGCGATCAGCGCGAACGGCTCGGCGGTGTCGGGATCCGCGTCGGCCCTCG
Organism: Kofleriaceae bacterium; assembly: GCA_013368795.1. Taxonomy (GTDB): domain Bacteria; phylum Myxococcota_A; class Polyangia; order Haliangiales; family Haliangiaceae; genus JABFXX01. The sequence continues at coordinate 16,628 of JABFXX010000723.1, forward strand.
TCTGCATCACGCAGCCCGAGCCGCTCGACGTGGTGCAGCGCGCGACCGTCTTGCCGCTCTTGCGCACGAGGCTCACCTCGACATCGCCGAGCAGGGCGTTCGTGTCCATGTCGAGCGCCCACACCTGGACGCGCTGCTCCTGCGGCTTGTCGGGCGTCGGCGTCTTCTTCGCGACGAGCGACATGTTCGTGAGGAGCAGACGCGACGTCGCGTTCGCGCCGACGCCGGCGAGGCGCAGCTCGAGCACGCCCTTCGTCGACGCGGGCAGCATCGTGCTGACGTCGACCCACGACGTCGCCGCCTCGTCGGGATCGCCGCGCAGCGGGATCTCCTTCGACAGGATCACGTTGCTCGTCCGCTCGTCGGCGACCTCGGAGTACTCGTTGCCGAGCCAGAACACGAGGTTCTCGGCCGGGACGTGGCGAACGACGAGCTTCACCGCGTCGGTGTTGAGGTGCTTGATGCCGAGGTTGTTCCACGCGCTGCGCGGCAGGTAGCGACCGCTGCCCGCGAACGACAGCTGCGGTTTGCGCGCCGACACCGAGAACGAGCGCGTGTACTGCCCGAGCAGCACGCCGCCGTCGACCGACGACGCGCCGCCGGCGATCTTCATCTTGTATACGCCGCGCTTGAAGTCGCCGAACACGCGGAAGCCCGCGCGGCCCGACGTGATGTAGACCTTCTTCACCGCCGGCTCGAACGAGATGCGCGAGGCATCGGCGAGCTGGCAGCGCTGCGACAGGTTGTAGTAGCCGTCGCCTTCGTACGAGCTGCGGCTGCCGGGCTCGGCGGCCTTGTCGTCGCACACGACCTCGACGTAGAAGCCGTTCGCGCCCTCGACGACCGAGATGTGCTTGATCGAGATCGCCTTGTCGGCGGAGACCTGGAACTCGGCGGTCGACGGTTCGGTCGTCGTCGTGCCGAGCACCGACGACACGCCCTTCTTGATCGCGAGGCCGAGCTTGGCGCCGACGCCGATCCGGCTATCGGTGAGCTTCACGACGACGGCGTTCGCGTTCCCGCTCGGCAGCACCTGCACGCCGGACGCACCCTTGCCGTTGACCGTGAACGTCATCGCCTGGCGCGCGACGTTGCCGAGGACCGCGCCGGAGAACGTGACCTCCATCGTCGCGGTGTGCTTGACGAGATCGAGATCCGTCGGTGCCCAGCCGAGGAACTTGAACGTCGGCGTCTTGAACGAGTAGTTCCACTTGTCGCCCCACTGATCCTTCGGCGGGGCCTCGAGGATGCCGTCGCGCGTCTCGACCGCCTGCAGCTCGACCGCGTAGGTCGTGTCGAACGCGAACGGCCGCGCCGGCGTGAACGTCAGCTCGGAGACGCCGGTGTACCTGACGGTGCCGGGAAGGTCGGGCGTCAGCTTGATGACCGTCTTTGCGGTCGCCTGGCCGACGTCCGCGCGATCGATGATCGGGGCCGCGAGCTGAATGACGATCGCGGTCGGCACGACATTCTCGGCGCCGAATTCATGGATGACCGGGCTGAGCTTGCCCGCGGTGACGGGATCTCGTTTGGGCGGCGCGTCGACGCCCTTGGCCTCGGCGGCCTTGTCCTCGGCCGCCACCGGCGAGCCGGGCGACGTCAAGTAATCGAGCTTTGATTTCCCACTCTTGCAGGCGGCCACGGCCACCACGGCGAACGTCAGCCACATCCCGAATCGCATGTGCATGCCCTCTATCTGCCGCTCAACGCTGGTACCCAGACGTCCATTCCAGAGCGGTACGCGGAACATACATCGGGTGGCGCAAAACCTTGGTGCTACGGTGTAATGGATCGCGGTGTCGACACCTGACCAGCATATGCACTGCTGTTGTGCAGACTGGGTGAGCCATCTCGCACGCGACCATGCCGGCCGTCTTGCCGGGGTGGCGCGCCGCGAGGGCGTCTCGGCGGTCGACGCGCTCGACGTCGTGCAAGACGCGTTTCACACGCTGCTCGAGCGGACCGACGTGCCGTCGCTGCGCGAGAAGCCCGACGATGCGGCGCGCGTCCTGACCGCGATCGTCCGCAATGCCGCCCGCAACGCGCGGCGCCGGCACCATCGCGCGAAGCCGCATGTCGACGTCGACGAGATCGGCCTGTCGGCGGCCGAGCCGGCGCCCGACATCGCGCTCGATCAGGCGGAGACGACCGCACAGCTCGCGACCTGCATGTCCAAGCTCGGCGAGCTGCATCGCCATGTCGTCACGTTGCGCGTGCTCGAGGAGCTATCGGGTGACGAGGCCGCGGAGGCGCTCGGCGTCTCGACCGGTCATGTCGCCGTGCTGCTGCACCGGGCGCGCAAGCAGCTCGAGCGCTGCATGACCGCCGCTTAAGGCGCGGCGATCGCGACATCGCCGCTCAGCGCCCGATCGAGGACGCCGGCGACGAACGCGCGCGGCCTGCTGCCGACGACGCGGCCGACCTCGCGGCCGTCGCGCATGACGACGAACGTCGGCATCGACCGCACGTCGAAGCGCTGCGCGAGCACGGGCTCGTCGTCGACGTCGATCGCGACGATCTCGACGCGCCCCTTGTACTCGTCGGCGAGCTTGTCGAGCACGGGGTTCATCACCTTGCACGGGCCGCACCACTTGGCGGTGAAATCGAGGAGGTAGGTGCCGGGGCCGAGCTTCGCGAAGCCGGCGGTGTCGATCGCTTTGGGCATGTCGGGATAGGTCGCGAGCGGCCTGTGCATTACATCCGAAATCTCCGCATTGGCATCGGGCGTGGATCTACGCAGGTCATGCGTACTCGTGCGTTCCTGCTCGTTCTCGTCGCCGCCGCTGGCTGCGAGAAGAAGGTGGCGGCTACCGGGGCCGGTTCGAAGGTTCCCGGAGCCCCCGTCGAGACCCAGCCTCCGAACGCCACCGGCCAGAAGCCCGCGTTCGCCGGGCAGACGCGCGCGCCGTACAAGACGGCCAACGTCGCGTTCAAGACCGAGACGCTCGCGTCCAAGCTCGAGCACCCGTGGGCGGTCGCGTTCCTGCCCGGCGGCGACATGCTGATCACCGAGCGCCCCGGTCGCATGCGGATCCTCTCCGAGGACGGCACGCTGTCCAAGCCGATCGCGGGCCTGCCGAAGGTCGACGCGCGCGGGCAGGGCGGCCTGCTCGATGTCGCCGTCGATCCCGCGTACGACCAGAACGGCTTCATCTACTGGAGCTACGCCGAGCCTCGCGGCGGCGACACGAACGGCACCGCGGTCGCGCGCGGCCGGCTCGTCCGCAGCGCCTCGCCCCACGTCGACGACGTCGACATCATCTTCCGCCAACAGCCCGCGATGAAGTCGGTGAACCACTTCGGCTCGCGGCTCGTGTTCGCGCGCGACCACACGCTGTTCATCACGCTCGGCGAGCGCTTCATCACCGAGGGCCGGATGCAGGCGCAGAAGCTCGACAGCGACCTCGGCAAGATCGTTCGCATCAACACCGACGGCTCGATCCCCGAAGACAACCCGTTCTTCGGCAAGAAGGACGTGCGCCCCGAAATCTGGTCCTACGGTCACCGCAACATCCAGGCGGCCGCGCTCAATCCCGCCACCGGCGAGCTGTGGGTCGTCGAGCACGGCACCCGTGGCGGCGACGAAGTCAACCGCATCGAGAAGGGCCACGACTACGGCTGGCCGACGATCGCGTACGGCATCGAGTATCAGGGCGGCCCGATCACCGGCGGCATCACCCAGCATCCCGGCATGGACCAGCCGCTCTACTACTGGGACCCCGTGATCGCGCCGTCGGGAATGGCGTTCTACACGGGCAAGCTGTTCCCGGCGTGGAACGGCAGCCTGTTCGTCGGCGGGCTCGCCGGCAAGCATGTCGCGCGACTCACGCTGAACGGCACACGCGTCACCGGCGAGGAGCGCCTGCTCGCGGGCAAGGCGCGCATCCGCGACGTCCGCGAGGGCCCCGACGGCGCGCTGTACCTCCTCACCGACGAGGAGAACGGCGAGCTGCTGAGGCTCGTCCCCGCCGAGGGCACCCGCGCGACCGCGCGTCGCTAGTACCGCCGAAGTCTTGCGTCGCGCACGGGCAGAGGTTCTTCTTGGCCCATGAGGTACTCGTGGGGATCGATCATCCTCGTCGTGGCGCTTTGCGTGCGGGCGTGGGCTCAGCCCCAGCCGCCCGCCGATCCGCCACAACCACCGCAGCAACAGGAACAGGCGCCGCCTGACACCACGGGCGCCCCGGCCGAGCCGACGCCGCCCGCCGCGCCTGCCGAGCCGATCGATCCGGCAGACATGACGCCGACCGCGACCGAGGCGCCGACGTCAGGCCTGCGCGTCCACGTCCTCTCGAGCAGCAACGTCTACCTGCCGATGAGCTTCGACATCTTCTCGGTCGTCACTCATCAGGTCGTCGCATCGAGCGCTGGCGTCATCGAGTCGCGCGGCGAGGTGCCGCCTCTCCTCGAGCTCAAGCCCGGCAACTACAAGATCGTCCGCTCGGGCGCGCCGTTCGAGTCGCGCGTCGACTTCGCGATCGCCACGGTCGTCCCCGATACCGTCACCGACTTCCTGATCGTCGTCGATCCCGATTCGCTCGAGTTCCGCGGCTCCGGCCCCGTCGTCGGCGAGCTGCCTCGCGGCGTCGAGATCGCGGGCATCCGCCTCTCGCTCAACGGCGGCGGCACGATCCTGTTCAACCAGACGCGCAACGCGGTCGGCACGACGAGCGGCACCTCGTCGCAGCTCGGCCTGTTCGGCAACTTCGGCCTCGTGATCGATCGCGGCGTCCACTTCATCGACGTCAACGCCGAGATGAAGCTCGACCTCCTCGATCAGGCGACCGGCTCGGTCATGCCGACGCACGATCGCTTCAGCGCGAGCGGCCTCTACTCGTACAAGCTGCACAACGAGTTCCTCGGCCCGTACGTGCGCGCGTCGATGCGCACGCGCATCTTCCCCGGCTACATCTACCTCGAACGCGACGCGCCGAGCGGCACCGTCATGATCGAGCACACCGACGGCACCACCGAGCTGCGCCAGTTCGGCACCCAGGCCAATCCCGACAACCTGCGCATCAGGGTCGCCGAGCCGTTCGCGCCGCTGCAGCTCCAGGAGGAGCTCGGCGTCAACCTCAAGGCGATCGACCTCGACCTCATCGTGCTCAAGCTCAACGTCGGCACGCGGCTGGGCTTCGGCTTCCGCCAGGCGTTCACGCACGGCCTGCTCGTAATGCGTGGCCACGACACCGACGAGCCCGTGCGGTTCCGCGAGGTCGACGACTACACGACGCTCGGCCCGGTCATCGGTGCCAACGCGACCGTCACGTTCGCGCGGTGGCTGTTCGGCTCGGCGCAGTTCGGCCTGCTCGCGCCGCTCGTCAACACCGACGCGTCGCAGTCCGACAACAGCGGCGGCCGCCTGCTCATCGATCTATCGGGCACCGCGGGGTTCAAGGTGCCGATCCTCACGAACCTCTTGTTCGCGTCGGCCGACTACACGTTCCGCCTCGAGCGAGACGCGTTCATCACCGCCGAGACCCAGTTCGAGCACGCGCTGATGGCGCGCGCGGTCGTGACGTTGTTCTAGCGGCGCGTCTTCACGTACTTCGCGAGGCGCTCGAGCTGGTCCGCGCCGGGCGGGCCGGCCCGCGTGAACTCGGTGCGCGCGAGCGCGAGGAGCTCTTTCGCACGATCCGGATCGCGATGCAGCGCATCGAGGCAGCGCGCGAGCTGGAAGTGGAGGCGACCGAGGTTGGCCGGCTCGGTGTTCGCCACATCGAGGCTCGCGAGCACCTTCTCGTAGATCTCGACCGCCTCGGCGAAGCGCTCCTCGTGAAACAAGATCACGGCCTCGGCGCCTCGCGCGATCGACGCGCGCTTGTCGCCCTTGGTCTCGAGGATCTCGGCCGCGCGACGCAGTAGCGCGATGCCGGCATCGGGGTCGGTGCCAGACTTGTACTGGCCGACCATGATCATGAGCAGTGCCGCGTCCTGCGAGTCCGCACCCGCGACTTTGCCGACGAGCTCGATCGCCGCCTCGAGCTCGCGGATCGCGCCGGGCATGTCGTCGCGTGCCTGGGCGACGTAGCCGAGGTCGCGGTGCACCTTGTAGAGCAGCACCAGCGGGGGAGGCTGGATCTTCTCGGCCGCGGCGAGAATCCGCCGGCCGCGCGCCTCCGCGTCGTCGAGCTTCTTGGCGTCGATGTCGTAGTCGATCAGCTCGCGGTCGGTGTCGAGCGTGTCCTCGGCCTCCGGCCCGAACGCACGGGTGCGGATCGCGATCGAGCGCTCCAGCGCCGCGCGCGCTTCGGCGGTCTTGCCGGCGCGATACAGCATGTGCGCCTTGTTCGCGAGCAGCGCGCCGATCTCCGGATGATCGGCGCCGTACCGGCTCTCGGCAAACGCGAGCTGACGCGCGAGGAACGGCTCCGCCTCGGTCCACTTCCCGAGCGGGACGAGCGCGGACACCTGACAGCCATCCGCCGCGAACCTCGAGACGTCGCGCTCGGCGCCGAGCCGCTCGAGTATCGGCTCGAGCTCCTTGCACGCGGCAAGGCCGTCCTGCCACTTGCGCCGCATCACGAGCGAGGCCGCCCGCGCGCGCAGCACGTCGAACACGAGCTTCGCGTCGTCGGTGCGCTTCGCGGTCGCCGTCGCCATCGACTCGAGCGTCTGCTGCTGGGCCGCGTTCTGCTCGAGTGCCGCCGATTGCATCGCGTAGGTCCACGCGCGCGCGGCCTCGCCATCCATGCGCAGCTCGGTCGCGTGCTGAGCGACCTCGATGATCGCCGCGGTCGCCGGCCGGCGCGTCTGGACCGCGAGCTGGCCGCGCAGCAGCCCGAGCTCGACGGACAGCGGTGCCCAGCCGATCGCATCGACGTCGCCGGCGAGCGCATCGAGCGCCTTGCCCGCAGCCACGAACTGGCCGGCGTGGTGCGCGATCCGCGCGGTCTCGAGCTTTCGCCGGGCCTCGTCGACGCGCGCCGCCAATGCCGCCGGTGGCGCACCGGGTCCCGCGCGCAGCGCCTCGGCATCCGCACACGTCTCGAGCGACGGCAGCGCATCGGCGAGCTGGCTCGACCGCGCGACGGTCTCGCGCGATGCCGGCCCGGTCACCACCTGCGCGAGCGTGCCCAGATCGGCGAGCGCGCGGTCGAGGCACGCCGCTCGCCGCACCCGCACGACGTCGTCGCGGTCTGCCGTCAAGCAGCCGTCGACGGCAAGCTGGTGCCAGCGTTCCGCATATCGATCGATGCGCTCGCCGAGCAACGTCGCCGCACGATCGGCGAACGGCTGCCCCGTCGCGCTGAAGCGCTCGCGCACGACCTCCAGCGTCTGCGGCGACCACACGGCGCGCACGCGCGCTTCCTGGGTCGCATCGCAGCTCGGTGCCGTGCTGCGCGTCGCCGCCCACACCCCGACGCCGCCCGCGACCACGGCGACGGCCGCCACCCCGGCGACGAGCCCCCTTCGTCGCGCCGGCGGCGACAGCTCCGCGAGCAGCGCGGTCATCGACGGCCAGCGCTCCTCCGGACTCCGCGAAAGCCCGCGCCGCAGCGCGACCTGCACGCGCCTCGGCACCTTCGCTTGCGCCGGCGGCGGCACGATATTGCCCTCGAGGATCGCCGCACCGACCACGAACGGCGACACGCCGCGCGCGTGCTCGGCGGTGATGAACGGATGCTGCTTGTACAGCGCTTCCCACAGCGCGACGCAGAACGAGAACTGATCGCTCGCCGCGGTCGCGATCCGACCCTCGTGCTGCTCGGGTGACATGTACGCGGGCGTGCCCATCACCGCGCCCGCCGCCGTCAGCTGCTGCTCCGACCAGCTCGTGCGCGCCGATGCAGAAGACACGTGCGTCACCGGTACGTCGGGCGTGACATCGTCCGCTGCACGCGCGAGCCCGAAGTCCGTCACCGCGACCCTCCCGCTCCGATCGACGAGCACGTTCGCCGGCTTGAAGTCGCGATGGATGATCCCGGCCGCATGTGCCGCCGCGAGCCCCTTACCGGCCGCATCGAACAGCCGCACGATCTCCGCGCTGTCGCGCTCTCGCAGCCGCAGCTCGCGCGCGAGGTTCTCGCCCTGCACGAGCTGCATGACGATGAAGAACACGTCGTCGTGCTCGCCCGAGTCATACACGGCGACGACGTTCGGGTGCTCGAGCTTGGCGAGCGCCTGAGCCTCGCGTTCGAGCCTCAGCGTCGCCTCCTCGCCGGCCGTGTGCAGGATCTTGAGCGCGACGTCGCGGCCGAGCTTCGGGTCGTGCGCGGCGTAGACCGTTCCCATCCCGCCATCGCCGAGCCTGTCGCGGATCTGGTACCGCCCGACGGTGGTGCCGATCTGCAGCGTCTGCCGCGAGCGCCGGATCCGCACGGACACCGGCGTCGCCGACGCATCCGACTGCGGCATCGTGTCGTCGGTGGCGGGCTCGGCTGCGTCAGCCGCAGTCCTGGCGAATGCCTCGTCGTCGCGCCGCCCAGCGCGATCGTCGTCGCTTACCACCCGATCAGCATAAACCGGGCGGCTGTGTGGCCGAGCCGGTCGACGCGAATTTCGCTACCGACGCCGGCGCAGGCCGACGAGTCCCAGCAGTGCAAGCGCGACCGTGCCGCCGGCGCCGCCGCCCGCGGAGCAACCGCCGCCGATCTCCGCCTGGTTATTGTTGTTGCTGCCGCTGCCGGTTCCGCCATCGGCGCCACCGCCACTGGGGCCGGCATCGGGCGCGTCAGTCGCCAGCACGATGTCGGCGCAGTTGAAGTAGATGTCATCGCTGGCCGCGTCGGTGGTGTAGGGCGGCTTGTCGGTCATCACCTGGATGAACTGGAGCGTGCAGTTCGAACACTCCATGTTCGGCAGCGTGATGTCGGTCTGCAGCGTGCCATCGGCGATCATGTCCTTGAGCACGATGCTGCCGTTGTTCCCGTCGGTCATCCCGGTGAGGTCCTTGTCGGGAAAGCCACCGGCACCGGCGCCCGCCTCGGGAATGCCGAAGATGTCGCCGTTCGGCTGGAACGCGATCCGGAAGTGGCCCGGGTGATTGATCGTCTCCTGCCACGTGACCGTGATCGTCTGGCCGGGCTTGTAGGTCGTCACACGCGTCGTGCGCTGCTGGTTCAGCACGCCGCAGTGCTGCTCTTTCTGATCGCCCGTCGGGAGATCCGTCCGAGACAGAGGGTTGGTCAGGTGAATGTGCGCCTCGGCGATGCCAGCCGGGACCACGAGCGCGCCAATAAGGAGAAGCCACCGCATGTCGGGCATCGTTGCACACGACGCGCACGACTTGGCATCCGATCGACGGATGCCAGCCGGTGTCAGGTCACGCGTAGCTGTCGAGAATCTCGCAGCCGCGCGTACGCCCTGTGATGGCA
>JABFXX010000053.1 GCA_013368795.1 Kofleriaceae bacterium
AAGCGAGTAGCCGCGCCGGCGGCCCAGCGAAGCGTCGGCGCGACATGACGCGCATGGCACGCCGTCGTTCAGGGCACCAACGTATACGCGGCGAGCGAGGCGCCCCGCCTGCATGCGCGGGCCGAGCGTCTTCGCGTTCTGCACCACGCCCGTTTCCACGAACCACCGTTCGCGCGCGAGCACTCGGCGCAGCCGGCACGTTCTCGAGCGGCTCGAGCAACGCATCGACCGAGCGCGCGCCTACGGCGTAGCGGCCAGACGCTCGGCGAGCACGCGCGTCTCGACGAGGTTGTCCTCGATCGAGCAGTACGTCCAGCCGCCGTAGCGACCGACCGAGTACACGCCCTTCTGCGCGAGCAGCTCGCGCACGCGCGCGGTCTCGGCCAGCGACGCCTTCGTGATGTGCACGTACGCGGGATCGAGCGCGACGTGATGCTCGGCGACGAGCTCGTGGTCGGTCACGATGCCCTCCTTCGCGAGGTCGGCGAGCACGCGCTCGCGCAGCGCCGGGACATCGAACGGCGCACCATCGGGCGCACCGATCTCGACGTAGAGGCTCATGCGATCGCCGTCGAGGATGTTGTCGTACCAGCCGACTCGATAGAACGAGATCGCCGGGTCCGGGAAGTACATCCAGTGGATGCCGCGCGGGCCTTTTTTGTCGAAGCCGAGGTTGAACACGAGCACCTGGTTCGACGTGAACACGGACGCGTCGTGCTCGACATTGCACATGCGCGCGAGCGAGCGCAGCGGCGCCGAGCTGACGATGCGATCGAATGCGATCTGGCGCTTCGGTGTCGTCGCGACCTTCGCGTCGAGATCGATCGAGATGATCGGCTCGCCGCACGAGACGGTGTCGGCGGGGAGATCGCGAAGGAGCGCGTGGATGTACTGGATCGCGCCGCCCGCGGGATACGTGAACGTCGCGTTGTAGCCGTGCTTGCGATGCCCCGGCCGCATGTTGCCGACGATGTCGGCGATGTCGGCGTGCGGAAAGAAGCGGCCCATCGCGTCGGGGTCGAGCGTGTCGAGGTTGGTCGCGTAGAGCTTCTCGTTGTACGGGCGGAGGAACTTGTCGGTGATGCCCGCGCCGAGCCGGCGGTAGAGCATCTCGCCGAACGAGTGTGGCGGTGCGTCGCCCGTCGGACGGAAGAACAGTGCGACGAGGCACTCGAGGAACTCGTCGATCGGGAGCTGGTGGATGTGGGTCTGGAACGGGAAGTCGATGTCGCGCCCGGCGTAGCGGATCTTCGCGACGCGCTCGACGGTGCGAATGTCCTGGCCCGGCATGCGCTCGCGCAGCCACGCCTCGATCGACGGGTCCTTGAAGTGGAAGAAGTGGCCCGAGTAGTCCCAGACAAAGCCACTCTGCGTGATCGTCTTGCAGTAGCCGCCGACCTCGCGATCGGCCTCGCAGACGAGGATGCGCGCGTCGGGATGGGATTGGCGCCACCAGTTGGCGAAGCCGAGGCCGGAGACGCCGGCCCCGATCACGAGGAAGTCGACGCGATCCACTCAGTCCTCGATGCGCTCGAGCTCGTTCGAGAAGATGCGGCGGATGATCGCGATCGCGCAGCCGTAGGTGCTCTCCATGCCGAAGTACGACAGCGACTTCGAGAGGAGGCTCTGGCGGCGCGAGTACGGCGTATCAGACGCGTAGTGGATGACGCCGAGCTCGAACTGGCTCTGGTCGACGAGCGACACGATCTCGTTCTGCGGATGGCGCTTGGGCTCGACGACCTCGTAGCTCGCGGAGAGATACGGCCCGCCCTCCATCTCCATCACGGTGTAGCCCTCGCGATAGAAGACGTCCATGTACTCGCGGTTCTGGAGGAACGCGGAGCGCACGGTGAGTGCCTTCTGGTTGTCGAGGACGGTGCCGTGCCGCATGAACGGCTGCACGTCGGAGGCGCGAAGTGCGTTGCGGAACAGGTAGGTGTTCGACGAGTGCTCGTCGTGGATCACCTTGCTGATCATGACGTCGCCGACGCGGCCGTTGAGCGTGGCGGCCTTGCCCATGATGTAGACGCCGCGAAGCTCGTCGACGCCGAGCGTGAGCGCCGACAGGTGGTGGTAGGCGGCCATGCCGAGCGGGTAGTCGATGTTGACGATGAGCGCGCGGCTCTTCGCGATGCGCTCGACACCGGGCACGCGCACGCGCGGATCGAGGTTGTCGACCTGCAGCTGCGAGAGGTCGATCACCTGCGCGTCGACGTCGATCTTGCCCGGCGACAGCATCGCGCGGATGCCGGCGTGCTGGTCGCTCTCCTGGACCGAGTCCATGCGGCCCTCGGCGCCGGGCTCGTGGAGGAATGCGCGCAGCGAGTAGTAGAGGATCGCGAGCGCGTCGGGCTCGTTGCCCGCGGCGACGGCCTCGTCGTAGCGCGGCGCGAGGTTCTCGAAGTTGCGACGGCGCAGGAACGCGACGATCTCGTCGCGGTGGGCGCGCGCGTAGCCTCCGAGGAGGTTGGCGAGCGAGTGGCTGTTCGACGAGACGAAGTAGATCGGGCGGCCCTGCGTGACCGCGGGGGCGATCGCGTTCCACCAGCGCTGCGTCGAGCGCTGGTACTCGCGGAACGATCCGTCGAGGAGGCGGACGAACATGTCGCAGTCGTGCACGATCATGTCGCGCAAGATCGCGTCGGAGCTGGGACCGAGCGCGGCGCGCAGGCGAGCGACACCGGCGAGATCGGTGCCGACGGCCGCGGCGAGCCCGGCGTCGTCGCCGACGTCGGTGATGCGGCCCGAGAGCAGGTGATCGCGGAGCTTGTTCCACTCGATCTGGTACGCCGTCAGGATCGGGACCAGGTCGTCGATATCCGAGGCGGATGCGACGAAGACGGCGAGCGTCTGGCCGCCATCCCAGCGCAGCGGGCGGCGACGGCCACGCGTACGTACGATCTGCCAGCGATCGATCGGAAAGCCTGCCTCCTGGAACTGGGACATGCTCTGACCGAGCACGATTCGCCGGATCTGCGGCATGCAGTCCGGCAGGCGGGCGGCGCTGTACGCGAAGGCTGCGAGGTCGGGGCTCGTGTCCTCGGCGCCCAGGTGCAGGCTCGAGCGCGAGAACAGGTGGGCTTCTTCGAACGCGCGGACCCGGACATCACCACTCGACCGAAGTAGCGAGTAATACGTCCGGATATAGAGGTCGATCTCGTCGCTCGTCGCGCGAGGGGTCTGGCGGTCCATCTTGCGGACGCAGGTTAGATCACCTAAGGGCCCGAAGCGCTTTTCCTGGCGCCTCGTTAGTGCTAACCAAGGTCCCCTAAGTGAGTAAGGAAGAGCTGGTTCATCTCGACGGCGAGGTCATCTTGATCGCGAAAGGCGGCAACTTTCGCGTCAAGCTCGACAACGGCCACGAGGTCCTCGCGAAGCTCGCGGGCAAGGTGCGGCGTCACAGAATCCGCGTCGTGCTTGGCGATCGCGTGACTGTCGCGGTTTCGCCGTACGACCCGACGCGTGGCTTCATCGTCTACCGTCAGCGGTAGACCTGAACTCACGTCGCGGCTGCTAGACTGCCATGACACATGGCAGATAGCCCGCTCTACGTTGGGATCGATCTGGGGACCACGAATTCCGCCGCGGCGGTGTTCGATGGCGAGCGCGTGTCCGTCGTCCGCAACGCGCAGGGCGCGACCGTCACCCCGTCGGTCGTGCGGATCGACAAGCAGAGCCGCGTCACCGTCGGAACGCGCGCCCGCAGGTTCATCGAGCAGGACGCCGCGAACACGGCCGCCGAGTTCAAGCGCCTCATGGGCACCGGCAAGCCGATCGAGTTTCCGGCCGCCGGGATCTCGAGGAAGCCCGAGGAGCTCTCCGCCGAGGTCCTGAAGGCGCTGCGCCAGGACATCGCCGACCAGCTCGGGACGCAGGTCGAGCGCGCCGTGATCAGCGTGCCCGCGCTGTTCGAGCTGCCGCAGAGCTCGGCGACGTCGGAGGCCGCCCGCCTCGCCGGGTTCTCGCGCGTCGAGCTGCTGCAGGAGCCGATCGCGTCGGCGCTCGCCGCGGGCTGGCGCGCCGAGGAGGACGGCGGCGGGACGTGGCTCGTGTTCGACTTCGGCGGCGGCACGTTCGACGCGTCGCTGCTCGAGACGCGCGATGGCCTGCTGCGCGTCGTCGGCCACGACGGCGACAACTTCCTCGGCGGGCGCGACTTCGACTGGCGCATCACCGAGCACCTCGCATCGCAGCTCTCCGTGGTGCCGAGCCGCAAGATCCCCGAGCATGCCGCCGCGCTGCGCATGCTGCGGCTCGCCGCCGAGGACGCGAAGATCGAGCTATCGCGCGGCGATCGCGCGCAGGTCACGCTCGCCCAGCCGCTATCGATCGACGGCCAGGACGTCGACGTCGATCTCGAGCTGACGCGCGGCACCGTCGAGAGCCTGTGCGTGCCGCTCGTCGATCGCGCGCTCGATGTCTGCGTGCGCCTCATGACCGCGCACGGCATCGGCCCGGGCCGGCTCGCGAAGGTCGTGCTCGTCGGCGGCCCGACGGTGATGCCGCTCGTGCGCAACCGCGTCGCCGCGCGGCTCGAGGCGCCGATCGCCGAGGGCCACGATCCGATGACGCTCGTCGCGCAGGGCGCCGCACTCTACGCCGCGACCGCCGGCCTCGACGGCCGCGCCCAGGTCGCGTCGCAGCTGGCGGGCCGCCAGGTGTGGCTGCAGTACCCGGCCGTGTCGTCGGATCTCACGCCCCACGTCGTCGGCAAGTTCGTCGGCGCCGATCCGCCGGCGAAGGTGAAGCTCGTCCGCAACGACGGCGCGTGGTCGAGCGCCGAGGCGAGCGTCGCCGAGGACGGCACGTTCCTGACGAGCGTGACGCTGCTGCCGCGCCGCGCGTGCACGTTCGATATCGAGGCGACCGCCGCGAACGGCCAGCGGATCGCGGTCTCGCCGCCGTCGCTGACGATCGTGCAGGGCCTGACGATCGGCGATCCGCCGCTGTCGCGCACGCTCGGCGTCGCGCTCGCGAGCGGTCACGTCCAGGTCTATCTCGAGCGCGGCGCTCCCCTGCCCGCGCGCCGCACGTTCACCCATCACACCGTCGAGACCGTCGCGAAGGGCACCAAAGACAGCGTGCTGCGCATCCCGATCGTCCAGGGCGAGCTCGAGCAGGCGCACCTGTGCCGGCTCGTCGGCACGCTCGACATCGGCGGCGATACGGTGAAGGACACGGTGCCGACCGGCTCCGCGGTCGAGGTCACGATCGAGCTCGACCGCGGCGGCCGCATGAGTGCACGCGCGCTCGTGCCCGCGATCGAGCAGGTGTTCGAGCAGGTCGCGCACCTGCTCGTCCCCGACGCGGCGCCCGAGGCACTCGACAGCGCGATCCGCGATCTGCGGCGCCAGCTGATGGACCTCCGCACCGACGCGTTCCGCCACGGCCTCGGCCACGTGATCGAGAAACTCGATCGCCTCGAGGCGCGGCTGTCGGAGGCCGAGCGCGATATCGACGCGGCCCACGGCGGCGACGCCGATGCGGCCCAGCGTGCACGTCGCGCGCTGCTCGACGTCGACGCGACGATGGCCGAGGCCGACCTCGCGCGGAAGTGGCCCGAGCTCGACGCCGCCGCGCGCCAGGCGGCGATCACCGCGTCGTCGACGGTCGGCTTTCACGGCACCGACGCCGAGCGGTCGCTCCTGCAGGACGTCCTGAACGCGATGGACAAGGCGCGCAAGGACAAGGACGCGCCCGAGCTCGAGCGCCAGATGCGGCTCGCCCAGCGGCTGTCGGCCGCCGCGTTCAACCGCACGAACGAGGCGTGGGAGTGGTACTTCGAGGACGCCGCGAGCGAGGTGAGCAAGGCGCGCGACCTGCCGCGCGCGAACAAGCTCGTCTCCGAGGGCAAGGTCGCGCTCCAGCGCGGCGACATGGAGGAGCTGCGCCGCGTCGTGAAGTCGCTGTGGCAGCTGCTCCCCGAGGACAGCGAAGCACGCAAGCGCGGCTTCGATTCAGGAGTGCGGTGAGCTCGAGCATCGTCGATAACCCGTTCCTGGTCCTCGGCCTGTCACCCGACGCGAGCCGGATCGAGATCGAGCGCGAGGCGCAGAAGCTCCTCGGCATGCTCGAGCTCGACTTCGCCGCCGCAAAGACGTACGCGACGCCGCTCGGTCCGCGCCCTCGCACCGCGGAGTCCGTGCGCGCGGCGGTCGCGGCATTGCGCGATCCGTATCAGCGGCTCGTCGCCGAGCTGTGGGCGCGCCACGCGCCGCCGGTGAGGACCGAGCCACCGAAGCACGAGGCCGCACCCGACGAGACACCCGCGCTGCGGCGCGCGCTCGGCTGGAGGCCGTGAGGACGTCGTGTACGCCATCCCCTATATCCTGGTCATCCGCCTTCACCGGCTCGCGCTCGACGCGCGGCGGCGCGATCGCACGTGGCGCTACTACGGCTACTCGCTCGCCGCGGGCCTGCTCGCGGGCCTGCTCACGTCGGTCGCGTTGCTCGTCGCGTGGGCGATGTGGCAGGTCGGCTGGTGGCCGCTCGCGATCCTGATGCTCGTCCTGTTCGCGTTGCCGCCGCTGCAGCCGGTGATGATGCGCCACGTGCTCGCGCCGCTCGGCCTCGTGCGCACCGCGTTCTGGGCCGGCCACTTCGTGTCCTCCGACGACAGCGATGCCTACGGGCTGACCTGTGCCGCGTGGGCATACGCGCTCAAGCCGTCGCCCGAGGGCGAGCTGTGGATCACCGCGCGCCGCGAGAAACGCGTGCCGCTCGGCGACTCCGAGATCATCGTGACCGCGCTCATGGCCACGGGTCGCGGCGACGCCGATACCGCGCGCCAGCTCATGCGCTCGACCGCCGAGATGGTCGAGAACCATCCGCTCGTCCGCGAGGTCGCCGGCGAGTGGCTGGCCGTCGACGCGGTCGCCCGTGGCGCGTGGGCCGAGCTCCACGCCGACGCGATCGCCGCGCGCTGGCCCGCGAGCTCTCTGACATTCCTCCTCGAGGGCATCGCCGCGCGCAAGGTCGACGCCAAGCGCGCGCCCGGCAGCGCCGAGCTGCGCGTGCGCTGGCTGCTCGCACCGCATCGCCGCGCCACCGCGCGCCTGCTCGCGAATCCGACGACGCCGGGCACCGGCACGGTCAC
>JABFXX010000139.1 GCA_013368795.1 Kofleriaceae bacterium
CACGCGCCCTACGTCCCACGTGCCCTACGTCCATGTGCCTTAGGTCCACGTGCCTTGCGTCCACGCGCATGACGTTCGCGCGGCTCGAAGGCGCGACACAGGAGGTGACCTCGTGGGACGGGCCTGCGTGCCAGGGCCCAATCGCTCGATTGCGACGATCAGTTCGATAGCTGGCCATGATTTGTTGAGCACTAAGGCCGCCGTGGGGCGCGGTGCCGCCGGCCCCTACGACAGCCAGCCGGCCTTCGCGCTCCAACACCGCTTCCGTGGATCGCCGGCCCTGACGAGACCATCCCAGCCCCGCGGCCGTCCCGTGCGTGCCAGGGCTTTACGATCCGCACGACGGTGCACCACGTGACCTCCGCCCGTATCGATTGCGCTCAGCTGCACCCGATTATCCGTCTGTTCGAGCACAACCAAGACAGCACGAAGGCCGCGGTGGAGCGCCTTGCCTGATCTTCTTCGCTGCCACACTCGTCGGCACCTGACCGGTGTCGAAGTCGACGTCTGACGCCATGGTCGCTCGCCGGCCGCAGTGCGACTGCCTTCGCGCCCCACCACCGCTGCGATCGCCGGCCCATCACCCGCCATGCGCTGCACGAGTGCTCGCTCGAGGAATGCTGCGACCGTCTACCGCTCCGGGCACGACGTGCCGCAACGCGCGAGCACGAGGTTGCCGAGGTTCGTGAACGCGGGCTCGGGCGGTGGCGTGAACACCGGCGACTCCGCCGTCGCAACGACGCTCGCCGTGCTGTCGCGCGCCAGCAGCGTGACCGTGAATGCCTCCTCGGGCAGGATCGCGAACACGGCGCGCGCCTCGCACGCCACGGGCAAATCCCACGGGTGGAGCGGCTGTCGCTGCGGCGTGAAGCGCCCGACGATGACGGGCGTGCCGAGCGACGCGCACGACTCCCCCATCTCGAACGTGAAGCCGACGCGTACGTTGCCGCTGCCGAAGTACATGCCCCTGCGCACGCCGATCCCGTTGCGCAGATCGAGCTCGTCGTACCAGCCCGCGTAGTCGGCACCGGTCGTATCGAGCAGCATCCCGGTGGCGCGATAGCGCTCGCGTGCGACGTCCGGGAAGATGGCGACCGAGTCGGTGCACGGCACGGTGGTACCGAGAATCGTATCCGGATCGTCGATGCCCGTGAGCTCGACACGAACGTCGCCGGTGCCTTCGCGGCAGACATCGCTTCCCCATTCGAGCTCGATGTCAGGCAGCTCGGGATCCGGATAGATCCGCATACAGCCGCCGAGGACGAGGACGACGCTAGCGCGGCGCAAACTCGACTCCGACGTAGGGGATGATCGGCAGGCCGCGCACGTCCTCGTAACGATAAACCTCGCCAGCGTCGTCGGGATAGCTATCGCGATACTCGACGTTGCGGTGATTGGTGACGTTCTGGATGTCGAAGAACAGCGTCACCGCGCCGAAGTCTTTGGGCCACGTGCGATCGATGCGGAGGTCGAGCTGCCAGAATGTCGGCAGACGCTGCAGCTCGGTAGGCGGCTCCATCGACGGGTCCCACGGCGTGCCGGCGGGAACGACGCGCATCGGGTTGCCGGACACGACCGTGAGCCTCGTGCCGAAGTTCCACTTCCGCGCCGTCGTCGCAGCGAGGAGGTTCAAACGCAGCGGCTGATCGAGCGGATACGGCACCCAGCCCTCGCCCGTCGCGGGCTCGTAGCGGCGCTTCGCACGCGACCACGCGAAGTTCGCGAGCACGCGATAGCGAGGCGTGTCGTAGCGCATCGAGGTCTCGATGCCGTACGTGCGCAGCCGGCCGACGTTGTCCTGGTAGCCGTAGAGACCGAGCTGCTCGTCGAGGAGCTCGCGAAACACGAGATCGAGATCGCCGACCGTGTCGCGGACGCTCTTCGCCGCGATGTCGACGAGCGTTTTGCGCCCCTCGTGGAAGAAGCCGGTGACCGACGCGAGCAGGTTCTCCTGCGGGCTCGCCTCGAGCGAGAGCGAGACCTGATCGACGTACGAGCTCTTCGCGTTGAGATTGTCGGCGAACTCGTCGAAGTGGGCAGGCGTCGGCGGTTGATGAAACCGACCGAGCGATGCGCGCAGCTTCGTCACAGGAGACAGCGTGACGTGTGCGTTGATCCTCGGATCGAGCGCCCATTGTTCGCCGAGCCCGAACCGATCGAGCCGGAGGCCCGGGCGCAGCGAGAGCTTGTCGCCGAACCACGACCGGCGGGTCTCGACGAACACCGCGGCGTCGCCCCACAGCACGGTGTTGCGCGGCACGGGGAAGTCGTTGCCGACGTCCTGGTCGTTGACCTGCTGGTTCACGCGGCCGAGGTAGCCGCCCGAGACGTCGACGCCCGCGCGCCAGAAGCCTCCCGGATCGTCGCGCAACCACTCGCCGCGCACGCCGTAGAGATACCAGCGACGGCTGAGGTCGAGCTCCGTCGCGGTGTCGGTCCCCTGATAGGACTTGCTGTAGAGCGTGAAGATGTTCGTGCCGAGCGACGGCGAGACCGTGTAGAGCGTGCGGCCGATCTTGCGCTTGTAGATCGCGCCCGTCCGCACGAACCCGAGGTTCGCCGCGATCTCCTCCCCCGAGGATGGATCGTTCGGCTTCGCCGCATCGGACGAGTTCGCGATCCGATCGAGAGAGCCGAACACGTACGCGGTCAGCTGGCCGCGCTTGCCCGGCTCGCCCCACACCGCGCGCAGCTGGCCGTCGGTGTAGCTCGGCAACGGATCGCCGGCGGCAAGGAACGGCCGGATCAGCAGATCGAGGTACGACCGTCGTAGCGACAGCAGGAACGCGCCGCTACCGAGCGGGCCTTCGGCGTGGACGGCCGAGTGCAGCAAGCTGACCTCGCCGCCGACGCGGTATGCATCGCGGCGCGGCTTGCGCGACGTCAGCTCGACGACGCCGCCTTGCGTGCGGCCCATCGACACGTCGAAGCCACTCGGCACGACGCGCATGTCCTCGAGCACCTGCGTCGGGAACACGCCGGTGATGCCGCCGAAGTGAAACGCGAGCGGGATCTCGACACCGTCGATGAACACGCTCGAATCGCGCGGCGACATGCCGCGGAGCACGATGCCGCCGAACGAGAACGGGATCCGCGCGGCGGCCGGCAGGATCGTGATCGCGCGCAGCGCGTCGTTCATCGCGCCGGGTGTCGTCGCGACGTCCTTCGCCGACATCGTGTACGCGAGCGGCTTGCTCTCCTCGGGCGCCTTGCCGGTCACCTCGATGACCTCGCCGGTCGCCCGCGCGAGCCGAACGACGCCTCCGTTCCTCACCCGGAGCGTTCGCGCCTCGAAGCCATCGGCGATGATCGTCAGCTCGCCGGTGCCGCCGACGACGAACGCGCCGGCCTCGTCGGTCGTCGCGCTCTCGTCGCCGCGCAGCACCGTCGCGCCGGCGACCGGCTGGCCCGCTTCGTCGACGACGGTGCCGCGGATCGCGGCAGGCTGCGCGTAGGCAGTAGCCGCGACAAGACAAGCTGCGGCCGGAAGCCACCAACGCCTCACGAGAACCCTCCGAACACAGCGCGCGCTTCGACTGCGGAGGTCACGGAGAGGTTGCTTGTTATCATCGCGGTCGCATGCGTCAGAGATCACGCCGCCTGGTTCCGCTCTTTGCCGCGATCTGTGCATGCGGACAGGCCCCGCAGCCCGCGTCACCGGCGGCGGCCTCGACCTGGTCCATCCCGACCGGCTGGAAGCACGAGACCATCCCGTTCCCGCTCGAGTTCGCGCCCTCGCTCGCGCATCGCGGCATCGAGGAGCTGCGGTTCCCGCCGGGGTTTCTCGACGAGACCGCGCCGAACCGCTGGTCGTACACGTTCGTGTGGCGGCTCGACGAGCCGGCGATGCTCGACGCCGAGGCGCTCGGCCACGAGCTCGAGGTCTACTTCCGCGGCCTGCTCGCCGCCGTCGATGGTGACAAGCACCGTCTCGATCCGGCACAGATCACGGCGAGCGCGAGCGGAACGTCCACGCCCGACCGCTTCACGCTCTCGGCGCACGTGATCGACACGTTCCGGTCCGCGGGCCCGGTCGACCTCACCGGCTGGGCGCACCGTACGACCTGCGGATCGGGCGCGCTGTGGACGTTCGTGCTCGCCCCCGAGGGCTCGCCGATCCGCATGACGCTCGACGAGCTCGCGGCGCAGGCGACGTGCGAGCAAGCGGCCGTGCGCTAGGTCGCCCGCGCTGCCTCGGCGCGCTTCGTGATCTCCGCGCGCTCCGCTTGACTGACCGACAGCGGCGCGACGTCGCTGCCGAGCACGATCACCGGATTGAGCTTGCCGGGAAGCGACAGGCCGAGCACGCGCGCGTCGTTCGGCGCGCAATAGAGGAGCCACAGCGACTCCTTCACGATCCGCCTCGGCGAGTCCTCGTCCCCGGTGTCGAGCTCGAGCTCGTGGCGGTACTTGCCGGTTGGCTTGCCGTCCTTGACGACCGGCGTGCACGACACGACGCGCAGCTCGACCTCGTCACCATCGCGGGCGACGCGCGCCTCTCGCCTGGCACCATCGAAGATCGCCCACGTGGCGAACGCCATCGTCAGCGTCAAGAGCGCGAGCAAGATCGAGAACACGATCACCGCGCGCCACCTCGCGCCGCTCGCCTCGACGCCCCAGCTGATCGCGAACTTCTCGTGGTGCTGCGGATCGTAGCGAAGCTCGGCGTTGTCGGTGTCGGGACCGCCGAACAGCGTCCAGAAGTTGATGTCTCCCTCGTATGTCGCGCCCTCGGCGTCGGTGTAGCGCACCGTGCCGTCGTAGCTGGCGAGGAGCCACGGCGTGAGCTTGCTCGTGCGCTTGGCGTTGATCGTGCCCTCCGCCGGAACGCCGCGGGCCCAGACGTCCTTGTCGCGCAGGATGGTCGCGCCGCTCGACACGAACCACGTCGTCCCGAGGCCGAGACCGCCGGTGAATCCCAGCATGAACACCAGCAGCAGCGCGGTCTTCACGTGTCTGCCGGCGCGGAGGCCGAGGCGTCGCGAGGGAAGGATGTTGCGCTTCACTTGACGGTCCCCGGGCAAGCGTCGGCGAGCTTCGCGCGCTCGCTCAGGATGTTGCCGTTCCAGCTCATGACGCACACGCGCGTGTCGTGCGACCACGCGGCTTCGCGACATGCGTCGACGAGCGCGCCTTCCATCGCAGCATGCATGTCGCTGCCCGACACCGGCACGTCCGCGCCGCCGACATTCGCGTGCATCTCGCTCGGCATATCGAGCGCAGCGCCGAGGTGCTTGCCGACGTCGTCGCAGGACGGCGGTCCACCGGGAGGCTCCGGTGCGCGCTCCTTCTTGATCGGCGCCGGCGCCACCTTGCGCGCGGTGCCGGAGTCGTCCTTGCACGCCGTGACCACCATCACGAGCAACGCACACACCCGGATCATGGCTCTGGCTTGTACTACAACCACGAGGTGGAGATCACGGACCTCGATCCTGCCGACGACGCCGCCTGTGAACGCTGCGCCGAGCTCCTCGTCGCCGGCTTCACGACGATGGCGCCGACCGCATGGCCGGCCGTCGAGGATGCACGCGAGACGGTTCAAGAGTGCCTCGACATGGGCGTCGTCCGCGTCGCCCGGATCGGCGGCGAGGTCGTCGGCTGGATCGGCGGTCACCACGCGTACGCCCGCGTATGGGAGCTCCATCCGATGGTCGTCGCGCCAGCGCACCAGCACCAGGGCATCGGCCGGATGCTGGTCGCCGACCTCGAGCGCGTCGTCGCCGAGCGCGGTGCGCTGACGCTCGTGCTCGGCAGCGACGACGAGGCCGGCCTGACCTCGCTCTCCGGACTCGAGCTTTATCCCGATCCGCTCGCCGCGCTCGCGCGTCTCGAGGACCGCGGCGGCCATCCGTTCGTCTTCTATCGCAAGTGCGGCTTCGCAGTCACCGGCGTGACGCCCGACGCTAACGGCCTCGGCAAGCCAGACCTGCACATGGCCAAGCGAGTCGGCACCCGTTAATAGAACTTCATGGGCTGCGCGTGCGACGTCACCAGAACCGATATGACGACGGTGAGGATTGCAGTCAAAATCATGATCCAGGGCAGCATCATCGGGAGTCTCCGAAGAGAGATGCATGCATACGGCTCGCCGACGAGCGCTGCTGCGCCACGGCCAGAGGCGTAGAATCGTCTCGTGCTGCCACCCGGTCCACGCGCCCCTGCCCTCGTCCAGATCGCGCGCTGGGTCGTCCGGCCACTGTCGCTGCTCGACGACTGCCACGCCCGGTTCGGCGACGTGTTCTCGCTGCGCGCGCCGAACGGCGAGCAGTTCGTCATCGTCTCGACGCCCGAGCTGATCAAGCAGGTACTCGCCGCAGATACCGACGTCCTGCTCGCCGGCGTCGGCAACGCGACGCTGCTCGAGCCGATGCTCGGCCGCCACTCGCTGCTCACGCTCGACGGTCGCGAGCACCTGCGCCAGCGCCGGCTGCTCTTGCCCGCCTTTCACGGCGAGCGCATGCAGGCGTTCGAGGACACGATGCGCGAGATCACCGAGGCGTCGTTCGAGCGCTGGCCGATCGGCAAGCCGTTCGCGCTGCACCCGTTCATGCAGTCGATCACGCTCGACGTGATCCTGCGGACCGTGTTCGGCGTCGCCCGCGACCACCGCGAGCTCCGCGCTCAGCTCGTCGAGATCCTCGACGTCGCGGCGAACCCGTGGCTGCTCTTCCCCGGCATGCTCGGCATCGATCCGTTCCGCGTGCCGTGGTTGCGCATCACGCGGCTCAAGCGTGCGCTCGATGCCTCGCTCTATCGCCTGATCGCCGAGCGCCGCAAGCAAGCGCACGGCGGCAGCGACGTGCTCGCGATGATGATCGAGGCGCGCGACGAGGCCGGCGAGCCGATGACCGACGTCGAGATCCGCGACGAGCTCGTCACGCTCCTGCTCGCCGGGCACGAGACGACCGCGACCGCGCTCGCGTGGACCTTCGACCAGCTGCTCGCGAACCCGCACACCTACGAGAAGCTGCGCGCCGAGCTCGCCGCCGGGCGCGACGCGTACCTCGACGCCGTGATCCGCGAGACGCTCCGCATCCGGCCGATCGTGCCGCTGATCGGTCGCCACGTCGCCAAGCC
>JABFXX010000030.1 GCA_013368795.1 Kofleriaceae bacterium
AATCTCTCCGTATCAGGCGCCCGCAGCTCTGAGCTTCCTTCCCGAATGTGCAGCGCGCGGCGCGGCTGGCGTCGACGGCGAGCCGCCACGCGATCGTCTGTCTGCTCATGCGCCTCGCCAGGCCGACTGGCCGGCATCACGAGGTCGGGCGTTCAGTCTGGCTTCGCCTCGACCACCTTTCCCGAAGGGGCGGCGCGCGGGGCCCTCGGCCCTTGCGCGCGCCGCGTTGCGATCACCTGTTGTCCTGCGCCACGCACATGTGACTCATCGAATAGTGAGCGCCGCACGCGATCGTCTGTCTGTCCAATGCGCCCTCGCCGGGCTGACCGGCCAGATGGCTACGTCGGCCGTTCAGTCGGGCTTCGCCGCGACGATCCTTCCCGAAGGGCGGCGCGCGGGGCCTGCGGCCCTCGGCGCTCGCGCGCGCCGCGATCGCTACTCGTTCCGCGGCACGCGAGGCTTATCGACCAGCGAACGCCGCACAGGATCGTCTGTCTGCCAATGCGCGATCTCTTCGCGATGCCGAGCTGCGGCGCCGCCGACCAGGCGGGCGCGTTCATTCGCCTCGACTCGAGACACCGTCGCGCGGGCGATGGCCTCGTGCGCGCCGCCACGTCGAACCCTCGGGAGCTGCCTCGGGAGGCGGCACACTGCGATGGCGCGCGGATCGTGCTAGTCTCTACTTGTGGCAACCCAGGCCATCGTCCGCAAGATCGCGCTCGCACTGCCGGGTGTTCGCGAGGGCAAGACGGGGTTCGCGTTCGGCGTCGTTCACAAGAACGGCAAGGAGAAGGGCTTCGCCTGGGTCTGGCAGGAGCGTATCGATCCCAAGAAGCCACGCGTTCCGAACCCTCGCGTCCTCGCGGTCCGCGTCCGCGACGAGACCGAGAAGGCGATGCTGATCGCAGGCGACCCGACGAAGTTCTTCACCGAGCCTCACTACAACGGCTTCCCGGCGGTGCTCGTTCGCCTGCCCGAGGTGACTGCAGCAGAGCTGCGCGATCTGCTCGCGAATGCGTGGCGCTGTCAGGCACCGCGCGAGTTGCTCGAGGATCCACCCGCTACGCGTCGTCGTCCGAAGACCAGACGCTAGGGGCAGGCCAATCGGCGTTCGCATGGGACGCTCGAGCGGACCTGTAGGTTCACCGCCGCTGCGACGAGGTGCTGTGGCATCATCGCTCCGTGCTCGCGCGCCTTGGCAGGTACGAAGTCGACGAGCTGCTCGCGCGCGGCGGCATGGGCGAGGTGTACAGGGGACGGCTCGTCGCCGAGCACGGCTTCGTGCGACCGATTGTCGTCAAGGTCATCCGGACGGAGCTCATTGCCGACGAGCGGGCGGCGCTGATGTTCATCGACGAGGCCCGCATTGCGGCGGGCCTGCATCATCGCAACATCCTGCAGATCGTCGACTTCGACCGCTTCGAGGACGGCGCGTTCATCGTCACCGAGCTGGTCGAGGGCTGCGACCTGCGGGTGTTTTTGACCCAGCTGCGTGCGGCACCCAGGTACGACCTGGCGGTGACGATCATCACCGAGCTGGCGACCGGGCTCGACGCGGCACACGAGGCGACGGCCTCCGATGGCGCGCCACTTAACCTGGTGCACCGGGACGTGAGTCCGAGCAACGTGTTGCTCGGTCGACGCGGCGAGATCAAGTTGAGCGACTTTGGCGTCGCGAAGGCGCGGCTGCGCAGCTATCACACGGTGTCGGGGACGATCAAAGGCAAGGCCCCGTACATGGCGCCCGAGCAGATTCTGGGCGAGCCCGTCGACCGGCGTGCGGATGTCTTTAGTCTCGGCGTGCTGCTGTTCGAGGTGACGACCCGGACCCGGCTGTATTCGGCGAAGGGCGACGCGAACGCGATGAAACAGATCCTCGACGGCGAGGTGCCGGATCTCGCGGAGCGACGGCCGGGATATCCGCCCGAGCTCGCCGCGATCGTGCGCAAGGCACTCGCGAGGGATGTCGACCAGCGCTATCCGACGGCACGCGCACTGGCGGACGACCTCGAGGCGGTCGCGCGTCAGCGGAAATGGAATCTGTCGTGCGCGGCGGTCGGGGATCTGGTGCGGGTGCTCGAGGAGCGTGCGCAGCGAGGTGCCGCGTGATGCCCGGCGCCAGTGCTCGCACGGGCGAGCGCGAGCGCGAGCGCGAGCGCGTGGGGCCGTACGTGCTCGTGAAGGCGATCGGCGCGGGCGGCTCGGCACGCGTCGACCTCGCACGCATCGAGCGCGCGTATGGGTTTCAGCGACACGTGGTGATCAAACGGCCGCTCGAGCACTTGCGCGGCGACGCGCGCGCGGCAGAGGGACTTCGCCGCGAGGCACGGCTCGGTGGGCGGCTACGGCATCCGAATCTCGTCGCGATTCTCGATGCGGGAATGCACGACGGCTACGACTACCTCGTGCTGGAGTACGTGCACGGCGGGGCGTTGCGGTCGCTGATGCAGAGCGACGATCCGTCGCGCGTGCGGGCTATGCCGCTCGAGGTGGCGCTCGCGATCGTGCGCGACGTCGCGCGTGGCCTCCACGACGCGCACGAGCTCACCGACGAGAGCGGCGCACCGCTCGGGCTCGTGCACCGCGACGTGTCGCCGGGCAACGTGCTCGTCGGCCTCGACGGCGCGGTGAAGCTCGCGGACTTCGGGATCGCGAAGGAGACGCGCGTCGCGACGCTGTCGGGCTCGATGCACGGCACCGTGACGTACATGGCACCGGAGCAGTGCCGTGGTCACGCGTTCGATCGGCGCGCCGACATCTTCTCGCTCGGCGTGATCTTGTACGAGCTCGCGACCGGTCACCGGCTGTTCTGGGCCGACAACGACGTCGCGTCGCTGCACCGCGTGCTCGAGGGCAGCGTGCCTCGACCGCGCAAGGTGAAGGCTTCGATCCCCGTCGTGCTCGAGGACATCATCATGAACGCGGTCGCGCCGGATCCGCAGAAGCGGTTTCCGACGGCACGATCGTTTGCCGACGCGCTCGAGACATTCGGCGCCGGCGCCGGCGCGATCCTCGGCGCGCGGCATGTCGCGCGCTGGGTGCACGACGTGCTCGGACCTCGCGACGTGCCGTGGGTTGGCGCGGCGACGGTCGTCGACGTCGTGCCGATCGCCGAGCCGAGTATCGAGCAGGCGCCGGCCCGGACCGCTGCAGTCGAGGCGCACGTGGGCGTCACGGCCATGGCAGCTGCCGACGGCAGCGTTCATGCGGCCGTCGAGCATTCGCTCATCGCGCTCATCGCAGCGACGCCGCCCGAGGAGGAAGCGCCCGCGACATTCGGTCCGACGGACGGACTGCAGTTCGACGAGCTCGATACCGAGCCGGATCGCCTCGACGCGCCGCCGCGACCGGCTGCAGTCACGGCGGGTCGCCGTCGTCGCGCACTCATGGGCTTGATGATCGGCGCCGGGCTCATCGGCGGCGGCATCGTGAGTGCGGTCGTGATGACGCGCGACGAGGTGCCTCGCGCGCCGGCCGCAGGCGCGCAGCCGCGCGATTCGGCGGCGCAGCCAACGGATACGCCGATCGCCGCACCGCTTGCACCGACAACGGATACGGCGAACAGGCCCGCGAACGCGGCCACGTCGACGCGACCTGCGTCATCGAACGATCCGTCGACGGATCGCGCGACGATGCAGACCATCCCGACGCAGTCGACGGATTCCGCGACGACGCAGGCCACGCCGACGGACCGGTCGACGACGCGGGCCGCGTCGACGGATCCCGCGACAACGCAGGCCACGCCGACGGACCGGTCGACAACGCAGGCTGCGCCGACGGCCGGCGATCCTGCGGCGTCGAGTGACGCGGAGTCCTCGACGGTTCGCGAAACGGGGGAAGCGAACCGCGCGTCGGACGCCGCGAACGAGGACACAGCGCGCAGTCTCGACGCGCACCCCACGACTGCTTCGCCCGCGAAGAAGCGGCCGCGACATCGCCGGTCGGCAGCGGCCGACACGTCTCGCAACACCGCGAGCGAAACGGCGACCAAGGATAATGCGAACAGCAAGCCCAGCACCCCGACGACGACCGGCGCGACAAATGGCACACGCAAGACGACCAAGGTCGAGTGGGATCCGACGATGCTCTTGCCTACGGACTCGGGATCGGGCACCAAGCGGTAATGACTCGCCTCGCGTTGGCCGTCGCGCTCGTCGCCGCGACGTCGCATGTCGCGCACGCGGACGAGCCATCGCCGACGACGCCGCAGACGGATATCGCGCGCATTCGCGAGCTCTACGCGCGCGGAGACTACGAAGGCGTTCGCCACGAGCTACTGCTCCAGTACGAGTCCTCACAGGATCCCGCACTCCTGTTCGCGCTCGGCCAGGTCGAGCTGAACCTTGGCAACTACGACGCGGCGATCGGCTACTACGAGCAGTTCATCGCCAGCTCGCCCGGCGACGATCAGGTCGCGCTCGCCCAGCAGGCGATCGGCGCGGCACGCATGAAGCAGAAGCAGCAGCCGGACGTTGTCGTGGAGAAGCCGCTCCCTCGGCGCCGCTGGTACGTCGAGGATACGGGCTTCGTCGCGCTCGGCGGCGCCGCGCTGCTCGTCGGAGGCGGGCTGCTTGCGTACAGCTACCGGCTCGGCAGCGACCGCAGCGGCACGCTGTCCGACTACGACGCGCGCGTCGACTTCGCACGGACGACGCGCTGGACCGGCATCGGCGTTGCCGCCGGTGGCGCGCTCGTCGTCGGCGTGGCGCTGTTGCGCTGGCGGCTACGTCCCGACGGCGGCGTCACCGCGAGTGCGGCGATCACGCCAAACGCAGCGGGCTTCGCAGTGAGCGGACGATGGTGAGGTTGCGAGCGCAGGCGACTGAGTCCCAGCGACGGTGTGACTGCAAGCATTCACGGACGACGGCGCCGCGCTCACTCGCCGACGCGTGTTGCTGGCTCCTCGCCGTCGCGCTCGCGACCACCGGTTGCTTCGAAGATAGCTACCGCTGCACGAGCGACGCGCAGTGCGACCTCGGCGAGGGCGGGCGTTGCGAGATCGACGGCCGCTGCACTCGCTACGATGTCACCTGCGGGACCGGACGCCGCTACGAGCCACATGCGGGCGAGCTCACCGGCACGTGCTTCGACGATCGCGCCGTGCCCGCGAACGTCTGCATCGGCGGCCAGCCACCGGCGAAGCCCGAGGGCTGCATTGCCGATGTGTGCAGCCGCGTGCCCGCGTGCTGCGAGATGGCGTGGACCGACGCGTGCACACAGCTCGCGCAGCAGGTGTGCAGCGTCTCGTGCGACACGCGTCTCGGCATCACCGCGATCCGCGGGATGACCAGCGAGAGCTACGAGGCACGGTGGGATGGCACCGCATGGACCACGATAGCGCGCACCGACGTCACCGATCCGCTCAGCTGGGTCGCGCCGCCGCCGGGCGACGTGGAGCCGCGGCTCGCGAGCACCGGACCCGGGCGGCTCGCGATCGGCGAGACCGTGCTGGAGGTTCCAGCGGGACGATCGTACGAGGCCATCGCGGCAATCGGGTTCGACCGCGACGGGCGCGATACGGTCGCGGCGAGCTTCAACGTGGCCGAGCCGACGACGCGGCACTTCATCGAGATCTGGAAGCTCGGCGAGATACCCGCGGTGCGCGAGCTGACCGTCCCGGCATCGGCGGGCATGGTGTGGGGCGACGAGAATCGCGACTCGTTCCCCGACGCGATCGTGAAGGCGGGCGCGTCGTACAGCTTCCTCGACAACGTCGCGACCAGCGACGGGGCGCGCTCGCTCTCGAACCAGACGCTCGCGAACACGTCGGGTGGCGCGACACCGGGCGCGCCGGGCATGCGCAGCCTCGACTGGCTCGATCTGAATGGCGACGGCAAGCTCGACCTCGCGGCATTTGGCGCGTCGGTGCGCGTGCACACGAAGGCCGATGACCTCAACGACGTCGCGCAGCTCGAGCTCGATTGCGATCCGCCGTCGAAGGCGCGGTCGTGCTCGAGCGATCCGGAGCCGAACCTCGAGGGGACCTCGTTTGCGGGCTGCGCGCTGCCGACGCTCGACGACCCGCAGCTGGTGATCGCGCCGTTTCCGAATCGGAAGCTGTACCGGATGCGCAGTGATGGCGGCGTCGAGCGGATCGCGTTCCCCGGCGACAGCTGCAAGTGCGTCGAGAACTGCAACGCGAACCAGTGCCCCGGGGCGAACTGCACGTGCAACTACGATTGCCAGCAGTGCGCGCCGATCCTCGCGCTCGTGACACGCGACCTCGACGGCGATCGCCGGCTCGACATCGTCGCGATCGACGCGAAGCTCCAGCTGTACACGGGGCTGGCGGCGGAATCGTTCGCGTTCGGTATGCCGGTGGCGCTCGTGCGGCCGCTGCCGATGAACTTCGTGAATGTGAACGTCTCGATCGGCGGCGCGCCTAGGCCTTGAGGCCGTGGCGGCGGAGCAGGTCGATGAGGTGCGAGCGATCCATCTTCGCGATGCGCGCGGCCTGCGAGACGTTGCCGTTGGCCTCGGCGAGCAGGCGCGAGAGATAGGCACGCTCGAAGTCGCCGACGACGGCGGCGCGCGCGTCCTTGTACGGCCCGAGCGGCTCCGAGGCATCGCGCGCGGTCGCGGCGGGCTCGCCGGTCGCGAGGTGCGCGTTGGGACCGACGACGAGCGCGGCCTCGACGGCATTGCGAAGCTCGCGCACGTTGCCGGGCCACGGATGCTTTTGCCACCGCGCGAGCACTTCGGCACCGAACACGGTCTCTGCGGGTCCGGAGGCACCGAGCTCGCGCGCGAAGTGATCGACGAGCGGCACGATGTCCTCGCGGCGATCGCGGAGCGGCGGCAGCCGGAGCACGACGACCGCGAGTCGGTGATAGAGGTCGTGACGGAACCGGTTGTTGTTGACCTCGGCGCGGAGGTCGCGATTGGTCGCCGCGATCACGCGCGCGCGCACGTCGACCTCGCCCGTGCCACCGACGCGGCGGAAGCGCCGGCGCTCGAGCACGCCGAGCAGCGAGACCTGATCGGTCGCAGGGAGCTCGCCGATCTCGTCGAGAAAGACGGTGCCATCGCCTGCACGCTCGAATGCGCCCGCGTGCATGCGGTCGGCGCCGGTGAACGCGCCGCGCTCGTGGCCGAATAGCTCGCTCGCGAGCAGCGTCGAGGGCAGGGCGCCGCAGTCGATCGTGACGAGCGGGATCCGCGCGCGGCCGGACTGCGCGTGGATCGCCTCGGCGACGAGCTCCTTGCCCGTGCCGGACTCGCCGACGATCAGGATCGACGTCGGCGTCGCCGCGACGCGCTCGATGTCGGCGAACAGCTGCAGCATCTGCGGCGAGCGCGCGACCATGCCGCCGAGCTGGCGCACCTCGGTGCTCGCGGGCACCGTGCGGCGAAGCGCGTCGTCGAACCGGATCGTCGTGCCGCCGAGCGTGATCGCGGTACCCGGAGGAACGATCGCGCGCTCGATGCGGACGGCGCCGACGTAGGTGCCGTTCGTCGAGCCGAGGTCGGTGACGAGGATGCCGCCCGGCTGGGCGACGGCCTCGAGGTGATAGCGCGAGACCGTGAAGTCCCCGACGACGAGCGCGTTATCGCGCGCGGTGCCGACCGAGATCGTGTCGCCGCCGGTGATGGTGGCGCCGCGGTCGGGGCCATCGATCACGTCGACGCGCAGCGAGGTCACGACGTGGACGACGCCGGCACGCTGCTGGAGCTTGGTCTCGACCTCGGTCACGCGGTGGGGCCTTCCGTGGGCGGACATTGTCGGGTGTTCCCTACAAGGGTGCAGGTCTGACCCGACAAACGCGGGTC
The DNA here is from genome assembly GCA_013368795.1 of Kofleriaceae bacterium. Taxonomy (GTDB): domain Bacteria; phylum Myxococcota_A; class Polyangia; order Haliangiales; family Haliangiaceae; genus JABFXX01. The sequence goes on from JABFXX010000030.1 coordinate 7,771, forward strand.
CAGTTAAGCACATAACCTCGCGAGATGACGACGAGGGCACTCGGTCTCGACCTTGCTGTAGGGGACGGCCATGCGGCTCCTCGCTTCCATGTTCTGCGCCAGCTTCGCGGTGGCGTGTACCGGCAGTACACCGGGCCCCGGCGGCGACGACACGCCACCCGACGAGGTCAGCCCGACCGCGGTGTACCTGACGCCGACCCAGCACCTGACGCGCGCATCACTGGCGCTGCGCGGGATGCGGCCGTCGGTCGAGGACCTGCGCGCGGTCGACGCCGACCCGAACGCGCTGCCCGCGATCGTCGATCGCTACATCGCGTCGCCGGAGTTCGGCGAGACGATCCGCGAGCTGCACAACGCGACGCTGCTGATGCGAATCGAGCAGCCGCAGTTCACGTTCCCGAACATCGGCCCGCTGGCGACCGCGACGGCGCGCGAGATCAACAGCCTTTACGAGGAGCCGCTGCGGCTGATCGAGGACATCGTGATGTCGGATCAGCCCTACACGAAGATCGTGACGGCCGACTACACGATGTCGAACGCCACGAGCGCCGCCGTGTGGGGCCTCGAGCACACCGGTGCCGCGGCCAAGTGGACGCGCACGCACTACACCGACGGCCGCGCCGCGCTCGGCATCCTCGTGACGAACGCGCTGTTCGATCGCTGGCGCTCGACGGGATTCAACTACAACCGCGGCCGCGCGAACCTCGTCTCGCGCTCGCTGCTCTGCCACGACTTCCTCGCCAGCGACATCATCATCGACACGTCGGTCGACCTCTCGGATCCCGACGTCGTTGCGAATGCGGTCGTCGCGAACCCGTCGTGCGCGGGCTGCCACCAGACGCTCGATCCGCTCGCGAGCTACCTGTTCACGTTCAAGCGCCAGATCGCGCCGGTGCAGGTCGACGCATATCCGCAGACGTTCTACACGCCGAACACCGCCAACCAGTGGCGCACCACGAACAAGCGCCCGCCGATGTTCTTCGGCCAGGACACCGGCGGCACCGGCGCGATGGCAGGCCTGGGCGAGGCGATCGCGAGCGATCCGCGGTTCGCGCAGTGCACCGCGACGCGGTTCGCCTCGTACCTCACCGAGGTTGCCCAGGGCGAGGTGTCGAAGGCGTGGATCGCGAGGCTGCAGAAGTCGTTCGTCGAGAGCAACTACAGCGCGAAACAGCTCGCGAAGCAGATCGTGCTGTCCGACGAGTTCCGCATCTCGCATGACACCGACGCGACCGCCGCCGAGACGACCGTCGGCGAGCTGAAGCTCAGGCCCGAGCAGATGAACCGCATGCTGCGCGACCTCACCGGCTTCTCGTGGTCGACAAACAGCGCGCAGAAGCTCCGCGGCACGACCTACGGCGAGGCCGACCTGCTCGACAGCGACTTCATCGGCTTCCGCGTCCTCGCCGGCGGCATCGACAACTACTTCGTCACCGACTCGGTGCACACGATGAACGCGACGTCGAGCCTCGTCGCGAAGCAAGCCGCCGCCGCTGCTGCCGACTTCGTCGTCGAGCACGACATGACCGCGCCGCTCGCGCAGCGCACGCTGTTCACCGAGGCGGCAGTCGGCGCGACCGATCCGGCGGTGATCCGCAAGCAGCTCGCGCTGCTCCACGCGCGCATCTACGGCGAGCTCGTCTCGCCCGACTCGCCCGAGGTGGACGAGACCTACGCGCTCTACGACGAGGCGTTCACCGCAACGAACAATCGCAGCCGCGCGTGGAAGCTGACGCTGATCGGCATGCTGAGCAACTTCCGCAGCCTGTTCTACTAGGAGATGACCATGAACCGTCGAGACCTCTTCAAGCTCGCCGGCGCGGCCGGTGCATTCGCCATGCTGTCGCCGGTGCGCCGCCTCGTCGCCGAGCCCGCGCTTCCCACGAAGAAGCGCCTCGTCATGGTCCTCGCGCAGGGCGGCTGGGACGTCACCTACGCGCTCGATCCGAAGGTGCAGTCGGCGAAGATCGACGTGCCCGTCGGCGCGAAGCGCATGTTCGGCAACCTCGATGTGTTCGCCGATGCGAGCCGGCCGAACGTCACCAGCTACTTCGCGAAGTACGCCGCCCTGACCGCGGTCGTCCGCGGCATCTCGGTCGCGAGCGTCGCGCACCAGGAGTGCCTGAAGCGCATGGCGACCGGCACGCGCAACGAGACGAACCCCGACATGGGCGCGATCGTCGCGCACGACAACGGCAACGACCTGCCGCTGCCGTACCTGATCCTCGGCGACACCGCCTATGCCGGCCAGTACGCGGTGAGCGCGGGCCGCGTCGGCGCGACCAATCAGATCATCGCGCTGCTCGATCCGGCGCAGGCGTACCAGACCAACGGTCGCTCGCCGCTCGTCACGACGAACGCCGAGGACCAGCTCCTGGCGAAGTATGCGAACGCGACCGCCGATCGCGTGAAGGCGACGCGCGGCGCGCTCGGCTACAACAAGAAGCGCGTCGACGACTACGTCGAGGGCATTCGCCGGGGCAAGGAGCTGCAGGCGGTGCGCGACGGCTTCGGCACACGCGGCCGCACGCTGACGCTCGCGAGCCAGGTCGACCTCGCGCTCGACGCTCTCGGCCGCGACATCTCGCAGTCGGTGATGCTCAACACGCGGCTCGCGTGGGACACCCACGACACCAATACCGATCAGGCGGCGCTGCACGAGACGACGTTCGCCGGCCTCACCCAGCTGCTCGACGGCCTCGCGGCGCGCCCCGGTGGCGCGGCGGGCTCGACGCTGCTCGACGAGACCGTCGTCGTCTGCTTCTCCGAGTTCTCGCGCACGCCGAAGCTCAACTCGGCGCAGGGCAAGGACCACTGGCCGGTGACGTCGGCGATGGTGATCGGCGCGAACGTCAAGGGCGGCTGCGCATACGGCGCGACGACCGACGGTCTCGAGGCCGCGACGGTCGACTTCTCGACGGGCGAGAAGTCCGCGAACGGACGCGCGGTGATGTCGAGCCACTTCGTCGCCGGCGTGCTGAAGGCGTGCGGCGTCGATGCGGTCGGCCACCTCGGCCCGACGGAGGTGTTCGATGCGTTCGTTGCTTAGCCTCGCGCTCGTGCTCGCCGCGTGCGGCACGGACTCGGTCACGCGCGACGACGACGACGACCCGATCGTCGAGCCCGACGTGTGCGACACGTCGTACCTCGACTACGACAACTTCGGCGCACCGTTCGTCATCAACTGGTGCCGAGGCTGTCACTCGAGCAGCGTGCCGCAGGCGATGCGCCAGCGTGCACCGCTCGGGGTGAACTTCGACACCGCCGACGACGTCCGCACCTGGGGCGCCAAGATCGCGGAGAAGACGACCGGGATGACGCCGACGATGCCACCGGCGGGCGGGCCATCGGCCGACGAACGAGCGCTGCTCGCCGAATGGCTGACCTGCGGCGCCAGGTAGCAGTTGCAACGCTCGCCGCCCGGGGCGAGCATGGAGGAGATGCGGGGCGCGCTGTTGGCGATGGTCGTCGTTGGGTGTTACTCGCCCGCGCCCAGGCCCGGTGCGCCGTGCACCGAGAACGCGAACTGCCCGACGCCGCTCGTCTGCTCGCCGGCGACGCTGACGTGCGAGCTCGACGCGACCAGCGCGCCGGACGCGCAGCTCGTCGACGCACCGCCGCTCGTCGATGGCTGCGTCCCGGACGTCGAGATCTGCGGCGACGGCATCGATCAGAACTGCGACACGATCGATCCGCAGTGTGCGGCGAACGACAAGCCGGCCGGTGCGGTCAACGTCACCGCCGGTGGCATGTTCATGGCGGACTCGCGCGCTGCGACCGACGATGTCTCGCCGAACGGCTGCGGCGGCGTCGGCGGCAACGACCTGTTCTATCGCGTGACGCTCGATGCACCGCAGGTCTACTACTTCGACACGTTCGGGTCGTCGTTCGACACCGTGCTCCGCGTATACAAGAAGCCGTGCGCGCAGGTCGGCACCGGCGCAGGCGCCGCGGCGTGCAACACCGACGCTTGCGGCGGCAGCGAGAGCCAGCTCGCGGTATCGCTCGCGGCCGGCGAGAATTGCATCGTCGTCGATGCCGACACCGCGACGACAGCAGGACAGCTCGCGCTGCGCGTCGTGCCCGGCAAGCGCGACGGCATGCCGTTGCCGTCTGGACAGCAGACGCTGACCGGCAACACGTGCGGATCGACCAACCTCGAGGACCCGATCGACCAGAACTGCGATGCGCCCGGCTCCGGCGGCAAGGACCTCGCGTACTTCTTCACGAGCTGTCCCGGCCAGACGCTGATGCTCGACGCGAACATCTGCCCCGAACCGGCATGGGATCCGGTGCTGTACGTCAAGCGGGTCAACGGCAATCAGATCGGGTGCAACGACGACTCGTGCGGATTCGGGCCATCGATCGCGAACGTCACGATCAGTAGCAGCACGCTCTACTGGCTGTACGTCGACGGTTTCGATCCGAGTCACTGCGGCCCGTACGATCTCGACACCAACCTGCGCTGATATCGGCACGCACTCCCGCGGCTCGCATCGTAGGCTCGTCCGACCATGACGACGATCAACAAGCACGAGCCCGGCACCATCTGTTGGGTCGATCTGATGACGACGGACGCCGAGAAGGCCCGCGAGTTCTACAAGGGGCTATTCGAGTGGACGTTCGCGATCGGCGGTCCGGAGAGCGGACACTACGCGATGGCGAACCTCGGCAACGATCACGTCGCAGGTCTCGGTCAGATCGGTCCCGAGATGAAGATGCCGCCGGCGTGGAGCGTGTACTTCGCGTCCGACGACCTCGACGACACGATCACGAAGGTGAAGGCGGCCGGCGGCAACGTGATGATGGGACCGATGGACGTGATGGAGGAAGGTCGCATGGCGGTCTTCACCGATCCGACCGGCGCGGTGTTCGGCGTGTGGCAGCCCAAGCGGCACACCGGCGCGCAGCGCATCGACGAGCCGGGCGCGATGACCTGGTACGAGGTCAACACGCCGGATGCGGCGAAGGCGCGCGACTTCTACTGCAGCGTGTTCGACCTCGAGCCGCACAAGATGGAGGGCGGTCCGATCGAGTACTACACGCTGCACAAGGGAGCGAAGACGGTCGGCGGCGTGCTGCAGATGACGAAGGAGTGGGCGGGCGTCCCGCCGCACTGGATGGCGTACTTCGCCGTGCCGAACACGGATGCCGCGGCGAAGAAGCTCACCGCGCTCGGCGGCAAGGTCAGCGTGCCGGCGTTCGACACGCCGTACGGGCGCATCGCGGTCGTCAACGATCCGACCGGCGCGGTGTTCTCGATCGTGCAGCTCCCCGCGAAGAGCTAAAAGTGGATCACGGTGCGGATCGACTTGCCCTCGTGCATCAGGTCGAACGCCTCGTTGATCTTCTCGAGCGGCATGTTGTGCGTGATGTACGGGTCGAGCGCGATCTCGCCGCTCATCGCCTGCTGGACCATGCCCGGGAGTTGCGTGCGACCGCGAACGCCGCCGAACGCGCTGCCGCGCCATACGCGACCGGTGACGAGCTGGAACGGCCGGGTCTTGATCTCCTGGCCCGCGCCCGCGACGCCGATGATCGTCGACTCGCCCCAGCCCTTGTGACAGGACTCGAGCGCGGCGCGCATGACGTCGACGTTGCCGACGCACTCGAACGTGTAGTCGAGGCCGCCGTCGGTCATGTCGACGAGCACCTGCTGGATCGGCGCGCTGTGATCCTTCGGGTTCACGCAGTCGGTCGCGCCCATCTGCTTTGCGAGCTCGAACTTGCTCGGGTTGAGATCGACGCCGATGATGCGCGACGCCTTCGCCATCACCGCGCCCTGGATCACCGCGAGGCCGATGCCGCCGAGGCCGAACACGGCGACCGTCGAGCCGGGCGTCACCTTCGCGGTGTTGAGCACGGCGCCGATGCCGGTCGTCACGCCGCAGCCGAGCAGGCACACCTTCTCGAGCGGTGCGGCCTTGTCGATCACCGCGACGGAGATCTCGGGGAGCACCGTGTACTCGGAGAACGTGCTCGTTCCCATGTAGTGGAACAGCTGCTTGCCGTTGTGCGAGAAGCGCGACGTGCCGTCGGGCATGAGGCCCTTGCCCTGCGTCGCGCGCACGGCCTGGCACAGGTTCGTCTTGCCCGACAGGCAGAACTTGCACTTGCGACACTCGGCCGTGTAGAGCGGGATGACGTGGTCGCCGGGCTTCACGCTCGTGACGCCGGGACCGACCTCGACGACAACGCCGCCGCCCTCGTGGCCGAGGATCGACGGAAAGACGCCTTCCGGATCGTCACCGGAGAGCGTGAAGGCGTCGGTGTGGCAGACACCCGTGGCCTTGATCTGGACCATGACCTCGCCGGCCTTGGGGCCCGCGACATCGACGTCGACGATCTCGAGCGGTTTTCCGGCGGCGAATGCGACGGCAGCGCGTGCTTTCATGCGCGCATCTGAGCACAGACGAGCGGTCGCGTCCTCCGGAGCTCAGCCGTACCGGACGTAGCGGCCCTCGGCGAATGCACGATCCACTTCGGGCAAGATCTCGGCGCGGGCGCGCACGAGCGATCGTTCGTTTTCGGACTTCGTCACCATGAACCAGATCGCGGCGACCGCGGCGATCACGACGACGATGATGTGGAGGACCGGCGACGTCTTCACGGCGATCGCCGCCGCGAGCCCGCCGATGACGAGCGCTGCGCCCTTCTTGCCGCGGCCGAACAGCTTCTTCCAGTGCATCGTCACCATCTGGCAATTGGCGTCGTACGTCGGCAGCGTCGACATCGCCAGGATCTTCAGGTCGGTCGTCTGCGCCATCGCGGCGATCTTCATCGCCTCGCCGAGCGGCTGGTAGAACGTGAGCTTGGCGGTCTTGCACATGAGCTCGGCCTTGTTCGCGCTCTGCCTCAGCATGTTGATCATGTTGAAGCGCGCGCCCACGTAGCTCAGGTTGACGAGCATCGCCCCTGCCACCGCCGCTGCGATGAACCCCAGGCCTGCGAGCGACAGTGCGTAGCTCAGAAAGACCTTCACCCCTGGCAGTGTACTAGGGGGCGCCCGCCGTTTGAATCGCTTCGCTAGGTCTTTGGCGTGGGCTGGAGGAACACGACGCCGTCGAGCTCGCGCTGCTCCCACGCCTTCATCCACGCGGTCGACCGGTAGCGATCCCAGAGATCGGCGGCGATCGTCACGACCGGACCGGCGAGGTCCTTGCGCGCGGCGACGCGCAGGGCGGCCACGACGTTGACGCCCGTCGAGCCGCCGACGGTGAGGCCCTCTTCCTTGCTGAGCCGCTCGACCATCGCGAGCGCCTCGTCGTCGTGCACCTTCTCGGCGTAATCGAGCGGCTGGCGGTGCAGGTTCGACGGCACGCTCGCCGAACCGATGCCCTCGATCACGAACGGGCCGTCGGGACCGAGCTCGCCGGTGTTGACCCACTCGCCGAGACCGGAGCCGTACGGGTCGGCCATCACGACCTTGATGTCGGGCTGCTGCTCCTTCAGGAACTTGCCGGCGCCTGTGATCGTGCCGCCGGTGCCCGCGCTCGACACGAATGCGCCGATCTTCTGACCCTCGGGGCCGCCCATCTGCTTCCAGATCTCGGGGCCGGTGCCCGAGATGCCGGGCGCGCCGTAGTGCGCGTTGAGGTTGGCGGGATTGTGGAACTGGTTCGTGAGGAACCAGCCGTTCTCCTCGGCGAGCCGCGCGGCGACGTTGCGGAAATTGTCGGGGCTCTTGATGCCCGCGGCCTTCGCGACATAGACCTCGGCGCCGAGCTGACGAAGCGCGATGCGCTTGTCGGCCGCGACCCGCTCCGGGATCACGCAGATGCAGCGGTAACCGCGCGACGCGGCGATCAGCGCGAAGCCCATGCCGGTGTTGCCGGCGGTGCCCTCGATGATCGTCATCGGCGGATCGGAGTGCGGCACGAGCACGCCGCGCGCCTCGGCGTCGAGGATGATCGCGCGCGCGGTGCGGTCCTTGATGCTCCCGCCGGGGTTCAGGTGCTCGCACTTGATGAACACGCGGTTCGGCAGGCCCTTGGCAACCTTCTTCAGCTCGATCAGCGGCGTATTGCCGATCGCGTCTACGACGTCCATGGAGTTGCAACATAGCACCCCAGGCCGTGTGGCGGTTCCGGGGTGGCGCCGCCCCAGGCGTCCGAGGATCGACGACAACCTACGGCTGGCACGTGGCGCGCTTTAGCGGAGGGCATGCAGCTCGATGCCTTCGCACTCACGGTCTCCGGTCGTCGCGACAACAACGAGGACGCGATCTGCGTACGTCCCGACCTCGGCCTGTTCGTCGTCGCCGATGGCCTGGGCGGCTACGAGGGCGGCGAGGTCGCGAGCGCGCTCGCGGTCGAGGCGATCTGCGAGCTCGTGCGCAAGACGTCGAGCGATGTCGACGTCACGTGGCCGTACACGATCGATCCGGCGCGCGCGATCGACGAGAACGAGATCATCGTCGCGACGCGCCTCGCGAACGAACGGATCAGCGCGCAGCGCACCGGCGTGCTCGAGCAAATGGGCTCGACGGTCGCCGTGCTGCGTATCGCGGACGATCGCGCGGTGATCGGTCACGTCGGCGACAGCCGCGTGTATCGGTTGCGCGACGGCGTGCTCGCGCAGCTGACGATCGATCACTCGCTGCTCGCGCAGATGATCGCGTCGGGGACGCCGCCGGCGGACATCGAGCACTTTCCGTGGCGGCACGTCGTCACGCGCGCGCTCGGCACGCCGACGGGCGAGCCCGAGGTCAGCGCGAGCCGCGCGCTGCCGGGCGATGTCTATCTGCTGTGCAGCGACGGCCTGTCGGAGCCGCTGTCCGAGGCGCGCATCGCCGAGCTATTGCAGCTCTCCGCGGAGCGCGCGTGCAGGGCGCTCGTCGACGCCGCGTTCGCCGCCGGCAGCCGCGACAACATCTCGGCGATCGTCGTGCGCGTGTGCTAATCGCCCTCGTCGAGATCGACCGGATCGCGGTCCGGACCATCGACGAGGCCGTGCTTGCGCGCGAGCGCGCGGAGGTGCTTGCGATCGATGCCCGACGCGCGCGACGCGGCCGACAGGTTGCCGCCCTCGCGCGCGATCACGTCGGCGAGATAGCGGCGCTCGAGATCGTGCAGCACCATTGCCTTCGCGTCGGCGTAGGGCAGGTCGGTGCGCACCGCGAGGCCTTCGCCGGCGACGACGCCGGGGCCGAGCCGGATCGCGAGGTCGGTGAAGCGGTGCGCGCCGGGCGTGAGAGCGAGCGCGCGATCGAGGACGTTGCGCAGCTCGCGCACGTTGCCGGGCCAGCCGTGCGCGGTCAGGCGCTCGAGGCCCGGACCGGTCGCAGGCTCGTCGACGAGGCCGCGCCGCCGCAGCAGCTCGCGGACGAGCAGCGGGATGTCCTCGCGGCGCGTGCGGAGCGGCGGCAATGCGACGCGCACGACGGCGAGCCGATACATGAGATCGGCGCGGAAGCGGCCGGTCGCGACCTCGGCGTCGAGGTCGTCGCGCGATGCGGCGATGATGCGCACGTCGATCGCGCGCTCGCTGTCACCGCCGAGCGGACGCACGACGCGCTCCTCGAGCACGCGGAGCAGGCGCGCCTGCAGCGTCGGCGAGATCCGGCCGAGCTCGTCGAGGAACAGCGTGCCGCCGTCGGCGCGCACGAGCATGCCGGTGCGCGCATGGGCCGCGCCGGTGAACGCGCCGCGCACGTGGCCGAACAGCTCGCTCTCGAGCAGGCCCTCGGGCAGCGCACCGCAGTCGACGGCGACGAACGGTCCCCTGCGCCGCGGCGACGCGTCGTGGACCGCGCGCGCGACGAGCTCCTTGCCGGTGCCGGTCTCGCCCTCGACGAGCACCGTCGCATCGGTCGCGGCGACGCGCTCGAGCACCGCGAACACCTCGCGCATCGCGAGGCTCTCGCCGACGAGCTCGCCGAACCGGCGCGCCTGGCTCGGCGGCAGATCGAGCGCCTGCGCCTCGGGCTCGACGCGCAGTGCAGACCGACCGACGAGCAGCGTCGTGCCGGCCGGCACGGTCACCTCGGCGACGCGCGAGCCCTCGAACCACGTGCCGTTCGTCGAGCCGAGGTCGCGGATGACAAACCGCGAGCCGTCGGCGCGGATCGCGACGTGCTTGCCCGACACGCGATCGTCGGAGAGCACGAGGTCGACGCCGCGGTCGGTACCGACGAGGACCTCGGTTTCGCCGAGCCGGCATGCGCGGCCGCGGTCGGGACCGTCGACGACGACGAGCTGGCAGCGCACGCGCCCGGTTCCACCGTCGAGGATGTCGCTGTACACGGTCGCCGCGCGGGCCACGGCCGGATGATACAGGGAAGGGATGCGGCGTCGCGTCCGCGCGTATCAAGGTATCGAGTGAGCCAGGTCCATGCGGCGTAGCCTCGGTCCGTACGAGCTGGTACGCGTGCTCGGGCGCGGCGGGATGGCCGAGGTCTACCTCGCGAGGAGCCACGGCGCGTCGGGGTTCTCGCGCGAGGTCGCGATCAAGGCGCTCGCGCCCGAGCTCGTCGGTCACGCCGACCTCGAGCGCGCGCTGATCCGCGAGGCGACGCTCGCCGGCAAGCTGCGGCATCGCAACCTCGTCGCCGTGCTCGGCCTCGGCGTCGACGACGGCCTCTACTACGTCGTGCTCGAGTACCTCGACGGCGGCGACCTCAGCGATGTCGTGCTGCCCGAGCCGCTCGCGCTCCACGTCATCTCCGAGCTCGCCCTCGGCCTCCAGTACCTGCACGATGCGCGCGGCGAGCGCGGGCTGCCGCTCGGCCTCGTCCATCGCGACGTCGGTCCCGGCAACGTGCTCGTGTCGCGGACCGGCGACGTCAAGCTCGCCGACTTTGGCATCACGAAGGCGACCGCGCTCGCGGATCTCACCGCGGCGGGTGCGGTGAGAGGGACGTACGCCTACATGAGCCCGGAGCAGCTCGGCGGCGAGCCGCTGTCCGCGGCGAGCGATCAGTTCGGCCTCGCAGTGATGCTCGTCGAGCTCGTGACGGGGGCGCGGCCGTTTGCCGGCGATACGCCGGCCGCGGTCATGGATGCGATGCGCAGCGGGGCGATACTCGACAGCGTCGTCGCGCGGCTCGCGCCCGATGTCGCCGAGGTCGCACGCACCGCGCTCGCCCCCGATCCGAAGGCCCGGTTCTCGTCGATGGACGAGCTGCGCACCACGCTCGACGAGATCCGCCGCACGCGGCTGCCGGTCGGTGCGAGCGAGCTCGGCGCGTGGGTGCGGTCGCGGCGCGCGTGCTGATACGCCCAGTCCGCAGCGCGCGATGACGCGCCAGAACGACCCGCTTCGCGTCGCCTGCTCGTCGTGCGACGTAAGGACATGCGCTCGATCTTCCTGTCGATCGCGATCCTCGCCGGGCTCGGCGGCACGGCCGCTGCCGAGGGCGTGTTCGTCGAGGAGGGCATCGGCGGCGCGGACTATCGCGGCGATCTCGCGGCGTTCGACGGCGCGCCGCGATTCCAGCTCTCGCTCGGCCTGCGCCGTGGGGCGTGGACGCTCAGCCTGTTCGGCGGCGCGACCGAGCCCGGCATGTTCGGCATCGACTGCTACGGCAGCGAGTGCGATCCGACCCCGACGGCGTCGTACTCGTTCGGCGGCGCCGACCTCAAGCGCGCGTGGCCACTGGCCGCGAAGAACGAGCACCTCGCGGTGCGGCTGTTCATGCACGGCGGCGCGCGCTGGTTCGACGGCGACGACGACATCGAGGGCTACGCGGGCCCAGGCGTCGGCGGTGGCGCGGGCATCGAGGGCGACTGCTACCTCATCGGCTACGCGCTCGACTTCGGTCTCGACGCGATGTGGCTGCGCGCACCTGCGGCAACCGTGATCGCGAGAGCGCCGAGCGGTCTCGGATCGACCGGCGACATCTTCGCGGCCGCGCCATACGTCATGATCACCGGTCGGTTCGGCTGGATGTAGTCGTCCTTGACTTGTGTCACGACGTGATACATCGTGTGTCACAACGTGACACGCAAGCGGCCGCCGACCGAAGATCCCGACGAGCAGGAGCGGAAGGAGCGCGTGATACACACGCGCGTTCCCGAGAGCCTGGAGGCCGAGCTGCGCAAGCGCGCGCAAGACCTCGGCATCTCCGTCTCGAACCTCGTCCGCAACGTGCTCGGCCACGCGTTCGGCCTCGTCGGCGATGTCGTCGCCGACAGCCACGCGATCGCGCGCGCCGCCCGCGGCGAGACCTCGCGCGACTCGAGGCCGAAGGCGGACGCGGATCCCGACGACGTGATCGCGTGGCAGCCGATCGTGCTCGCCAAGAACGCGGTGTGCTCGCGCTGCAACGACCTCTTGCCCCGTGGCCGCGAAGCCGCGATCGCCGTCGGTGGTGATCGCGCGATCGTCTGCACCCCTTGCCTCGAGGAGCTACGCAAATGACCACGCTCGAAGAGTTGCTCCAGCCGCTGCGCGAGACCGCCGCGTACACCGCGCGTCTCGTCAAGAACGTCGGCGTCCGGCTCGACGCGATGTCGCTTGACCTCGCGCGCGACGGCGGCGCGATCGTGCGCAACGCGCAAGGCCTCGTCGATGCCGTCCGCGACCAGGCGACGAGCGCGAGCCGCGCGACGCCGCGCATGGCGAAGATCGCACAGCATGCGACCGCGCTGTTCGCGCGCCAGCGCTGGCTGCGCCTCGCGAACGCGGCGCGCACCGGCACGCCCGCACTGCGCGACGAGGATCATCGCGACCTCGCGGCGCGGACCGCCGCCTACGCCGCCGAGCTGCGCGGCGGCATCGCGAAGATCGGCCAGCTCGCGTCGTGCCGCCCCGACCTCGTCGGGCCGATCTGGGCGACCGAGCTCGCGAAGCTGCAGGACGAGGTCCCGGCGATCGACGCGGCTGCGATCCGCGCGCGGATCGAGGCCGAGCTCGGCGCGAAGATCGACGAGGTGTTCGCCGAGCTCGACGACACGCCGCTCGCCGCCGCGAGCCTCGCGCAGGTCCATGCCGCGACGCTCCTCGACGGCACGCGCGTCGTCGTCAAGGTCCAGGTCCCCGGCATCGAGGACGTGATCGCCGCCGACATCGCGGCACTGCGCACGATCGCATCGACGGTCGGCGACATCCCCGGCATCGACCTGCCGACGCTCACCGCCGAGCTGTCGCGCGCGCTCGCGATCGAGCTCGACTACGAGGCCGAGGCCGACGCGCTGTGGGCGTTCACCGGCGGCGTGACGGTGCCGCGGCCGATCGCGGGCGCGTCGACGAAGCGCATCCTGACGATGACGCGCATCGAGGGCGAGCGCCTGACGACGTGGCTCGAGCGCATGACGACCGACGGCAAGCTCGACGAACGCGACCGCCTGCTCGCCGAGCTCGTCGGTGAGGTCGCGGCGCAGATCCTCGTCCGCGGCCAGGTCCACGCCGATCCGCATCCGGGCAACTTCCTCGTGACGACGAGCGGCAAGCTCGCGCTGCTCGACTTCGGCTGCATGCTCGACCTCGGCAAGGAAGAGCGCGCCGCATACGCGCGCCTCGTCCTCGCGATCGCCGGCGGCAACCACGCCAATGCGGCGACCGAGCTCGCGACGCTCGGCTTCTCCGCCGACGATCCCGATCAGCTCGTCGACCTGACGTCCGCGCTGATCGGCGCGCTGAAGCCGGGTGCGCAGGCGTCCGAGGTCGACTGGCAGGCGGCGTTCGCCGACCAGATCGCGCACGTGAAGCAGCTCGGCGGCCTGACGATCCCGCGCTCGTTCGTACTGCTCGGTCGCGTGCTCGCGTCGATCGCCGGCCTGCTCGCGACATACAAGCCAAAGCTCGAGATCCATCCGCTGATCGCCCGCCACCTCGCGGCCGCGATCACGACCTGATCGTACTCGTGCTCGTACTCGTACTCGTGCTCGGCAGGGGCCCGTACGAGAATCGACTCGAGACCGGTCCACCCGCTCAGCGTGCTCGTCTGTGACGTCGGCCTCAACTGACTGACGCTGCAGCGCTCGGCCGGCACGCTGTCGAGCGGCGAGGCCCAGCCCATCAGGCTCGCGTCGCAGGTCGGCAGCGAGCTGACGATGATCTGTGCTCCTGCTCTTCTCGCTCGCTGTGCGGCGGCCGAGTAGACGAATCGGCGTCGTCTGGCATCAAATAGGCCGATATGCTGTCGCGCGGCGTCGCGTACATGGCGCTCTCCGCGCTGGGCTTCTCGGCGATGTCCGTGCTGGTGAAGCTCGCGGCGGCCGATCTGCCGACCGGCGAGATCGTGCTCGCGCGCGCCGCGATGACGCTCGTCATCTCGTACGTGATGGTGAAGCGGGCGAACCTGTCGCCGTGGGGCAAGCAGCGCGGCAAGCTCCTGCTGCGCGGCTTCCTCGGGTTCTCGGCGCTCGCCTGCTACTACGTCGCGCTCGTCAGGCTGCCGCTCGCCGACGCGACGACGCTCTACTACGTCCAGCCGCTGCTCACCGCGATCCTCGCGTGGCGGATCCTCGGCGAGCCGATCGGCTGGGCGACCGCGTTCGCGATCGTCTGCGGGATTGTCGGCGTGCTGTTCGTCGTCCATCCCGGCGTCGGCGCGGTCGCCGATCCGGCGGGCCTCGTGATCGCGCTGGTGTCGGCGACGCTGTCGTCGATCGCGTACGTGACGGTCCGCCAGCTGACGTCGCCGCAGCGGCAGCCGGATGGGACGATGCGCTCCGGCGAGCATCCGCTCGTCATCGTGTTCTACTTCCCGCTCGTCGCGACGCCGCTGTCGGTGCCGTGGGCGGCGATGGACTTCGTCGTGCCGAGCGCGACGGACTGGATCTGGCTCGTCGCGATCGGCTGCACGACGCAGATCGGCCAGGTGTTTCTGACCAAGGGCCTCGCGATCGAACGCGCGGGCCGCGCGACCAGCATCGGCTACGTCCAGATCTGCTTCGCGATCGTGTGGCAGCTCGTGATCTTCGGCCAGACGCCGGCACTCGGCACGGTCGGAGGCGCGGCGCTGATCATTGCAGGTACACTGGCCGTATCTGCGACGGCAACGCGCGGCGCAGCCACGCCGCGCACAGCCACGTGAGCCCGGTCGCCAGCGCGACGCCACCGAGCACGTCCCCGATGAAGTGCGCGTGGGCGAGCACGCGCGCGCAGCCGGCGGCGACGACGATCGCGAGCACCGGACGCAGGCGAGGGTAGGCGACGGCGAGCGGAACGCACAGGCTCGCGAACAGCGCGATGTGGCCCGACGGGAACGACCAGCCATCGCGCCAGAACCAGAACGTGTGGTCGCCGCCGTGCTCCAGCCATTCCATCGGGCGAAGCCGGCCGGTCGCGAACTTCATCCACATCGTGATGTTGCGATCGAGCAGGTGAACGAGCGTGACGAGCAAGATGCCGTGCGCGTGAGGACGTAGTCGCGGCACGAGCAGCACCGCCGCGCTGGCGATGCAGAGCACCCAGACGCCGAGCCACCGGTACGGCACGATGCCGGTCAGGTACTCGAGGTAGCCGATGAAGATCTCCCAGTAGATCGGGTGCGTCTCGCGCGTCGAGAGCCAGCGTGCGAATGGCTGGTCGATCGTGAAGATGCAGACGATCGTCAGGACGGCCGCAATCAGAGTCGTACGACGAAGACCAGCCACGGGCAGACCTCGAACGTACCGCGAATTGCGTGCGGCCCGGCTGCGAGGCGCGAGCTAAGCTGGCTGCGATGAAGCGCGCCTCGCTCGCTCCCGTCCTCGCTTCGCTGCTGGCCGCGCTCGTCGCCGGGGGCTGTGCGAGCCCGACACCACAGGTCGCGAGGCCGGCGATCGTCACGAGCGGCGGCCCGACGACCACGCATGTCGCGCCCGACGCGCAGCCGTTCGTCGACGCGTGGGCCGACGCGCTCGGCGGACGTGCGGCGATCAGTGCGCTCGGCGCGATTCACGGCAAGGGCAGCTACGAGCGCGGCGGCGTGCGCGGCACGATCGAGGTGTGGGAGACGCCGCGCGGCGAGCGGCGCGAGGTGATCGAGCAAGGCTTCTTGCGCGAGGTCCGGATCTTTGACGGCACGCGCGGCTGGCTCGTCGATCGCAACCGCGAGGTCCGCGAGCTCGCCGGCTTCGAGATCGACGATCAGCTCGCGTTCGCGTTCGACGCGGCGCACGCGGCGCTGGTCACCGATCGGCGCCCCGGCACGGTCTCGCTCGAGGACGGCAAGCTCGTGATCGCGCACGACGGCGGCAAGCGCCCCGAGACGGTCACGCTCGATCCCGGCACGCACCTGCCTGCATCGATCGTGCGGCGCGACGGCGAGAAGCTGCGGACGACGCGCCTCTCCGACTGGAACGCGGTCAGCGGCGTCAAGCTGCCGTGGTCGAGCTACGAGGACAACGGCAACCCGAACGACTCGGTGACGATCCACTGGAAGACGCTCGAGGTCGGCACGCCTCCGTCCGACGCGTTCACCCAGCCGCCCGATCGCGAGCCCGACGCGACGGTCTCGAGCGATCCGGTGACCGTACCGATCGAGGTCGTCTACGGCGGCCTCATCTTCGTCAACGTCGAGATCAACGGTCAGCCGATGTCGATGGTGTTCGACACCGGCGCCGAGGCGACCGTGCTCAACAGCTCGCGCCTCGCGAAACTCCAGCTCACGCCGTTCGGCACGTTCGCGACCGGCGCGGGCGGTGGTGACGTCGTGCTGTCGTACGTGCAGGGCGTGACGACGAAGCTCGGCGGCGCGACCACGTCGAATCAGATCGTCGCCGCGGTGCCGCTCGATCCGCTCGAGGCGCCACTGCAGCGCAAGCTCGACGGCATCCTCGGCTACGACTTCATCTCGAGGTTCGTCGTCGAGATCGACTACAAGAACCAGACGATGACGCTGCACGACCGCGCGAAGTACCAGCGCGCCGGCGGCGGCAAGGCGATCGCGGTGACGCTCGAGGACTCGACGCCGTTTCTCGACGCGAAGGTCGAGATTCCGACGCTCGGCACGCTCGATGGGCACTTCGTGCTCGACACCGGCTGCTTGTGTGACGTCCAGCTGTTCGCGCCGTTCGTCGACAAGCACCAGCTTCTCAGCGCGTTGCCGAACGCGAAGCAGGCCGGCTATTCCGCAGGCGCGGGAGGCGAGACGCACGCGGTCTCGACGACGATCCCGGCGCTCTACGTCGGCGATCAGGTGGTCAAGGATCCGAAGGCGGACCTGTCGCGCGACACCAAAGGCGCGGGTGCCGATCCGGAATCCGCGGGCCTCATCGGCAGCGTCACCTGGAAGCACTTCACGCTCGTCCTCGACTACAAGGGCAAGCAGGTTTTCCTCGATCCGCAGCGATGAGCTGGTAGTTTTCCCGGGATGCGGACGGTCCTCGCTGCGGTGCTGGTGATGATGCTCGGACGGGTGGCGGCGGCCGAGGTCCGCACGCAGACGGCCGTGCTCTCGCTCGACGACGCGGACGGCAAGCTCGTCGAGGCCACCGTGGTGAAGCGCGTGCCGAACACCACGCGGTGCTTCGGCGGCCGCGAGGCGACCGTCGACGTGAGCCTCACGATCCAGAACAACAAGCTCGTCGAGGCGACCGCGAGTGAGTCCGGCGACGCGAAGCTCGACGCGTGCGTGCAAAAGCTCGTGAAGAAGATGAAGCTCGCGTCGTCGAGCGCGCATATCCGGTTCCGGATCTCCGCGCGCAAGCCGATCGACCCGGCGTTGCTCGACCGGCTCGCGCGCTCACCGAGCGTGCTGGCGACGCTGAATGGCGCGCAGCCGACGATGACGGGAACGAGCACCAACGGCACGCTCGGTGGGCACTCGGCCGACGACATCAACCGCGTGTTCCGCTCGCGCGCGGGCGAGTTTCGCACGTGCTACCAGCGCGAGGCCGCCAAGAATCCCAAGCTCGCAGGCAAGCTGGTCTTCACCGCCACGATCGACGAGAAGGGTGCCGTCACCCGGGTCGATCAGGAGCCGTCGACGCTGAAGTCGAAGGCCGTCGCCACATGCGTGTCGTCGACGATCAAGCGCCTGAAGTTCCCCGCGAAGGGCAAGGCGATCGTGACCTACCCGTTCGTGTTCACGTCGGCTCAGTGACGGCGCGCACCGCCCCAGCCGCCGCGCGACGCGGGCGGCGGTGAGTACGTCGGCGTCGAGCGCGGGGGCGAATAGGTCGGCG
>JABFXX010000044.1 GCA_013368795.1 Kofleriaceae bacterium
GCGGTGTCGAGAGCACGCTGCCGCGGCGCGGTTCCCCGACGGACACGTGCGCGACCGCGCCGTGCTGGGACTACGACGCGCAGGGCCAGGTCGAGCTGATCGGTGCGGCGTGCTCGTCGGTCAAGCACGCGCCCGAGGCGAAGATCGAGATCTACGTCGGCTGCGCGACGATCATTCTTTAGCCCGAGCGCGCGGCAACGCGAACGACGCCGTTCTCGATCCTCGTGTCGAGCGCGCGGTTCGTCGCCTCTCGCGCGAGCACGAGCGCGCGCCTGCCCGCCTCGAGCTTGAACGGCCCCGAGCGCGGCAGATCCTCGACGACGAGCGTCACCATGCCTGGCCGCGTCGGAACCGAGAGCTTCAGCCGCCACGGCGACTTCGACGCGATGTGATGGAACAGCACGCGCTCGCCCTCCGGGACGCCGGCGAGGCCTGGGCGATCGAGGATGCCGCCGTCCCAGTACGAGCGCCCGCCGATCCGCACCGGATGGAACAGCGCGGGCACCGCACACGACGCGCGGATCGCGTCGGCGAGATCGGCGTCGTGCAGCACCTCGGTCTGGCGGCGCGCGATGTCGAACGCGCTGATCTTCACCGGCACGCGACACGCCGCGATCTCCGTCGTCGGCAGCATGTCGCGGAGCAGGCGATCGAACTTCCTGCCGGCGAGCAGACCCGCGCCGAGCGTCGGATCCCAGAACTCGTCGCGGCGCAGGCTCGTCAGCCGGCGCGCGAGCGCGTCGACCTCGAGGCCTGCGGCCCACGCGCCACCGACGAGCGCGCCCGCGCTCGAGCCCGCGACGAGGCGCGGGTGGAGCCCCGCATTCATCAGCGAGCTGAGCATGCCGGTGTGCGCGAAGAACGAGAAGAACCCGCTCGACATCGCGAGCGAGAACGGCTGTGCGGAGAGCCAGTCGCCGAGTCGCTCAGCCATGGAACACGCGGCTCGCGACGATCAGGCCATCCTTCACGTCGAGTACTTCTGCAACCGGCATATCGGGCTCGCCCGCGACCTCGCGGACGTACTCCATGTATACGCGCGACGTGTCGGCGGTGATCGACGTCGGCACGTATTTCATCGACGGCAGGCGCTCGAACGAGTCCGCCCACCACGCGCGCATCGAGGCCTTGCCGCGCAGCACGCCGCCGGTCTCGGGATGGCGCACGCGGATCTTCGGCGACGTGTGCGTCGCGTCGTCGGCGTAGAGCGCGAGCAGACCGTCGAGATCGCGGCGCTCGAAGCACGCAAGCCACGCCAGCGCGATTTTGCGCAGCTTCGCCGGATCGCGATCGCTCTTCGTCCACGTCGCGCCGTCGAACTGCGACGTGCGCACCTCGTTGCAGATCTGGATCCGATACTCGCTGTAGTAGCGATCGCGGCCCATCTGCTGCGCGGCCGCGTGGTTCGGCTCGCCTCGCCATTCGGCGAGGTTCTCGGCTGAATCCCACTCCACGATCGTGAGACGCTCGCCATCCTCGCCGACGTAGTCCTTGCTGTCGATGAAGCCTTTCATCGTGATCGCGCGGCGGTAGACCTCTTCGGCGTGCGGACTGAACGTGTCGTGCACACCGTCGCGCAGCCGCGACCGGAACACGATTACCTGTCGATCTGTCATGCGGGCGCAGTGTAACGTCTCCGAGCCGCCGCGACTCCAATCTACATGCTCGACGATCTCGACGATTCCGCGCTGGACAAGCTCCCCTACGGGGTTATCTGTCTCAGCGAGCGCATGACGGTCCTGCGCATGAACCGCGCAGAATCCGAGGCGAGCGGGATCCAGCGCTGGCGCGCGATCGGGCGCGATTTCTTCGGCGACGTCGCGCCCGGGCCGACGAACCGCGCGCTGGCCGATGCGGTCGCCGCATTCGCCGCGGATGGCGCTACGAAGACTCAGCTCGTCCACACGTTCAAGCGCCGCGCCGGCGCCGACAAGACCTGCATCGAGCTCGAGCGCGGCCGCGTCCCCGGCCACGTGTATCTGCGGATCTATCACGAAGCCGCATAGCCATTGCCCGGCTACAATAGGGCGTGGCCGTCGAGGTCCTCGGTCTTCTCGTCGCGAGCACCGCTGCCAGTTACACCTGGTGGCGGCTGCAGCGGCGCCGTGAGCGCCTGCTCGCGCCCGCGTCGTTCGAGGCCGCGCTCGCGCCCGATGCCGCGGTCGCGCTGTCGGTCGCCAAGCACGAGGCGGAAGTCCGCCATCACCGCGTGCTGTTCCTCGAGCACGTGCTCTACGGCCTGCTCCAGGACGAGGACTTCGCCGCGATGATCGCCAGGCTCGGCGGCGATGCGAGCGCGATCGAGGATCGCGTCCAGCAGGAGCTCGATGCGAACAAGGACAAGTTCGAGAACGTCGAGCTGAGCGACATGCCGCGCCTGCTCGGCATCGCATGGGCGGTCGCGAACCACGAGAGCCGGCAGCTGACGTGCGCCGACCTCTGGGCGTACGCGAGTCGTTCCGAGGCCGCGAGCCTCGTGCAGGCCGGCAAGGTCGGCGTCCACGAGCTCCGGTTCGCGCTCGTCCACGGCATGCCGGAGCCGACGACGGAGCTGCCCGATCGCACCGACGTCCACGTCGTCCTGCGCAACGACGACTTCACGACGCGCGACTTCGTCGTCGAGATCCTCACCGAGGTGTTCGGCCTGCCCGCCGGCGAGGCCGAGGAGAAGATGCTGAAGACGCACAACGAGGGTCGCGCCGTCGTCGGCCGCTTCAAGCTCGCGACCGCACGCGAGAAGGTCGAGGACGTCCGCAAGCGGGCGCGTGCGAAGCAGTATCCGCTCTGGATCGGCCTCGAGGACTGCTAGCGCGCCGCCTTCTCGAGGATCGCGAGACCCTGGTCGACCGTGCGGTCGTCGATCGTCAGCGCCGGGAACATCACGAGCGATTCGTCCTCGGCGTAGACGAGCAGACCGCGCTCGCGGCACCGCTCCTCGATGCGCTCGGCCTTGCGCTTGCCGAGGTCGAGCGCGATCGCGAGGCCCTTGATGCGCCTCGCCGCGTCCGGAAAGATCTCGATCAGCGCCTCGGCGATCTGCGTCGACCGCGCCTCGATGTTCGCGAGGAGCTCGTCACGATGAGTGCGCCAGAACTCGAGCGTCGCGAGTGCCGCCTCGACGCCGAGCGGCATCCAGCCGAACGTCGAGTAGAAGCTGAGCTCGCCCTCGCACTCGTCGGCGATCTCCGCGGTCGCGAGCGTCGTCGCGATCGGCGCGATGCCGCCGCTCAGTGACTTCGCGAGACACATGAGGTCGGGCTGCACGTCCCAGTGCTCGGCCGCGAACATCTTGCCGGTGCGGCCGAGACCGCACGCGACCTCGTCGAGGATCACGAGCGTGCCGTAGCGGTGACACAGCGGGACGAGCCCGCGCATGAACACGCTGTCGGGGATGTACACGTTCAGGTTCATCACGACCGGCTCCATGATGAACGCCGCGACATCGCGATGCTTCAGCCGCGACTCGAGTCGATCGAGCGCGCTCTCGTCGAGCGGCGGCGCGAGCTGCTTCCAGCCCGCGACGTGCGCGTCGAGCTCGCCCTCGCCGACCGACTTCGCGCCGATCGAGTTGCCGTGATACGCGTCCTCGAGCGAGACGATCTTCTTGCGTCCCGTCGCAGTCATCGCGAGCTGAAGCGCGAGCTCGACGGCCTCGGTCCCGCTGATGCAGCGATACGCGCGCTGCAGATCGCCCGGCGAGATGTATGCGAGCTCGCTCGCGAGGTCGACCCATGGTCCGTAGACGAAGCCGGGCGCGACGTACGCCGGGCCGTCGAAGCGCTGCACGCGCGAGAGGATCTCGGGCTGGTTCCAGCCGAGGTTCGCGGCATTCCATCCGCACTGGAAGTCGATGAACGTGCGCCCGCGCGCGTCGCGAATGCGACTGCCTTCCGCCTTCACCACGACGAGGTCGTCGGGCTCCGACGTGCGGCCGAGGAATTCGTGATCGTTGCGAACGAGCTGCGAGGTTTGCCGTCGGCGTCGCAGTAAGCCCATGCACCGTGATGGTGCAAGAGTGCAACCAACGTCACTTCAGCGTCGCAGCGAGCTGCTTGGCATCGGGCATCGAGCCGATGACCCACTCCTCGCGCGAGTAGTAGCGCTTCACGCCGTGCGACGAGCCACTGAGGTCGAGGCAGTAGTCCATGCCGCCGGTGTCGCACTTGGTGACCTTGACCTTCATGGTCTCCTTCGAGCCGGTCTGCGGAAACACGGCGCGGATCTCGCCGCCGCTCTTCTCGTAGCGGAACAGCTCGTACTTGCCCTGCCAGCGCGACGCGGCCTGGAACGCGCCGAGCGGCTCCTGCGTCAGCGCGATGAAGACCTGAACGGTATCGCGCTCGTTGCGCGGGATATGATCGATCCAGAGACGATCCTGGACGACCGTGTCACTCGCTTCGGTGACCACCGACGTGGTGTCGCTCGCCTGCCAGCGATACATCGCGTAGCCACCGGCCGCCACCGCGACCGCCACCATGAACGCTTTCGTCTTCGTCATGGTGGCGAGTCTACCGCTACGCCGTGATGGCGGCGATCTGACGTGTCAGCTGGAGCTGCTGCGCGCTCGGCTCGACGGTCTGCATCGCGACGACCTTCGCGAGATCACCCTCGACCTGGATCTTGCCCTCGAGGAACGCCTGCACTCCCGCCGCCGCGTCACCGTCGACGAAGATCTTGCGAGCGACGTCATCGGCGAGCGTCAGCGACGTTGCGTACGCGGGATTGTGACCGCGCGCGAACTTGCCGTCTTTCATGGACAGCGGCACCGGACCTTGCGGGGCGTTGATCGTCACGTTGACCTCGATCTTCATCGCATCCGGGATCTGGAGATCGCCCGCCGCCTCGATCAGCTTCAAGACTTCGGTGAACCACTCGTCGGAAAGAAATGCTTTACGCATGCGGCGCACCCTAGCGCAACGCAACGGTAAGCGGTGCTCATCTGACTGGCGACTGATGACCGAGCAACGTTCCGAGCTAGTATCGCCGCATGAAGTGTCCGGGTTGCGCGAGTGACATGGCGGCAACGATGGTCCAATCGATCGAGATCGATCGCTGCCCGAGCTGCGGTGGGATCGCGCTCGACAAGGGCGAGAACGAGGAGATCGAAGCGATCGGAGTGGCGAGCGTGATCGAGGGCGGCGTCGAGCGCGCGCACGAGCACCGCACGACGACCGCGCGCTGCTACGAGTGCAACCGCGACATGATCGCACTGCGCGGCGCCGGCGATGTCGAGTACGACTGGTGCGACGGCTGCGAGCGGCTGTTCTTCGATCGCGGAGAGCTCACCGCGCTCGACGCTTTCGTCGACACCTAGCTTGCGACCCGTCGCGAGATCGCACGATCATGGACGCATGAAGCTCGTGGGTGCGGCTCTCGGTGTCCTGTGTGTGGCCGTTCTGTCGGCGTGTCCTCCGCCGGGCCAAGGCGGCTACGGTGGCGCAGGCGGAGGCGGCGGACGGGGCGGCGCCGCGATCAATCCCGACGCGTGCGGGTCGATCAACACGAGCAACGTCGGGCGCAAGATGTACGCGTTCCTCGTCGCATCGGCCGAGCTCGATCGCTCGAGCTTCGAGCTGGAAAACTCGGTCCGCGATGCGTGCGCGAAGATGGCGCGCGAGCTCGGCGTGAGCCCCGACGGCGACACGCGCACCGTGTGTACGCGTGCGAAGCAGGAGCTCGACGCGAACCTCCAGGTCAGCGTCAAGACCGAGAAGCGGCTCGTCACGAAGTACACGCCGCCCGTGTGCAAGACGGACATCGACTTCACCGCGGGCTTTGCCGCCGAGTGCGAGGCGAAGGCGAGCGCCGACATCGATGTGTCGTGCAGCGGGCGCTGCGGCGGCACGTGCAACGGCACCTGCGATGGCCAGTGCGCCGGCGGTGCTACCGGCGGTCAGTGCAACGGCCAGTGCAATGGCACCTGCCGCGGCGACTGCCACGGAAGCTGCGAGGGCTACGCGGACGTCGACGCGAGCGCCGAGTGCAAGGCGTCCGCCGAGATCCGCGCGACGACGCACACGACGTGCACGCCGGCGAAGACCGAGATCGTGCAGCAGGACGTGACCGTCGTCGACGCGACGAAGTGGAACAAGGCGATGGCCGCGATCAACGTCGGCCTCCCCGAGCTGCTCACCGCGAGCAAGAAGCTCGAGCTGACCGCGAAGGCCGTCGTGCTGTGGGTCCAGACCGGCGCGTCGCTCGTCCGTGCATCGGGCGAGCTTGCCGGCGAGCTCGGCGCGAAGGGCGCGTGCGTCGGCGCGCAGATCGCGGGCGTCGTCGCCGCGACCGCCAACATCCAGGCGCGCATCGACGTGTCGATCGAAGTGTCGGCCTCGGTCTCCGCGTCCGCAGGCGCGACCGCGCAATAGTGCCGGTCAAGCGCAAGTACACGTTCGGCGACGTCACGATCGACGCGACGAACGTCGATCGCATCGTGTTCCCCGAGGTCGGGATCACGAAGGGCGACGTGATCGACTACTACCGCGACCTCGCCGACATCATGGTGCCGGAGCTGTACGGCCGGCCGCTGACGATCGAGCGCTACACGAAGGGCCTCGCCGGCGGCGGGTTCTTTCAGAAGCACGTGCAGAAGCACTACCCGGCGTGGATCCAGCGCGTGACGATCGGCGGCAAGACGCTCGTCACCTACCCGCTCGCGAACTCGCAGGCGGCGCTCGTCTACTTCGCGAATCAGGGCGCGCTCGCGTTCCACATCTGGACGAGCCGCGAGGACAACGGCACGAACCCCGACCTCCTCGTGTTCGATCTCGATCCACCCGACGGTGGCTTCGAGCTCGTGCGCAAGACCGCGCTGCTCCTCCGCGACGCGCTCGTCGAGCTGAACCTCACCGCCTATGTGAAGACGACCGGCTCGAAGGGCCTGCACGTCGTCGTCCCGCTCGACGGAGAGGACGACTTCGACGACGCGCACACGCTGTGTAGCGAGCTCGGCAAGTACATGACCGCTCGCCACCCCGATCTCGTGACGCTCGAGTTCTACAAGAAGGACCGCAAGGGACGGCTGTTCTTCGACACGCTCAGAAATGCCCCGGGTGCGACGTTCGTCGCGGCGTACTCGCTGCGCGGCAAGCCGACCGCGCCGGTGTCGACGCCGATCGAGTGGGACGAGCTCGGTGACAAGGCGCTGCGCGCGGACTCGTTCACGCTGAAGGACATCCCGTCGCGCCTGGCAAAGCGCGGCGACCCGTGGCGTGACCTGCGCAACACGCCCGGCTCGGCGCGCAAGGCGCTCGCAGCGCTCCGTCGCTAAGCGCATACTCGGCGAATGCGCCGTCTCCTCGTCGCCGCGCTGGCGCTCTGCGCGTGCACCGACGATCCGCCGAAGGACATCCTCGATCAGCTCGCCGCGCTCCCCGACGTCACCGTCACCGAGTGGACGCCGCCGGCGGACTTCATGGCGGCGCCCGGATATCGGTTCTTCGACCTGACGTTCACGCAGCCGATCGACCACGACAACCCGAGCGCCGGCACGTTCGTGCAGCACGGCTCCCTCATGCACAAGGATGCCGACGCGCCGCTCGTGTTCTACACGTCCGGCTACGGCGCGGGTCGCCTGCGCTCGCTCTCCGAGCCCGCATCGCTCCTCGCGGCGAACCAGCTGTCGCTCGAGTATCGGTTCTACGACGAGTCGCGCACCGACGACGTCGACTGGTCCAAGCTGACCGTTCACCAGAACGTCGAGGACGAGCACGCGATCCTCGGCAAGCTCGGCGGGATCTATCACGGTGCGACGATCCAGACCGGCGGCAGCAAGGGCGGCGAGAACTCGCTGTTTCACCTGTGGCTGCATCCCGAGGATCTCGACGGCGTCGTGGCGTACGTCGCGCCCGTGATCACCGATCATCCCGATCAGCGCTACGCAACCGTGGTCGACGACATCGGCACCGAGAGCTGCCGTGCGTCCCTGCGCGCGGCCGCACGCGAGATGCTCGTCCGGCGCGCCGCGATGGAGCAGCGCGCGAGCGAGATGACGACGTACGACATCGTTGGCGTCGCGCACGCGACCGAGACCGCGATCGTCGAGCTCGAGTTCTCGTTCTGGATGACGCGCGGCGAGGCCGACTGCGGCGACGTGCCGCCGACGACCGCGACCGACGACGAGCTGTTCGAGTTCCTCGCGCGCACCGGCGGTCCCGCCGCATATGGCGACGCGGACCTGCTCGAATACGGCCAGCAGTACCTCTATCAGGACTACAAGGAGCTCGGGTACCCGGTGTGGCAACACGCGTACCTCGACGATCTGATGCAGTTCTCCTACGAGGACTGGTCGGCCTACTTGCCGGCGCCGGTGCCCGACTACGATCCGGCGATGCCGCGCGGCCTCGCCGACTGGCTCGCGACGGGTCCCGATCGGATCCTGTTCATCGGCGGCCAGTGGGATCCGTGGGGCGCGGGCTATCCGGCGATCCCGACCGACGACGAGACGCTCGTCTACAGCGTCGAGCACGGCAGCCACTGGTCGAGCGGCATCTACAGCCTGACGCCGGCGGAGCGCACGACCGCGATCGCGGCGCTGAAGAAGTGGGCGAACGTCGCGTCGACGCGCGAGCTGGTCGCGCCGACCGGCACGATGGCGACGCCGTATGCCGATCGTTGGCAGCGCCGGTAGGAACATTCCGGACCTCTCGCGACGAGAGGTCTGTGCTAGCCACTGCCGTGGTGGACACCATTCGCGCAGCCGCGGTCGCCGGCACGTTCTACCCCGGGTCTGCCTCGGAGCTGACGGCGACGGTCGATCATCTGCTCGATGCAGTCGCCGTCGTCGACGGGCCATGCCCGAAGGCGCTGATCGTTCCGCACGCCGGCTACATCTACTCGGGGCCGATCGCGGCGTCCGCGTTCGCGCGCGTGAGGCCGTACGGCGATCGCATCACGCGCGTCGTCCTCGTCGGTCCCGCGCATCGCGTGTTCGTCCCCGGCCTCGTGTCGCCCGGCGCGACGAAGCTCGCGACGCCGCTCGGCACGCTCTCCGTCGATACGGCCGCGCTCGCGTCCGCCGGCATCGAGCCGAATGCGGCGGCGCACGCCCGCGAGCACTCGCTCGAGGTCGAGCTGCCGTTCATCCAGCGCGTCGCGCCGGAAGCGCAGATCATCCCGCTCGCCGGCACGCGCGCCGATGCGGCCGACGTCGGGCGCGTGCTCGAGCAGCTGTGGGGCGGCCCCGAGACGCTGATCGTCATCAGCACGGATCTCTCGCACTACCTGCCGTACGCCGAGGGTCGCGCGATCGACCAGGACACCTGCAACAAGATCGTCGCCGGCGAGCCGGTCCTCGAGCGCGAGCGCGCGTGCGGCTCGATCGGCATCAACGGCCTCACCTGGGTCGCGCGTCGCAAGCAGCTGCGCATCGAGCTCCTCGATCTGCGATCGAGCGGCGACACCGCCGGCTCGCGCGACGAGGTCGTCGGCTACCGCCCGACGGCGCGTGGTGCAGCGAGCGCGGCGCGACGTTCGTGACGCTGCGCTGGCGCAAGAATGGCCACCTCCAGGGCTGCATTGGCTCGCTCGAGGCCGAGCGCGCGATCGTCGACGACGTCGCGCACAACGCGATCGCTGCGGGCACGCGCGATCCGCGGACCCGGCCGTGCGTGCTCGCCGATGTCGATCATCTCGACGTCGAGCTGTCGATCCTGTCGCCGCTCGAGCCGCTCGAGAGCGAGGCCCACATCCGCACGGGCGTCGACGGCATCGTGCTGTTTCATCGCGGCCGCCGCGCGACGTTTCTCCCGATCATGTGGGAGCGCTTGCCGACGGTGGATCAGTTCATGGCCGAGCTCCGCAACAAGTGTGGCCTGCCGCGAGACTTCGCTGGCGAGGTCCAGCTGATGCGGTACACCGTCGAGAAACACGACGATCCGGCTCCACGATGACTGGCAATTCCGAACATCCCGCGCGCTGGTGGCACAAGACCGAGGACGGCCGCGTCCAGTGCGACCTGTGCCCGCGTGATTGCAAGCTGCACGAGGGCCAGCGCGGCATGTGCTTCGTGCGCCAGCGCGTCGGCGACCGCATGGTCCTGACGACGTACGGCCGCTCGAGCGGATTCTGCGTCGATCCGATCGAGAAGAAGCCGCTCAATCACTTCTATCCGGGCTCGAGCGTGCTGTCGTTCGGCACCGCGGGCTGCAATCTCGCGTGCAAGTTCTGCCAGAACTGGGACATCTCCAAGTCACGCGAGATGGACCGGCTTGTCGATGCCGCGAGCCCGGAGGGGATCGCGAAGGCCGCCAAGGAGGCCGGCGCCGACAGCGTCGCGTTCACGTACAACGATCCGACGATCTTCACCGAGTACGCGATGGACACGGCCGACGCCTGCCATGCCGCCGGCATCCGTACGGTCGCAGTGACGGCCGGCTACATCTATCCGGAGCCGCGTCGCGATCTGTACGCGAAGATCGACGCGGCCAACGTCGATCTGAAGGCGTTCACGGACGAGTTCTACCGGAAGGTCACCGCCTCCCGCCTCGAGCCTGTTAAGGACACGCTTCGCTACCTCGTCCGCGAGACCCGCGTCTGGACGGAAATCACGACGCTCCTCATCCCCGGACACAACGACAGCGATGCCGAGCTCACCGCGCTGGCAGAGTTCGTGATGGGCGACCTCGGCGCGGACGTGCCGCTCCACTTCTCGGCCTTCCATCCCGACTACAAGATGATGGATATCCCGCCCACTCCGCCCGCCACACTGCGGCGTGCGCGCGCGATCGCGAGGCGGGCCGGCCTCCGCTACGTCTATACGGGCAACGTTCACGACCGGGAGGGGGACACGACGTCCTGCCCGTCCTGCGGCGCGGCCGTGATCGAGCGGGACTGGTACGAGGTCCTGGCCAGTCGGATGACGCGTGACGCCTGCTCGGCCTGCGGCACTCAGATCGCCGGCCGGTTCGGCGAGCGCGCCGGCACCTTCGGCCGGCGGCGAATGCGCGTCGTGCTCGGCGGCTGATCAGCCCGAAAACGAAAAATCGCGCACGTATCGTGCGCGACACTTCGTAGGCATCGCTGTTTCCGAGCGATCTGGGGGGGTTCGAGACCCGGCGTTACGCGTCGGCCGAGGGCTTGCCCTCGTTCTTGATGGACTGGACCTCGTTGCGGACGGTCTGCGCGAACGTCTTCAGCTCCTGCATCGCGAGGCGGACGCGGGTGCCAGCAGCCTTGTTGCCGTCCTTGTAGAACTTCTCGAAGTCAGCAGCCATGCCGGCGACGAGCGCCTGGAGCTCCGCATAACGGGCCACCTGGGTCGGGCTGGGAGAATCGCTGGTGGTCTGGGGGTTGTCGTTGGTCTGCATGGGAGGGGTACCTTGCCCCAGCACTATGACAACAGCAACTAAGGGCCGTTCACAGACCCCGCAAAATCGCGTCAGAAGAGGCCTGGCCCGTCTTCACGACCGTAATCATTGAGCTCGAGGTCGGACCGAGATCGCTCCGCGCCCCGCAGTCGGCATGCCAGAAACTCGGAGGCCGCCTACGCGCTTGACCGTAGCGATCGCCGATTTTGCTGCCAGGAGAGCGACGCTCGCGCCGCGCAGAGGTCAGCTGGCCCCGCCGATCGAGTGACCCGCGCGCCGCTCATCGCTCGCAGAGCGTGCTTCGCGACACGCTCGCTCGACGGCAGCGGGCGAGGCCGCGCCCATCCGATTGATAATTCGACCAGCATGTAGGCTGTGCGCCGCTGCCAGGACACAGAACAGCAGAGGCGGAACGGGGCGGGAGACCGGCGCGACGTGACGGCCTGTCGCATCGAATTGCAATTCAATTGCAACTAAGAACGAGCTTACGGACAGTTGGAGATGACAGACGCTGGCCGGGGTTGAGGACCCGCATCGGCGATCTATCGGCGGTGAACGCCTACATCGGTGTACGAGCGGATCACACCGGCCGACTTGGAGTGTCCGTCTGCTTACTAGTTTGACCTCAAAAGAGTTAAGCGAACGCGCGTAACTGTGCTTTCTCGCGCTCACTGACAGTGCAGATAACCGCCTCTGCACAACATGCGCAGGGCCTGGTGGCACTGCCCATGAAATTGAGAGCGGTCATGACCAGCCGTCGTCAACTCTACCTGATCGCGATCACCGTGCTCGCCGGTTGCGAAGCGTCAGTCAGTGGGTGGGAGAAGGAGGACGATACGGGCGCGCCCGATGATGTCCAGCAAGCGCTTGGTGCGCTCCCAGAGGCCCGAGTCCTCGAATGGACACCAGATGGACTGCCCCAGTACATCGTCGGCGAGATGGTGAAGGTCGGGGCGATGCAGTCCGACGACGCCATCGCGATGGACAACGCGCTACGTCCCGCGCTGCCGCCGATCCTCGCCACGATGCGGCTGAACAACAATGACCTCGCGCTGCGGCACATGACGGTCGACGACGAGGGCGATCGTCACTTCCGCTACTCGCAGACGTTCAACGGGCTGCCGGTGATCGGCAACGATCTCGTTGTTCACGTCGACGTGAAGGGCGCCGTGTATGGCGTCAACGGCACCGCGCGCGGTGACATCTCGACAGCGCTCGGCGCGAACGCGATCCCGCAGGCGCAGGCCGCGTCGCGGATCAACGGCGACGCGCGCTACGCCGGCATGGTGCAGACGGGCACGCGCCCGGTCTACGTCATGGCGGACGACGGCACGATCTACAAGGCGTACGAGACGACGGTCGAGGGTGCGCGCGGTCAGGACCCGGTCCGCGATCGCGTCTACGTCGACATGGACAGCGGCGAGATCGTCGCGATCCATCCGCAGATCCACTTCGCCGAGAACCGCAAGGTGTACAGCGCGAACAACGGCACGTCGCTCCCCGGCACACTGAAGCGCAGCGAGGGCCAGGCGGCGACGACCGACGTCGACGTCAACGCGGCGTACGACGGTACGGGTGACGCGTACGAGGCGTACAAGAACTTCTGGAACCGCGACTCGTACAACAACGCGGGCGCCCAGCTCATCAGCACCGTCCACTACTCGCAGAACTACTGCAACGCGTACTGGGACGGCTCGCAGATGGTGTACGGCGACGGCACGGGCTCGAGCTGCAAGCCGCTCGCGCGCTCGGTCGACGTCACCGCGCACGAGCTCACGCACGCGGTCACCGAGTACGAGTCGAACCTGACGTACTCGGGTGAGTCGGGCGGCATGAACGAGGCGATGTCGGACATCTTCGGCGCGTTCGTCGAGGCGTGGACCGACGGCGGCAAGACCGGCACGCTCGCGGTCAGCACCAACACGTGGCTCGTCGGCGAGGACATCATCACCGGTGGCCTCCGCATGATGTGCGACCCGGCGGCGGACGGCGCGTCGAAGGACTACTGGACGAGCAGCGTCGGCAGCGTCGACGTTCACTACTCGTCGGGTATCGGCAACCTCGCGTTCTGCCTCATGAGCAAGGGCGGCACGCACCCGCGCGGCAAGTCGACCGTCAACGTGCCGGGGATCGGCATGGATAAGGCGATCCGCATCTTCTACAAGGCGAACGCCGACATCCTGACGTCGAGCGCGAAGTACGCGAACGTCCGCACGGCGACGGAGCAGGCTGCGCAGCAGCTCGGCTACGACGCGGCGACGCAGGCGGCGGTCTCGTGTGCGTGGGCGGCGGTCGGCGTCGGCACGACCCCGAGCTCGTGCAGCGGTGGCGGCGGCGGCGGCGGCGGCGGTGGCACCGACGGCGTCCTCACGAACAACACGCCGGTCTCGAACCTCAGCGACGCGGCGAACGGCCAGAAGTTCTGGAGCTTCGCGGTTCCGGCCGGCCAGAGCTCGCTGACGATCACGATCAGCGGCGGTAGCGGCGACGCGGACCTCTACCTGCAGTCGGGCAGCAAGCCGACGCTGACCTCGTACGTCTGCCGCCCGTACAAGACGGGCAACGCCGAGACCTGCACGATCACGAACCCGGCGGCCGGTACCTACTGGATCATGCTGAACGCGTACGCGGCCTACTCGGGCGTCACGCTCACGGGCACGTACACGGCCGGCGGTGGCGGCGGCGGCGGCGACCCGGTGCTGAACAACGGCCAGGCGGTCACGGGCATCTCGGGCGCGGCGAGCTCGGCGCAGTACTGGCGCTTCACGCCGACGACCGGCTCGACGGTGACCGTGAAGATCAGCGGCGGCTCGGGCGACGCGGACCTCTACACCCGTGCCGGTTCGCGCCCGACGACCTCGACGTACGGCTGCCGCCCGTACCTCAACGGCAACAACGAGACGTGCACCATCACGAACGCTCCGGCCGGTGACACCTACGTCATGGTCCGCGGCTACTCGACCTTCTCCAACGTGAGCCTCGTCGCGAGCTGGTAGCGACAAGCGACACGCGGTTCGAGCACGGCCCCCCACGTCGAGCTCGATCTCCCCAACCCCGCCCGCGACAAGGAAAGTCCGGGCGGGTTTTCTTTTTCGGTCGACTACGGCGACTGGGCCGCCGGTTGACCCGGCGCGATCGTGATGACGTAGGAGTCGCAGCCGCCCGGTCCGGAATCGCCGCCGAGGCGCTGGTCGACATCGCAGTGATCGTCGTGCTCGTCGGTACGCAGGATCGTCGCGCCGATCGCCTTCAGCGCCTCGAGCACGACGCTGTCGGGCAGCTTCACCTTGCCGTAGAGCTTGGGGCCGCTCGACACGAGCGCGAGGTGCGGCTTGACCGCGTCGAGGAATGCCCGCCGGCTCGACGTCATGCTGCCGTGATGGCCGACCTGGAGGATGTCGGCGCGGATGTCGGCGGCATGCTGCTCGATCAGGAACTGCTCGATGTCGCCGACCGGTGCGCTCGGATCCTCGCGATCGCCGGACTCCGCGTCGCCGACGAGCAGCAGGCGCGCCGTGCCGAGCGCGACCGCGATGACGACGGAGTTCTGATTCGGATCGGCCAGCTTCTTGCCCTCGGCGTGGAGGATCGTGAACTTCGCGGACTCGCCGAGGTGGATCGAGTCGCCCTCGGAGAACCGGTCCCACTTCGCGATCTTGATCTCGGTGCCCTTCACGCCGACGACGTGATCGCCCGGGACATCGGCTGCGGTGTGGTAGTGCGCCGTTGCGGACGCGCCGACGGCGGTGAGGATCTCGCGATAGAACACGGTCTCGTTGATCCGCCCCGAGTCCCACATGTTGGCGACGTCGTAGCAGTGGATGACGAGGTCCATCGCCGAGCCGTGATCGGCGTGCGGATGGCTCAGCACGACGTGGTCGATCTTCACGCGCTGGCGCGGCGCGGGCTGACCGCGATCGACGCACAGCCCGTCGCCCGATGCGCCGAGCGCCGCCGCGAGATACGCCAATACGCGCACCGGCTTCTCGGCCGGGTCGTTCGTGCCCGCGTCGTAGAGCAGCGCGAAGTCGTGCCCCTGCACGAGGATCGCGAGGCCGGTGCCGACGTCGATCAGATGGACGCGGAACGTGCCCGCCGGCGGCGGCATCGGCGGGATGTCTGCGGCGGACCGCACGCGCTCCCACGTGATCTGCGCCGGCAGCTCCGTCGGTTGCTCGGGCGTCGTCGGAATCGGGCCGTGCGGCTCGGGTGGACGCGGCGCTTGCGGGGCCGGCCCGCGGCACGCGGCGACGACGATGACGAGGATCGCGAGTGCGCGACTCATACGCGGCGGCGCAGATCGTCGGCGTGCTTGATCGGATTCATGCTCTCCGGCCAGTTCACCTCGGGCGGTGGCATCGCCGGGCGCGCGAGCAGGAAGCCCTGGCCGTACTTCGCACCGGCGGCGATCACCGCCTCGAGCTCGACCTCGGTCTCGATGCCCTCGGCGACGACCTTGCTGTCGAGCTCGCTGCACAGGCGAACGATCGCCGAGACGAGCTTGAACAGGCGCGAGTCCATGCGCAGGCCCGCGATCAGATCGCGGTCGAGCTTCACGACGCGTGGATTGAGATCGGCGATGTACTTGAGGTTCGAGTAGCCGGCGCCGAGATCATCGACGACGAGATGCACGCCGCGGCCACGCACCTCGTTCAGCATGTCCTTGCACAGCCGGAAGTGCGAGAGCGGCACCGCCTCGGTGATCTCGAGGTAGACGTCCTCGGTGTGGCGGAAGATCGGATCGTCGGGCTGGACGACCCAGCGCTCGTTGAGCTCGGCGGGATGGATGTTGAGGAACAGCGGGTGTCCCGGGCAGCCCTCGAGCGCCATGCTCCGCAGCAGGCGGCCGAGCTCGCCGGTGACGCCCTCGCCGACCGCGGCCGCGAACAGCGCCATCGGTCCATCGAACTCCGGCGCCTTCGTGCGGGCGAGCGCCTCGTACGCGAACACCTTCTGCGTCTTCAGATCGACGAGCGGCTGATAGACGCAGAACACCTCGCGCGCCGCGATGACGCGGTGGATGGCATCCCCGAGGGGCGACTTCGTAGCCCTTCTCACTTGAACGCCCCATCATACTGCAGAAACGGGAGGGCGCGGCGCGAGACGACAGTGAGTCAGAACTGCGAGACGACCGAGAAGCCGAGGAACGAGCCGCTGAGATCGAGGCTGCCGAGGCTGGCCGCGGTCATCGCGAGCTGGAGTGTGCCCTCGCTCCCCGTTTCGGGCGTCGCGACCAGCTCGACGTTCGACGTCGCCGTGTAACCGAGCTCGAACCGGATTCCGAGCTTGAACTTCGTCGTCGAGACCGCATAGAGCTCGAGGCCGGCGGCGGCCGTCGACGTCGCGCCCCAGCCGCTATCGCTCGCGGTGTGATCGGCGTCATCACGGATCGCGACCGCCGCGCGCGCCATGCCGATATCGAGGCGTGCCGTCGCGACGATGTACCGCGTGCGCAGCGGATACCGCGCGCGACCGCCGACGGTTAGCGACAGGGTATCGAGCTCGGTCGACATCGTCTGGAACATTTCGCCGTCGGCGCCGCCCCACGCGAAGTTGCCGATCGCCGAGAGCTGCAGGCCGGGCACGAGCTCGAGATCGAGCGTGCGGCCGACGCCGAGGTTGCCGCTGCCGAGGCTGTCGGCGGTGACCGCGTTTGCGGAGTCCGAGTGCAGGCCGCGCGACGACGAGCCGATGTTGAATTCGTTCGCGCCGCCGGCGTGCGCGGTGCTCGCCGCGAGCAGGATGAGACAGGCTGCGATGCGCATGGTTCAGGGCCCCTGGTCGAGGAGGTTGGTGGTGAGGAAGCCGGTGAGCACGAGCGCGTCGTCGCGCGTCGCGGTCGGCGACGGGATGATCGTCGCGTGGCCGAGAGGGTCGCCGTGATCGACGAAGATCTTCGCGTTCGCGGTCGACAGCACGCGCGTCGGCGGATCGTCGAGGCGGAAGTCCGTCGGGTGCAGGTTGTCGAGCGCGACGAAGCCGATGCGCGAGATGTTGGGCGTTGCGCCGATCAGGTGCGAGCCGCTCGGCGAGAAGTCGTACGAGTCGAGCTTGCCGACGCCGAGCAGCGGCGACGTCGATTCGGTGTCCATGTCGAGCAGGCCGAGCACGGTGCGCGCATCGTCGTGGACGAGCATCGCGAGATCGCGGCCCGGCACCGGCACGACGTCGCGCACCGGCTTGTCGAGCTTGATCGTGCGCATGCTCGCCTGCGTCAGCGGATCCTCGATGTGCACGAGGTCGAGCACGTGGACGCTCGTCTGTTTGGCACCGATCGATGCGAACAGCGCCTTCGTCGGCGGCGTGTCGAGGCCCGTCGGGAACAGCAGGATGCGATCGATCGGCGCGGCGATCGGGATCGAGCGAAACTGTGCGGTGTCGGCATCGATCACGACGACCTCGCCCGTGTTCGGCGTCGACGCGAGCACGTAGCGCACGCCGCTCGGATCGTCGTAGACCGCGATGTCGCTCGGGCCGCCGCCCGCGCCGAGCTCGGCGAGCACCGGCTTGAAGTCGTTCGCGCCCTCGGCCGCGGGCTCGACGCCCTCGATCAAGACTT
This sequence comes from Kofleriaceae bacterium, assembly GCA_013368795.1. Classification (GTDB taxonomy): domain Bacteria; phylum Myxococcota_A; class Polyangia; order Haliangiales; family Haliangiaceae; genus JABFXX01. The sequence goes on from JABFXX010000044.1 coordinate 17,866, forward strand.
GCAGCACGTCGCGCGCGTTGTCGCTGCGCACGTAGGCGCTCGCGGTATGCGGCGCGAACACGACCTCGCGAGGCAGCACCGCCGCGCCGCCGAGGTCGAGGCGGATCGATACCTCGCGGCGGTCGGGATGCGAGGCATCGAGCAGCGTCAGGTTGTTCGCCGACAGGACGAACGCGAACGTCCGCGGGTCCGCGTCGGGCGCACCGGGCACGGCCATCGGCGGCGACAGCGTGATGCCCTCGGGGACCGAGCCGAACGAGCGCAGCGTCTTGAGCGTCGGGTTCGTGTCGCTCGGCTCCTCGTCGAGGTGAATGATCGCGACCTCGTTCGGATTGCGGAAGAAGCCCGCCTCGTCGGGGCCTGCCGCCGAGAAGTACGTGACGAGCATCGAGTTGTCGGGCGCGACGGCGATGCGATCGAACGGCGAGCCGATCTTGTATGCGACCGCCGGGCGGTCCTTGTAGACGGTGTCGACGACCCACAGGAGCGGCGGCTGATCGATCTCGCCGGCGTGGATCGCTTCCTCGCCGCGCGTGATCACGAACAGCAGGTGGCGGTCGGGGCTCGGCACCGCGACGACGGCGCGGCGGCCGATCAGCGTCGTCGAGATCTCGGGCTGGTCGTTCGCGAGATCGAGCAGCGTCACGCGATCGAGTGCCGAGTCGATGTACGCGATCTGCGACTTCATCGAGATCGGGCCGAGCACGGTGCGGTGGCGGTCCCAGACGATCGGTCGATCGTCCTCGAGCCAGCAGCCCGCCAGTGTGGCTGCGAGGACGGAGACGGCGAGGAGCTTGTGCATGGTGGGCCTCAGTTCACGATGTTGCTGTTGAGGTCGAACCCGGTGACGGTCCGAACGTTGTCGCTGACGAGATGGACGAACGACACGCGACCGAGCGGATGGCGCTGCGCGACGAACGCCTGGCCGACGCCCGGCAGGATGCCGACCGACGACGGTGCCGAGCCGAGCTGCTTCGAGATCACGACACCGGTCTGCGTCGTGACGACCTGCAGCGCGCGCACCGCGGTCGCGGCATCGCCACCGTCGAGCGCGACGTAGACCTTGGTGCCGTCGGGCGAGTAGTTGAACGGTCCCGGATCGACGGGCGTGATCTGCAGCTTGCCGAACCCGGTCGCGAGATCGAGCAGCGTGTAGCCGTAGCTCTTGTCGATGTAGTCGTCGAACGACGTCGCAGTCGCGGGGTCGCCCGCCGCCTTCGCGTCGAGCAGCAGCGCGGTGTCTCCGGTCGGCGAGATACCGACCGCGCGCACCGCCTTCTTGAGCGGCCACGTCGTGATCGGATAGCCGGGCTGGTCGAGCTGGATCAGCGTGATGCGCTCGTCGAGCGTCGCGTTCGTGAACAGGAGGCCACGGCGGCCGTCGGCCGACAGCACGAGCGAGCCGAGCGTCGCGTTCGTCAGATCGATCACCTCGACGCCGGCTGGGTTCACCGCGTCGCCGGGGACGTCGATCACCGACAGCTTCTTCGCGTCGCGCTGCACGGCGTAGATGCGGCTGCCGTCGGGCGCGAGGTCGATGTCCGTCGCCGGCGACAGCAGCGGCACCGTGTACGCCTGTCCCGGGTTACTGCCGACGTTGACGACGCGCAGGGTCGACGTGCCGGCCTGGCGCACCGCGGCCCACTCGCCGGTCGCGACGATGTCGACCTCGATGTCGGCCGGCGGCACGAGCATGCTCGCGACCGGAATCGGCGGCACGATCGTCGGCGCGCCCATCGTCGCGACCGCGAGATCGATGACCGACACGCCGTCCTCGGTGATCACGTACGCGTGATTGCCGGCGGCATCGAACTGGACCTCGCGAGGCCGGAACCCGACGGTGAGGTTGACCGCGCGCTCGTTGCCCTGGGCGAGCGAGAGCACGGTGACATCCTGGAAGCTGCCGCCGTTGACCGACGTGCCCTCGGCGATCGCCTTCGCGAGATCGAACCAGATCACCGCGAACCGCCCCGACGGATCGATGTCGAGCCGGTTGAGCCGCGTCAGCGTGCCGAGCACGCGCTTGGTGTCGGTGTCGCCGACCGGCCGTACGATCGTCGCGGTGCCGTTCGTCGAGTCGAGGACGACCGCGCCGTCGCTGCCGGGGATCGTGCCGACGACCTTCGGTGCATGGCCGACCTTCGTCGACCGCACGGACAGCGTGGTGCCGTCGATCCGCGCGAGCTCGTCCTCCGCGGTCATCGCGACGTACACGTAGCGCTGCGAGCTGATAGGCGGCGCGTAGTCGATCTCCGTCTCCGGCGGAGGCGGAGGCATGCCGCCGTCGCCGGGCGGCTCCTGCATGACGCAGCGACCGAAGTCGTTGCAGATGTAGCCGGCCGGGCACTCGTTCGACGACAGGCACCCGACGAAGCCGGCGTCACCGGCCGACGCGCCGGCGTCCGCCGAAGGGTAGCCGTAGGAGCCGTCGGCGGCTTCGCTGGCGCAACCGGCGATGGCGAGCAGGGAGAGCAGGCACAGACGCATTCGCGACCTCCGCCCCGTCGCGATGGCAACGCATGTGCCGCCACGTCCGTAGCGATCTCGTCGTCTTGCGCGCTGCGAGTTGCCCGATCAGCGGAAAAGCTCTGACAGCGATGTCGTGGTGACCTCTCCACGCGCTAACACCCCCCTACTCGCTCGGCGAGATTGCTGAGAGACTCGGTCGGCCTTACCGATGGAAGACCATGAGTGACGACCCGGTCCTTGCCGTCCTGCCGCTCGGCTTCCCCTGGCAGACGTTCGATCCGTTCCTGTTCTGCGTGCATCACGACGATGCCTATCCCGCAGGTAACGAGAAGTTTGGACCCGCCGCCTCGCTCGCCGGCCGCGACATCGGCCAGGACTTCGCGGGCAAGGATGGCTGGCGCATGTACCACGGCGAGACCGTGCCCGGCTTCCCGCAGCACCCGCACCGCGGCTTCGAGACGGTCACGATCGTCCGCCGCGGTCTCATCGATCACTCCGACTCGCTCGGCGCAGCAGCGCGGTTCGGCCGCGGCGACGTCCAGTGGCTGACCGCGGGCAAGGGCATCGTCCACTCGGAGATGTTCCCGCTGCTCGACTCGAAGGCGCCAAACCCGCTCGAGCTGTTCCAGATCTGGCTGAACCTGCCGCGCGCGTCGAAGATGGTGAACCCGTACTTCTCGATGCTGTGGGATCACACGATCCCGCGCCACGTCGCGCGCGACGACGCGGGCCGCACGACCGAGGTCACCGTGATCGCCGGCAAGCTCGGCGATACGCGCGTGCAGCCGCCGCCGCCCGATTCGTGGGCCGCGCGCGCCGACTCCGACGTCGCGATCTGGTCGATCAAGATGGCGCCGAACGCGGAGTGGACGCTGCCGGCGACGCACGCGACGACGAATCGCACGCTGTACTTCTTCCGCGGCGGCGCGGTGAAGGTCGCCGATCGATCGCTCGCGAAGCACGCGGGCGTGCGCGTGCGCGGCAACGCGGACGTCCGCATCGTCGCCGGCGCCGACGGCGCGGAGCTGCTGCTGCTCCAGGGCAAGCCGATCGGCGAGCCCGTCGTGTCGTACGGCCCGTTCGTGATGAACACGCCGAAGGAGATCGAGCAGGCGTTCCAGGACTACCGCCGCACGCAGTTCGGCGGCTGGCCGTGGCCCGTCGACGATCCGGTGCACGCGGGCGGCGAGGGTCGGTTCGCGCGTCACGCCGATGGTCGGATCGAGAAGGTCGAGGAGGCTCAGTCCTCGATCATGCCGCTCGGCTCGTCGGCCGGCAGCGTGTAGCGCTTCTGGATCTCCTGCCGGATCAGCTCGCGGCTCGCGTGTGGCGTGAGCGACGCGTCGTGCTCGATCTTGGCGGTCGCATCGGCGAGGTCTCCGTCCTTGACGTCGGTGCGGAGCCACTTCGAGTACTCGCCGTTGCGCAGGTGGAACGTCCACGTGTCGTCGTCGACACCGTCGGCGAGCAGCACGAACAGCATGAGGTTGTGCGCCCTCAGGTTCAGCTTCTTGTCGGGACCGCGGAAGAAGAAGCTGTGCGTCCCGAGGTGACCCTCGACGTACTTGCGCGAATGCCGCACGCGCTCGCTGCGGCCGGGCTGCGTCTCGAGGATGAACGTCTTGTTCGTCTTGACCTCCCAGTACAGCGCCAGACCGGGCGGCAGCTTCTCCGTCGGCACGTGCGGCGGCTTCTTGACGCCGACGACCTTGCAGAACTCCTTGACCGTCTTGTCGGGGTGATCGCCGATGACGAGCATCGCGTTGATCGTCGAGAGCACGGGCTCGGCGACGCTGCCCGGATGCACCGTCACGTAGAGCGTGCCGTGCGGACGGAACGTGAGCTCCGCCGCCGGGTCCCACGCCGCCGGGAGCAGGTGGTGCGCCTCGTCGACGACGAGCCAGTGCGGCCGGCCGGTCCGCGTCCGCAGCTCGCCGAGGGCGGGCAAGAGGCGCGCGAAGTACTCGGGGCGATGCTCGACGGCGACGCCGAGCATGTTGACGACCGCGTTGCGGGTCGAGTCGCGGAGTAGATCGATCACCTCCTCGACGAGCGGCGCGCGATGCGGGTTACCGAGCACGACCGCGAAGTCGAGCGACGTGTAGTCGCCCTCGGGGTCGAGGATCACCGACTGATAGCCGTCGTCGGCGAGGCGCTCCATCAGTGCGGTCGTCAGCGTCGACTTGCCGCTGCCGGACGTGCCGCACACCATGATGTTCGCCTCGTACGGATCGACCGTGATCTCCATACCGGCGGAGCGCCCGAGCAGCACGCGATGGCGCGGTGGCGATGCGTCGGCCAGATCGTTCGCGAGCAGGCGATCGATCAGCTGTGCGACACCGGCGCCGTGGTCGGCTGGCGTGAGCACGTCGGCATGGCGCTTGAGTGCGGGGAGCGCGTTGTCGACGGCGACGCCGAGCTCGGCCTTCGTGATCAACGCGTGATCGTTCTCGGCATCGCCGACCGCGACGACGTTGTGCGGCGACAGCCCGAGGTCCTTGAGGGCGCACTCGAGCCCCGTCGCCTTGTTGACGCCGGTCGGCAAGACCATGACGGCGCCCTTGTTGAAGATCACCTGGAGCTCGAGCGCCATGTCGTGAATGACGTGAAGGATCGTGTCCTGGTGCGGCTCCCAGGCCGCGACGATCACGCGGCCGACCGCGACGCGATCGACGCCGCGCCGCAGCAGCTCCTCGGCGAATTCCGGCGGCGGCTTGGGCGCCAGCAGGCGGATCGACTTCGTCGCCGGGCCGTACAGGACCGCGCCGTTCTCCGCGACGATGCGATCGAACATCTCGGGGTGCGGCAACAGGCCGAGTAGCTCGTCGAGCTCGCGACCGGTCACCATGATCAGCTTGCGACCTGATTCGCGGAGCTGACGAAGTGAGCCCCAGGTCTGATCGTCGATCAGGCCGTGATGTGCGAGCGTTCCGTCGTAGTCGGCTGCGAGGGCGTGGTACCGCACGTAGCAGCACTCTGCACGGCGCGAGCCAGTCACCGGAACGCGGGAAACCCTTGGCCGTGCGCAGTGGCCACGACGGTATGCAGCGTCGACGCTGCGGCGATGCGTTAGGTCCCCTACAGAGCGCCAGAGCCCGTCACACGTCGGTCGGGGCGCGAACGCGCAGGCGCATGCCGAGCACACCGCCAAGGGCGAGCAGGGCGAGTACAGCGGCGCCAACCCACTTGCTCGCGGGCGCCCGATCCACGTGTGCCGATTTCTTCTGGGTCACGATCGTGAAGGCGTCTTCGAAGTTGTCCTCGCGCGCGGGCATCTCCGAGGTCGTCACGCGGCGAGGCATGTTCGGGATGCGGACCTCGCTGCCGTCGAGGCGAATCGCGTAGAGCTCGATCTCGCCACCGTCCGCGAGCTGCTCCGGCGGGATCGAGGCGCCGCCGCAGTTGGTCTTGCCGAACGACACGACGGCCTTCGTCCCGTCGGTGCGCGCGGCCTCGACGTACTCGACGGTGTGACCATTGATCGTCCAGCGCGCACGGACTGCAGCGGTCGGCTGATCGAGCTGGATCATCAGCTCGTCGCTCGACGAGCACGTCCACTCGAACACGTGGTGCCAGTACTGCAGCACGCGCGGCTTCTTCGTGGGCGCGACCCAGTCCGCGTCGAGCTTGTAGGTATAGGTCTCGTCGCCGTAGCGGTTCTTGAACGAGATCTCGGAGCCCTCCGAGCCGACGTAGTCGATGCGGGCGACCGCCCGCTCGACGCGCGTGATCTGGGTAAAGACCGTACCGGACCAGCCGACGTCGAGCTCCGGGGGAGCGTCTTCATTCCAGCCGAGGCTCTCGTCGTGGACGAACAGCGTCCCCCGCAGCGGCACCTTCGTGCCCGTCGCGGTGCCGACCCACTGTGGGATAGCGCAGTCGGCGTCGGCGCTGCCGGCGGCGGCGATGAGAATTCCCAGGACGACCACGAGGCGCATGCTCCAAAGACACCTCGCGCTTGCCCCGGTTGCCTTGGTACAAACGTGGCGCCATGTGCCGCAATATCCGCACGCTGCACAACTTCAAGCCGCCGACGACGCCCGACGAGATTCATGCCGCCGCCCTGCAATACGTGCGCAAGGTGAGCGGGATGCCGAAGCCGGGGAAGGATGCCGAGGCTGCGATCGAGCGCGCGGTGGCTCAGATCGCGGCGGCGACCGCGAAGCTCCTCGATAACCTGCCCGTTCGCGGCGAGCCTCGCACGCGCGAGGGCGAGAAGCTGAAGGCGAAGGAGCGCTGGGAGCGGCGCGAACGCGCGATCGTCGCTAGACGCTGATCCCGACGAGCCGCCCGATCAAGAACGTCACGCCGAGCGCGAACGCGCCACCGAGCGTCACGCGCAGCGACGCCCGACCCATCGGTGCACCGCCGAGCTTGCCGCCGAGCGCGCCCAGGCCGGCGAGGCTCGCGAGCGTGACGCCCGCGATCGTGTGCATGCGAAAGTCTGCCGGAGCGACGACGAGCGCGAGGATCGGCACCATCGCGAACACCGCGAAGCTCACCGCCGAGATCCACGCGGCCTGCAGCGGCCTCGCGCGGTTGTTCTCTTCGATCCCGAGCTCGTCGCGCAGGTGCGCACCGAGGTTGTCGCGCGCCGACAGCTGCTTCGCGACCTTCATCGCGAGGTCCTTGTCGAGGCCGCGCTCGCGGTAGATGCCGGCGAGCTCCATCAGCTCCGCCTCGGGCGACTCGACGAGCTCCTGCTTCTCGATCGCGATGTCGGCTTGCTCGGCATCGCGCTGCGAGCTCACCGACACGAACTCGCCGACCGCCATCGACATCGCGCCCGCGCCGAGGCCCGCGATGCCCGCGACGAGGATCGCCGTCGTCGTCGCCTTCGACGCCGCGACGCCCATCATCAGGCCCGCCGTCGAGACGATCGCGTCGTTGGAACCGAGCACGGCGGCGCGAAGCCAGCCAGAACGTGCGCTGCGATGCTTCTCTCGATGGCGACGAGCCATGGTCGCAGTCTACATTCTCGGGCGTGAGGTTCTCTACCGACGACACGGCCCGGCTGCGGCGAGGTCTCATGAAGCGAGGCCGCGACCTTGCAGAGCTGCTCGCGCAGGTGCTCGCCGGCAAGAAACCGCCGTCACTCGCGGCGCTGCTCGCCGCCAGGCCGGGCATGCGCCCCGAGGAGGCGTTGCGGATGACGCTCGACGCGGTCGAGGCCCGGCGCAAGCTGCTCGACGCCGACGACGATCGCTTCGGCCGCTGCGACATCTGCGGCGCGGATCTCGGCCTCGCCGCGCTCGGCGAGATTCCGTGGGCCGACCGCTGCGCCGCTCACCAGGCGCAGTGACCGTCAGGCCGACGCCGGCCCGCGGAGGCGGCGCCAGTGGGGACCGCCGGTCATTGCCTCCGACGGCGCGCTCACGTGTGGGCTCTCGCTCGGCAGATCGCGAATCATCCCGATCGCGAGCGCGCTGAAGCCGACGAGCGAGAGCACGAACCCGACGAGGTGGCCAAATTCCCAGCGCGC
>JABFXX010000596.1 GCA_013368795.1 Kofleriaceae bacterium
CGCGCGGCCTGGCCGCGACAACACCGGCGCCGAACCGGTCCATCGATTCATCGGGCGCGCTGCGCGGCGATGCGACCGGCGCGAAGCCGAACACGGTCGCGCGCTCGTCCGACGGCGTCGTGAGGGCGCCAGCCGTCGGCGGCGAGACGACGGGCACGGCGAAGTCGCCGACGGCATTCCTGATGAATTCGTCGGGCGCGCCGAAGGAATCCGCGAACGACGTACCGACCTCGCCGATCGCAGCGGTGCTCGGCGCGGTCTCGGCGAAGCCCGCCGACGCTGCCGCCAAGCGCAACGCGACCGCGGACGCGCTCGCCGCCGCGCGGACGTCGCGCGCGCCCGCGCCGACGCCCGATTCCGCGCTGCCGATCGCGCGCGAGCCCACGGATCTGCCGCTGCGCTCGACGATCGAGCCGGCCACGCGTACGCCCGCGGCAAAGACGTCCGAGGGGCCGACGAAGCCGCCGAAGACGACGACGATGATGATGCCGACCGTCGCGCCCGCGAAGGCGACCGGCACGCCGCCCGTCGGTGAGAAGACGCCACCCACAGCGACCGGCACGCCTGTCGCGGGGACGCCTGCGCCCAAACCGACGGCGACCGTGCGCGGGACGGCGGCGCCGACCGGCACGATGCCCGCAACGTCGGTGTCGTCGACCAGGTCGCCCGCCGTCGAGGGGACTCCGGCGCCCAAGCCGACGGCGACCGTGCCGGGAACAGCAGCGCCGACGAAGTCGACCGGCACGATGCCTGCCATCGACAAGACGGCGATCGCGAAGCCTCGAGACAACACGCCGAATCCGACGACGACGGCGAGACCGCGCGCATCGTCGCCGCGACCCGACAGCAGCGGCGGCATCGCGTCGACGTCCGGCACTGCGCCTTCACGTGCGGCGTCGCCGCGCCCCGACAGCAGCGGCGGCATCGCGTCGACGTCCGGCACTGCGTCTCCACGTGCGGCATCGCCGCGACCCGACAGCAGCGGCGGCATCGCGTCGACGTCCGCGTCTCCACGTGCGGCATCGCCGCGACCCGAGAGCAGCGGCGTCATGCAGCCCACGACGACCGGCGCGACGAGTGCCAAGCGTCGCGACAACACACCGGCGCCAGCTGCGGTGAAGACGACGAGCTCGGCGAGGACGGAGCTGCCACTGCCTCCGCCAGGGCCGGCACCGCGCGCCTCTGCACCTCCCGCCGCGTCGGCGGTTCCCGAAGTCTTCGCGTCCGACGCCGTGTCTGGCGAGATCCAGGCGCGTCCATCTGCTTCTGGCTCGACGTCGTTGCCGCGAAATGCGATCCCGACGGCCGGCGGCTTCGACGACGTCTCGACGGGCATCGCGGCATTGCCTGCTGCGCCGTCGGTCACAGACGGCCCGACCGTCGTCGCCCAGGATGTCGAAGTCGACTGGGACAGCGCCGCGCCGACATCGACGCTCGTATCGACCAAGCAGGTATCGACGCCCGCGAACGAGCCGACGGTCATGGCGCCGCTCGCCACGCCGGCGGCAGCGAACGCGCCGACCGTGATGGCTCCATTGCCCGCGCCTGCACCTGCCGCGGAACCGGCGAATGCGCGGACGCTGATCGCACCGCTGCAGGAGCCCGTCGCTGCAACGGCGCCCGTGTCCGATCCTGCAGCGCCGCACGCCGGCGCGGGGCACCTACCCGCGACGCCGACCGTCGCGCAGTCGACAGCACAGGTTCCGGTGTATCCGTCCGCCGCGCCGTACCTGAGCGCGGAGCCGCCTCCTCCCGTCGGGGCACCGGCGAATCGCGCGGACGCGAGCTGGTCGCGCACGCCGGGCACCGTCTCCGATGCCGACGATGCGGTGGTCGCGCGGCCGAGCGGGCTTGCGGCGTTCGCGCGCTCGCCGAAGAAGCTCGCGATCGCCGGCGGTGCGCTTGTCATCCTGATCGTCGCGATCGTGCTCGCGACCAGCGGCTCGAAGTCGTCCGGTTCGCAGACAGTCGCCGCGAAGGACGCAGCGAAGACCTCGAAGTCCGCGAAGCCGTCGTCGGGCAAGACCGAGGCTGCCGCGTCGCCAGACGACCCGACCTCGGAGGATCCGGCGAAGCCGTCGCAGGCGATCACGAACAACGGCGCGGCCGAGGAGACGCCCGGTGCAGCGACCGAGCCGGGCGAGCCAGGCGGTGCGGAGAACAGCGCGGAGCCGAGCGAGGCGACGACGCCGACCACGACGATCGAAGCCAAGCCGGCGATCGCGAAGGCCGCGAAGAAGATCGGCGGCAAGCGCGTCGTGCTCGAGTACGACAACCAGGCGCGCGACACCACGAAGCCCGCGCCGACCGCCGCTGCGTCCGATCAGTCTGCGGTCGCGAAGGCGCGCGCCGCGTACAACTCCGGCAACCAGCGACTGTTCGCCGGCGATACCGCGGGAGCGATTCGCTTCTACAAGCAGTCGCTCGCGAACTATCCCGGCTACGTTGCTGGTTATCGTGGACTCGGCCTGGCCTATACGCAGGCCGGAGACCGCGCGAACGCGCTGCAGGCCCTGCGCACGTATCTCAACTCGGTGCCGAACGCGAAGGACGCGGCGCTCGTTCGCAAGCGGATCGTCAAGCTACAAGGGCGATAGCGTCACGCAGCGCGAGATGATCCACATCCTGTGGATCACTCTGTGGTGAAAGACGGCTTCGTCGCGGCGGCTGCTGCAAGAAGTAGCCGGAGTAGCGTGGCACATCGCTCGCACTCTTCGCGAAGCATGACGAACGCACAGAACGTCGCCGCACCAACGGCCACGCGGATCGCACCAACCAAGGTGCATCACAAGTCGGCGAAGGTTGGCGACCTCGACATCTTCTATCGCGAGGCGGGTCGCGAGGACGCGCCGACCATCCTGTTGCTTCACGGGTTTCCGACGAGCTCGCAGATGTTCCGAAACCTGATGCCTACGCTCGCCGACGAGTTTCATCTCATAGCGCCCGACTACCCCGGTTACGGACAGAGCTCGATGCCGCCGCACGAAGACTTCGAGTACTCGTTCGACAATCTCGCAAACGTGATCGATCAATTCACCGAGAAGATCGGGCTCGACACGTACGCGCTGTACGTTCAGGACTACGGCGCACCGATCGGGTTCCGGCTTGCGAGTGCGCATCCCGAGCGCGTCACCGCACTGATCGTCCAGAACGGAAACGCATACGACGAGGGTCTCGCCGAAGAGTTCTGGAAGCCGCTGAAGGCTTACTGGAACGATCCGGACAGCCTCGAGAAGCGAAACGCGCTGAGAAAGCTGCTCACCTACGACGTGACGAAGTTCCAGTACACGGCAGGCGCGCGCGACCCGGAGCTCGTGAGCCTCGACGGGCCGACGGAGGACCAGTTCCTCCTCGAGCGCGAAGGCAACAACGAGATCCAGCTCGACCTCTTCTTGAACTACCGCACGAACCCTCCGCTGTATGCGACGTGGCAGGAGTACTTCCGCGCGCATCAGCCCCCGACGTTGGTCGTGTGGGGCAAGAACGATCCGTGCTTCACGACGGACGGCGCGAAGGCGTACGCACGCGATCTGAAGAACATCGAGACGCACTTGCTCGACGCGGGGCACTTCGCGCTCGAGACCGACTACGACACGATCGCCGAACGTATCCGTAGCTTCATGGGTAGACTGCGTATCGCTCGCGCCTGACGAACGCCGACCGCTCAGTTCTGCGGATACGCCGTCCAGCCGGCCGTCCAGTCTTCCGTACCGACGGCGCCGATGAACGTCGCCGACGTGTCGAAGAAGCCGTCGTTCGGCGGCGTCGCGCCACCGGTGAGCGCAGCAGCCGCAGCGGCCGGCTTGAAGTCCGGCGCCGCCTTGCTCAGCGCGCCCGCCGTGAGGCCGGGGTCGACGTTGAACTGGATGTTGCGCGCGGAGGTGAGGTACGCGCTCTCGTCGATATCGCCCGACGCCTGCGCCGGCGGGAGGTTCGTCGCCGTCGCGTCGTTGCCGAAGAACATCGAGTTGCGGAACTCGAGCTTGCCCGCATCGAGCTGCGCCTTCGTCTCGGGGTCGCGGAACTCCGGGCCCTTCGGGAAGCCGTAGAAGATGTGGTTGAAGTAGTGACCGCCCGTACCGCGGCGGAACACGCCCGCGAAGCTCGCGACGCCCGCGTACGGGTGATCGCCGATCAGCGTCGCGTTGTAGATCGTCGGCTCGGTGCGCGGGTCCTGCGCGTACGAGGCCGCCGTCGCGTGGTTATCCGACTCGTAGCCGTTCGACGCCTCGGGGAGCGACGCCGGGTGCGAGATGTTCTGCACGATGATGAACTGGCCCTTGCCCTGCCAGCCGTTGTCGGTGTCGAAGCCGTCGTCCTGGTTCTGGCTCGACACGATGTGCTTCACGTTGACGGTGCCGCCGAAGAACTCGATGCCGTCGTCCGAGCCGCCGTGGAGCTGGACGTAATCGATCGTCGTGCCCGAGCCGACGCCACAGAGCGTGAAGTTGTTGAACTCGCGGTCGGCGACGTAGTTGAAGCCGGCGAACTCGATGCGGACGTACTTGATGACGCCGCTGTTGTCGGCCGCGTTCGTGCCGCCGAACTTGCCCTCGGGGATCGCCGAGGTGAACGCCTCGAACGTCGCCTCGTCGCTACCCGTGCTCTTGTTGGTGTTGTGCGGCGCCGCGCCGAGGACGAGGAGACCGCCCCACCAACCGCCCGCCTTCTGGCCGGTCGGCTGCGAGCTGGTCAGAACGATCGGCTTGTCCTTCGTGCCTTCGGCCATGATCTTCGCGCCGCGCGTGATCACGAGGACCGAGCCCTGCTCGCCCTTGATCACGGTGCCCGGCTCGATCGTCAGCGTCGCGCCCGGCTCGACGAACACCTGCTTGAGGCGCGGCAGGATGTACGTGTTCTTCGCCAGCCACGTGGTGCTCTGCGTGATGTTGTCGTTGACGCGGACCTCGCCACCGCCGTCCGGCGTATCCGGCATGCTGGTGTTGGCGTCGGGCGTATCCATGTTGTTCCCGTCGTCGCCGCACGCAGCGAGGCTCGCGAAGAGCAGACCCGAGAGAATGACATTGCGGATCATAGCGAAAGCTCCTTGTTCTTCTTCTGCTGGTTACTCGAGAGAAAGCTCGACGCTTCCGACGACGGTTACGCCGGTCTTGTAGGCAAAGATCTCGACGTCGTCCTGAGTGCGAACGACGCGCTGGTTGAGGAGGTTGCTCGCGGCGAGCTTGAGACGAACGCCGCTGCGCAGCGGCTGCGAAGCCGCGAGGTCGAGGCGATGGAACGGCTCCTCGTAGACGTTGCCCTCACCGCCGGTGCCGACCTCTTCGATGCGGCGACCGAACGAGTTGAACAGGACGTCGACGCGCGTGCCGAGCTTGCGCGACTCGTAGCCGGCCGCGACGTTCGCGACGTACGGCGACTGGCCCTGCAGCGTGCGCTTGCCCAGGCCCGTATCGATGCGCGAGCCGATGAGCGACAGGTTGCCGCCGACCGAGAACTCGCGAAGCGAATCGGTGATGCGGCCGAGCGAGAGGCGAGCCTCGAGCTCGACACCGTAGCTGTTCGCCGAGTCGGCGTTCGCGAACGCGACGTTCTGGCCGTCGCCGGAGGCCTCGACGGTGCGCTCGATCGGCTTGGCGAAGTGCTTGGCGAACACGCTCGCCGCGAGCACCTCGGAGTCGCCCATGAACGCTTCCCACCGAAGGTCGGCGTTGTGGACGGTCGTCTCCTCGAGCATCGGGTTACCACCGATCGCGCGGCGACGGACGTAGTCGTAGTAGAGCGCCGGCGCGATCTCGCGGAAGTTCGGGCGCGCGACGGTCATGCCGTACGCGGCGCGCAGGTTCATCGCCGGCGACAGCGCGTACACGAGGTTCAGTGCCGGCAGGATGTCGTCGTCGACGTGCGTGGTCGGCGCCGTGGGCGAGACCATCAGGTCGATCTTCGACTCGAGGCCGACCTCGAGATTGCTGTGCTCGTAGCGGGCGCCACCGACGACGCGTAGCTCGTCGGTGAGGTTGATGTCGGCCATCGCGAAGCCGGACGCGACCAGGCGCGTCGCCTTGTAGCCGTCGGTCGGGACCGTCATCTCGATCATCGACATCGACGTGCCGGCGCCGTTCGGATCGAACGCGGTGTCCGGATCCTGGAACACGGCGTCGCCGACGAGGTTGAAGTGGAAGCGGCGCTGCTGGTAATCGCGCGCGCTGCGCTGGATCGAGCTGCCGAGCTTGAACCGGACCTTGCCGAGCGGAATCCTGACCGCGGCGCCGCCGCCGACGGTGTTGTCGGCGAGCTCGCCGAACAGACGCTCCGACGAGCCGGCGCTCGTGCTGATCGCATACGCGCCATCGGGCGTCTGCGTGCGCAGCAGGTCGCGCGTATCGGGCTCGTGCTGCGCGACGTGCGAGACGTTGCCCTGCCACTCGAGGATCGCCTTCGGCGACAGCTTGTGCTCGCCGACGAGCTGACCGAACACGAGCTCGCGCTGGAGGAACTGCAGGCGCGTGCGATCGACGACCGACGAGTTGTTCTCGGTGCCGGTGACCTGGCTCGACGAGATGTCGGTGCCGTGCGAGTAGAGCGTGAAGATATCGATCTTGTGGCCGCTCTTCGGCGTCCATCCGGCCGACGCGATGCCGCCGAGGTTCGCCTGCTCGATACCGGTCTCGTCGTCGAGCTGCATCACCGACGGGAGGTGCTCGCCCGGGTTGGCCGGATCTTCGCTGCCGACCTTCGCGATGTGCGAGAGCCGGCGCGCGTAGCCGTGACCGAAGTTGAGGCTCGTGAAGTAGCCGAGCCGCTGGCTGCCGATCCGGTGGGTGTTACCGAGCGTCGCGCCGACGCTGAGGTTCGGGCCGGCGGTGCCGCGGTCGAGCGTCCAGTTGTTCTTGAAGCCCGAGATCTGCGCGTTGACCTGATCCTGCGAGAGGCTCGGGTCACCGGCGAGTTTGTTGTCGGGGATCGCCGACGGCATCGCGCGCGTACCGTCGTCGAAGCCGAGGATGTCGAGGCTGCCGCCCTGCTGACCGTTCAGCGTGCGGAACGACGAGATCGAGTTGTTCGCGGCGCCGACCTTCGCCTTGAACGTCAGGCGCGTCGGGTACGTGCGCGTCTCGATGCCGAGCGCGCCGCCGGCGAAGTTGCCGGGCATGTCGGGCGAGAACGTCTTGTTGACGGTGAGGTTCGTGATCAGCGACGCCGGGAACAGATCGAGCGGCGCGGCCGGCATGTCCGGATCGGGGCTCGGCAGCGGCACGCCGTTGAGCAGCGTCAGGCTGTAGCGACCGCCGAGGCCGCGAACGACGATGTAGCGGTTGTCCTGGATCGTCGCGGCGACCATGCGCTTCGCGGCATCGGACGCGTTGCTATCGGGAGAGCGCGAGATCTGCTCGGCGCTGATCGCATCGCTGACCGTTGCCGCGGCGCGACGCTCGGCGAGCACCGCCGACGACTTGCGAGTATCGATCGTGTCGTAGACCTCGATCGTCTCTTCCTTCGCCTTCTGCGGGACGAGCGGGAGGACGACGCTTGCCAGCGCGACCTCCTTGCCGTCCTTCACCTCGACGGTGCGCTCCTGCTCGATGTAGTCGGGCGTCGAGAAGATCAGCGTGTACTTGCCGGGCGCGAGCGTCAGCTTGTACGTGCCGTCGAGCTCGCTCGCGATCATCTGATCGCCGTCCGGGCCGCCCTTGATCTGGATCGACACGGCGGGCAGGCCCTCGTTCGTCGATTGATCGAGGATCTTGCCGACGACCGTACCGGTCGGCTTGGGCGCTTCCGGCGCGGCAACCGGCTGCGTCTGATCAGCAGGCTGATCGCTCGGCGCCGGCTGATCGCTCGGCGCAGGCTCCGTGGGTGGCGTGGTCGAATCGGTCGGCGTCGCCGGCTCTGCGGGCGGTGATGCCGGCGAATCGTCGGCGGCAGCCCCGCGAACAGCAACAGCGAGGAGCAGAACGGCAAACGAGCTGTGGCGCATGAAGGACATCGCGGCCTCCGTAAACACGCGCACTCTAGGAGTCGCGATTGTCGGCAACCGCTTGCTTCAGTGACGTGACGGCAACAGCTATCGAGGTGATCCCACCGACGAGAAATTGAAGAGACATCGCCGTCGCGCGCTCATGACAATTCACACGGAGTCACAGACGTGACGCGAGCGCGAGAACGCGCGACGCGAGGCACTCCGATGTCGGCTCACGTGTGAGTGCGACGCTCGTCGCACGCGCCGAGTGTGGCAAGTCGAGCGGTACGTGACCGCTCTGCGTCTTCTCTGTGACGGCGAGGTGTCGACGACATGGCGATCGCGGTTTTCGACGCGAGATCCGCGCGCTCGAGCGGATCGCTCGGTGGCGAGGTCGTCACAGTTTCGTTGCGGACCTATAGCCGAGCGGTCACGCGCTCCACCTAGGTTGGAACGTGTATCCCGTGACAGCTGAGGATGGCACGCCGCAAGAAGCGCCGGCACTCCAGGTGACGATCGTCGCTCCGGTGGTGACAGCGGCAACACACACGCTGGCCGACGAGCTTCGCCGCGATTCACTTCATGTCGATGTCAGCTCTGCGGATGTCCTTCGGGAGACCGCCGCCGCGCGCGTCTACGTCTTCTGTTGTGATGCGGCGCTCGCGATCGTGCTCGCGGATCGGATCGTCGAGTGGGGCGGCGGCCGCGCCGGCCTCATCGGCGTGATCGCCGACGGCGGCGGCCACGAGCGCGAGGCGCTGCTCGCCGCCGGCTTCGACGATGCGATCGCCGGACGGCTGTCCGCGCGCGAGCTCTCCGCACGCGCCCGCGCCGTGCATCGCCGCATCAACTGGAGCGGGCTGCGCAACGGCCGCCTGCGCTTCGGCATGTTCACGCTCGACATCACGAACCGCGCGCTGTGGACCGCGGGCCGCACGATCTCGCTCACGTCGACCGAGCTCGAGGTCATGCGTGCACTCATGAATGCACGCGGCCGGCCGCTGTCGCGGACCGACCTCCTCGATGCCGTCTGGGGCGGCGGCGACCTCGAGGTCAGCGAGCGCGCGGTCGACAACGTGATCCTGCGCCTGCGCCGCAAGCTCCCGCAGCCGGAGTCGATCGAGACGGTCCGCGGCGTTGGCTTCCGCCTGACGTAAGGCGGGATCGCTTCGGTCTCGTCACGGAGTCGTCACATAGCCGATAGCTCGCTGTTACAACGGGGGCGCAGAACGGGGCCAGACCATGCGCAAACTCGTTATCGGTAGCGTCTTGCTCGCGTCCGCCCGGATCGCGGCGAGCCAACCTGCGGACCCGCAGCAGTCCCCGCCGGAGCCCGAGGCAAAGGAGCCGGGGCAGCTTCCCGAGGTGGCCCCCACGGCGCCGCTCCCAGCCGAGACGGCACCGGGCGTGCCGGTCGTGGTTGCGGAGCCGAAGAAGGAGAAGCCGTCGGTCTCGGCGACCTACGACAACGGCCTCATCCTCGAGAGCTCCGACAAGCAGTACGAGCTGAGAATCCAGTTCCGCAACCAGATGCGGTTCGAGTCGAACCGGCCGACCGAAGCGGGAAGCCAGTTCCTCAACAAGTTCTACATCCCGCGCTCGCGCCTCCAGGCCGAGGGTTACGTGTTCGGCTCGGCGAACCGCTACAAGCTCGAGCTCGGCATGGACGAGTCGGGCAGCTTCACGTTCGTGAAGGACATGTACATCGAGCGCCGGCTCTCCGACGCGCCGGTGTACGTCCGCTTCGGCCAGTGGAAGCGCCCGTTCTCGCGCGCCGAGATCGTCTCGGACTTCGCGGCCGAGTTCAACGAGCGGTCGATCGCGAACGACCTCGCGGGCGGCGGCCGCGACCTCGGCATCTCGCTGAACAACGACTACGAGAAGTCGCCTGCGGGCATCGAGTGGGCGGTCGCGATGTTCAACAACTTCAACGGCGGCGCGGATCGTCCGGGAATCCCGGTCGCGTGCGTGACGAACCCGACGACGCTCGTCACGACGTGCATCAACGGCCGGCCGACGGACATTCCGAATGACTTCGGCCCGACGATCGTCGCGCGCGCCGGCTGGAACTCGCCGAATGCCAAGGGCTACAGCGAGGCCGATCTCGAGGGTGGCCCGCTCCGCTACTCGGTCGGCGCCTCGTACAAGGTCGACCTCGCGAACTTCGCCAAGCACGGCAAGGCGTCGATCGCCGACAACATGAGCCACGGCCTCGAGCTCGACTGGAACCTCAAAGCGCACGGCATCTCGTTCACCGGCCTCATCGTCATGATGAAGATCAAGGACAAGGAGACCGAGCTCGGCTTCAACCTCCAGCCCGGCATCATGCTCGTCCCGAAGACGATCGAGGTCGCCGCTCGCTTCGCACTGACGACCGAAGGCGATCGCAACTTCATCGAGGCGCTCGGCGCGTTCAACTACTACGCGCACGGCCATCGCCTGAAGCTCGCGAGCGACTTCGGCGTCCTCAAGCGGACCGGCGAGGATCCGGTCACGATGCTGACCGACGATCCGGACGTCCGCGTCCGCATCATGGCTCAGCTCGAAATCTGATCGACGGCGCCGAATCGAACATCGAGCCGGTGGTCACCCCACCGGCTCGTTGTCATTTCGGAAGAAGCCGCGACTAGTGCGTGCGGTGATCGCGAACCTGCGGGCCCGGCGCCGAGCGCGCGTTCCAGCGGCCCTCGACCCACACCCAGCGGCCACCCTGCATCTCCCAGCTGCCCGACACCCACACCTGGTTCGCGCGCTCGCGCTCCCAGTGGCCATCGACCCACTGCCACTGGCCACGCTGCCAGTCCCAGCGGCCCGAGATCCAGACGAAGCCCGCGCGCGGCGCGCCGTAGTTCTCGACGCGAACCGGCGGAGGCGCCGCGTTCGGATACGCGCCGCCCGAGACGACGACGCCGCCCTGCGCGGTGCTCGTATCCGGACGCGTGGTCACGACCGTCGTGGTGGTCGTCGTGTTGGTGGTGTCCCAGCCGCCGTTATTGCCCGAGACGACGACGCCACCCTGGGCGCCGTTGACCATCGGAGGCGGGTTGCTCGAAGCACCCCAGGTACCCTCGACCCAGACCCACTGGTTGCCGCGGCGATCCCAGCGACCGTCGGTCCAGGCGTAGCCGGCGCGCTCGCGCTCGTAGTGACCGGCGACCCACACGTAGTCGCCGTTGCGCCAATCCCAGTGGCCGCGAACGAAGACAAAGCCGGGGCGAACCGAGACCACTTCCTGCTGCGGAGGCGGGGGCTCGGTGTAGACGACCGGCGTCGTCGACTCGACCTGCAGGCTGCCGCGGCCGCTCACCATGCACGCCGGCATCACCAGCGCGAGTACAAGAAGCAGATTCCGTGAATGCGTCATTGATTAGTCTCCCTTGTGCCCATGGGACGGCCAGGTCCCCGGATTCCTTCAACGGCGGAGTATTCCCAAGCGCCTGGGAGGTGTCAACGCGACCAACTTCGCGGGCTTACAGATGCTCGTGAGGAGCATCACTGGCGAAGTAGCAGTTAGGGCGATCGGCTGCAGCCATGTGACGAAACAGCTGAATATGCCCGCCATGCATCGCTTCCTGTGGGTGTTCGCGATCGTGGCAGCGTGCGGAAATCCCTCGGCCACGCCCGACGCGGCCGTCGACGCGGTGCCTGTCGACGCGCCCGTGACGCCGGTGTTTCGCAACCCGGTGAACCTGCCGGACGACCAGCTCGCGCAGCAGGCGCTCGCGATCCTGGCGCCGACCTCGCCGGCGCAGGAATGCAACAGCTGCCACGGCATGACGCGCCAGCGGATCAGCTACTGGCGTGCGCTGTCGGACACCGCGATGACGAACTGCATCACCGATCTCTCGCTCGCGACGCAGGAGTCGGCGCAGAAGACGATCGACTGCATCCGCGCGATGCCGACCGTGCCGACGTCCGACTTCACGGTGAAGAACCTCGGCGTCTACGCGACGGCGGTGCGCCTGCCCTGGTTCAAGTTCGCGTTCTGGCGCGCGTACGGCGACGCCGGCGACGCGCAGTACACCGCGTTCCAGGATGCCGTCGCGATGCCGAAGACCGGCGATGCGCCGCAGCTGACGCAGGAGCAGTTCGACATCGTCGCCGAGTGGTTCGCGCGCGGCGTCCCCATGCTCGACGACACGCTGCCCACCGATCCGGCACCTTCGATGTGCACCGACGGCATCTCGTCCGACGTCGCCGCTCATGTCTCGGCGATGGCGACGACCGGATGGCGCGCGGTGAACCGCCAGAACATGATGGCGATGTACGGCTGCGGCACCGAGACCGATCCGAAGAACTGTCTGCAGGCGATTCCGCTCGCGTCGTCGACGGCATTCGGCGCGACGTGGGATCTGCCCGGCCACGGCACGTGGCGCGTGCTGAAGGACGAAACCTACGTGACGTCGTACTGGACGCGGAGCTCGCCCGACGGCCGCTTCGTCGGTCAGGGCGTCGCCAACGTGCCCGGCTCGTACATCCTCGATCTGCAGCGCGACGCGACGGTCACGATCAACACGCAGTACGACCCCGCGTTCTTCCCCGATAACTCGGGCTTCGCGTTCCAGGGCTCGGGCCAGTCGGGCGGCAACAACAACGTGTGCGCGATCAGCGTGCTGACGTCGAACCCGACGAACATCACGATGACCGAGGCCGCGTGCGCGAGCGCGGGCACGCTCGGCCTCTACGAGCACGTCGGCAAGGCGCTCGGCGGCGGCGACTACTTCGGCATCGACAGCCAGTTCGAGTCCGACGACGGCGGCAAGTCCCCGACGCTCCGCGATCCGGCGGCCGATTTCACGGCCATGGGCTATGTCGACTTCACGCCGATGATCTTCAACGGCACGAAGTTCGTCCCGAAGGCGCGCGTCCGCGTCGACACGCCGTTCGAGGGTGACTCGTCGCTTTCGCCGTCGGCGAAGCTGGTGATGACGCGCGTGGCAGGCCCGGGCTCGAAGCAGCTCGGCTACGTCCTGCGCAAGGTCGTCGCGACGCCGTCGGGCAGCACCTACACGATCTCGGCGCCCGAGATCGCGCGCTACTGCCTGTCGGGTGGCAAGCCCGGCTTCTCGTACGACGAGCGCTGGATCGCGTTCCACCATTACGTGACGAACACGAACGCCGACGCGCAGGCGCTCGGCTTCACCGGCACGTCGGATCCGGGCTTCACGCCGTACAAGACGCAAGGCGCGGCGAACATCTATCTGATGGACCTGCGCACCGGCGTGCCCGTTCGCATCACGAACATGGCTCCCGGCCAGTACGCCCTCTTCCCACACTTCCGCAGTGACGGGTGGATCTACGCACAGGTGCGCGACACCGTCGCCGACCACGAGTACACGATCGCGAGCGACGCGGCACTTCTTGCCGAGTAGTTTGCGCGACGAGCCGCTGCGAAAGGGATCATAATCCCGCGCATGCGTCGCTACCTGGTGGTGTTTGCGGTCCTGGCTGCGTGCGGAAGTCCCGAGGCAAGACCGGAGGCCGACGCAGCGGTCGACGCCGTACCGATCGACGCAGCGGTCGCGCCGGTGTTTCGCAATCCGGTCGACATGCCCGATTTCCTGCTCGCGCGGCAGGCGCTCGCGATCCTGAGCCCGCAAGCGCCCGCCGAGGAGTGCACTGCCTGCCACGGCATGACGCGCCAGCGGATCAGCTACTGGCGCGCGCTGTCGGACAACGCGATGGCGAAGTGCCTCACCGATCTCTCGCTCGCGACGCAGGAGTCGGCGCAAAAGACGATCGACTGCATCCGTGAGATGCCGGACGTGCCGACGTCCGACTTCACGCCGACGAACCTCGGCATCTACGCGACGGCGGTGCGCCTGCCGTGGTTCAAGTTCGCGTTCTGGCGCGCGTACGGCGACGCCGGCGATGCGCAGTACACCGCGTTCGAGAACGCCGTCGCGATGCCAAAGACCAGCGATGCGCCGCAGCTGACGCAGGAGCAGTTCGACATCGTCGCCGAGTGGTTCGCGCGCGGCGTCCCCGTGCTCGATGACACGCTGCCGCTCGATCCCGCGCCGTCGACGTGCACCAACGGCATCTCCGCCGATGTCGCGGCGCACGTCTCGGCGATGGCGACGACGGGATGGCGCGCGGTGAACCGCCAGAACATGATGGCGATGTACGGCTGCGGCGCCGCGACCGATCCGAAGAACTGCCTGCAGAGCATCCCGCTCGCACCGTCGTCCTGGAATCTGCCGTCCCGTGGCCAGTGGCGCATGCTGAAGGACGAGACGTACACGACGTCGTTCTGGACGCGGAGCTCGCCCGACGGCCGCTTCGTCGGTCAGGGCGTCTCCAACATCCCGGGCTCGTACATCCTCGATCTCCAGCGCGATGTGGCGGTCACGATCAACGTCCAGTACGACCCCTCGTTCTTCCCCGACAACTCGGGCTTCGCGTTCCAGGGCGGCGGCAACAACGTGTGCGGGATCGGCGTGCTGACGTCCAATCCGACCGACATCACGATGAACGAGCCCGAGTGCATGCGAGCGAGCACGATCGGCCTGTACCAGCACGTTGGCAAGGCGCTCGGCGGCGGCGACTACTTCGGCCTCAACGGCCTGTTCCAGTCCGACGACGGTGGCAAGTCGCCGACCCACAGCGATCCCTATGCGTCGTTCACGAGCAACGGCTACCTCAACTTCACGCCGATGATCTTCAACGGCACCACGTACACGGCGAAGCCGGCCGTTCGCGTGAACACGCCGTTCGAGGGCGACTCGTCGCTGTCGCCGTCGGCGAAGCTCGTGATGACGCGCGTCGCGGGTCCGGGCTCGCAACAGCTCGGTTACGTCCTGCGCAAGGTGATCGCGACGCCGTCGGGCAGCTCGTACGCGATCTCGACGCCCGAGATCGCGCGCTACTGCGTGTCGGGCGGCAAGCCCGGCTTCTCGTACGACGAGCGCTGGCTCGTGTTCCATCACTACGTGACGAACAGCGACGCCGATGCGCGGGAGCTCGGCTTTGCCAACGCGCAAGATGCGGGGTTCGCGGCGTACAAGACGCAAGGCGCGGCGAACCTCTACCTGATGGATCTGCGGACCGGCGTGCCCGTTCGCATCACGAACATGTCACCCGGTCAGTACGCGCTGTTCCCGCACTTCCGCAGCGACGGCTGGATCTACGCGCAGGTGCGCGACAACGTCGCTGACCACGAGTACACGGTCGCGAGCGACGCCGCGCTCCTCGCCGAGTAGCTCCGTCGTCGTCGTGGTCGTGAACATTGACGGCGACGGCGACCTGGACGTAGTCGACCGGCTTTGACGATGCGACCACCGCTCGATCAGCGCCTGCTCGATCAGAGGCCGCTTTGATCAGGCGGCCTTCCGATCAGCGCCTGTTCCTCACGGCGGCTTGGTCAACGTTGTACGGGCAAGTCCACGTCGCCGTCGCCGTCAAGGTCCACGACGACGGGGACGATTCGGGCTACTGCCAGCTACCGGCGGTCCAGGTCCACTTGCCGCCGACGTTGTCCCAGTGGCCGTCGGCCCAGCGCTTGTTCGCGCGCTCGCGCTCCCAGTGGCCGGGCACCCACTCGTAATCGCCGTCGCGATACTCGTAGTTGCCCTTCACCCACACGAAGCCCTTCTTGGCGGCGGGCGCAGTCTCCGCGATCGCGGGCGGCGGCGCGTCCTGCTCCCTGGGCGCGTCGCTCCACATGCCGACCGTCCACGTCCACTTGCCGCCGGCGTTGTCCCACTTGCCCTCGCTCCAGCGCTTGCCCTTCTGACGCTTCTGGAGCTTGCCCGGCACCCACTCGTACGCGCCCTTGTCCCACTCCCAGTGACCGGCGACCCAGACCTGGCCGCGACCGAACTTGCGCGTCTCGGGGAGCGGCGCCGGCGGAGCGGGCTGCTCCTTCGGTCCGTCGATCCACGCGCCGGCGGTCCACGTCCACCTGCCGCCGGCGTTGTCCCAGTGGCCGTCCTGCCACTGCTTGTTGCTCTGGCGGCGCTCGAAGTGACCCTTCACCCAGTCGAAGTCACCGTCGTTCCACTGCCAGTAGCCCTTCACCCAGACGAAGCCGCGGCGCGGCTGCGGGTTCTCGGCGATCGGTGCGGGCGGCTCGAACGGCTCCTTCGGCGCATCGACCCACGTCGCGGCGACCCACTCCCAGTGATCACCTTTGTGATCCCACTTGCCCATGTTGAAGCGCTTGCCCTTCTTGCGCCCCTCGAAGTGGCCCGCCTTCCACACCCACTTGCCGCCCTTCCAGTCCCACTGACCCGCGACCCAGACCTGGCCGCGACGCGGAACGAACTTCTCCTCCTTCGGTGCAGGCGGCGCCTCCGTCGGAAATGCAACGGCCGGCGCCGCACGATGATCACGAACCTGCGGTTGCGCGGCGGCAACGCCCGACAACCCGAGCAAGACAGCGAGAGACAGACCCCGGAATTTCGTCATGCGGAAAAGTCTTCACCCGCGCGCGATCGAGCACGAGTCGCTCAACACAAGTTCACAGTCGCAGCCGTGTTACGGTGGCGGGTGGGCGGCTCCGGTTGTGCTTCTTCCACTTGCTGTTGCGGTAGCGCAACCACTCTCCGCCCACCTCTTTCATGGATCGGATCCGCACGCTCCTCCTGGCGCGCACGCACGTCGTCGTGATGGATCCCGATCTGGTCTCCCAGGCGGCGACCGCACCGGCGAGGGGCGGCGATGTCGAGGACCTCGAGGACGAGCTCGCGCAGCTCGGGTTCGTGCTCAGCCTCGATCTCGCGGTGACGCTGCGCCGCCTCCCCCACGACGCGCTCCGTGACCTCCGCGGCTGGATCTGCGACACGCTCGCGACCGGCACACAGCGGCCAAACGTTCCGCTCGCGCACGGCGCACCGGGCAGCTCGGTGCTGCTGCGCCGGATGCAGACGTGGCTCGCGACGCGCGGCGATCAGCCGTGCCCGTGGTGCGGCGACGAGAAGGATGTCGGCGCGCTCGATCCGTGCGGCCACCTCGCGTGTCACGCGTGCTGGAACGACGCGAGCTATGCGGCCTGTCCCGTGTGTCATCGCCGGGTCGCGCGCGAGCCGTTCGCGAACGTCGAGGCGAGCACGAAGGTCACGCGCAGCCGCGGCCAGCTGACCGTGCTGCACCTCGGGCTCGATCTGATGGGGATGGTGAAGGAGCGGTTCTCGCGGCTCGTCGCGCGGCCGTCGCCGCTGTCGGCCGAGGATCGCGCCGAGATCGAGGCGGTGATCGACGAGGTCGGCGACAAGGCGCTCGGCTGGCTGCCGCCGCGGATCGTCGTGCGCGAGTCGATGGCGATCGCGGTCGCGCGGCTCGTGCGCGTGGGTCCGGACCACGACGCGACCTTGCGAGAGCTCGGCGCGCACCTGGCGACGGCGACCGACGTGCTGCGCGTCGCGTGCGTGCTGCTGGGCGGCGATCCGGGTCTCGCGCCATCGCGCCTGTGCTCGATCAGCCGCGGGCTCCGCCGCGCACTGCTCGGTACGCTCGAGCGGCTGCCCGCCGACGAGCTCGTCGAGGACATGGTGCGCCATCGCGCGCTGTGGAAACGCGTCGGCGAGAAGCTGCATCCGTTCGAGCTCGCACGCACGCTGCCGAAGGTCGCGCTCGCATTCTCGGTCGTGCGAGGGACTAACCTCGCGGCGGCAACGTTCGGCCCGAAGGTGCGCGAGCTCGGCGTGCGGCTGCCGAGCGTCTACGTAGAGGACGATCGCGCGAAGCCGATCGCGTGGGCCGGGCCGATCGAGGACGCGCTGCGCGCCGGCAATCCTCGCGCGGCACTCGCGAGGCTGACGCATCGCCCGGTCGAGCTGCTGCGCCGCGCCGATCACCTCGTGCGCACCGCGCAGGTCCGGCAGCACGACGCGCTGCAGACGCTCGTCAAGGCGGTCGAGCTCGCCGCGATGAAGGGACCGCCCGCGCTGCTGTTCACCGTCGCGGCGCACGCATCGCGCCGCGGCAGACCCTCGCCGCGCCGCGTGTTCTTCCCCGACGGCGACGTGCTCCGCGCGTGGAGCCTTCCGGACTTCCGCACGCCGCTGCGAGGCGATGCGATCGCCGTGATGGTCGGCGCGATCCGCCGCCAGCTCGTGCTGCGCGCGGAGACGAAGCGGCAGTTCCCCCGCGCGATCATCGACCGCGCGCTCGTCGACCTCGTCGTGCCGATGACGGATCGCACGGTGTCGCGGACGCGCCAGGTGTGGCCGCGCGGCAGCGAGGTTGCGCTGCCCGACGGTCCCGGCACGAGGATCAGCCTCGTCGCGGGACGCGAGCTCCGCGACCGCGTCGATCTCGCGATCGAGTTGTTCGATGTCTACTGGCGGCACGTCGCGACGGTGAGGTCGGACGAGCGTGCGATCGCGATGCATCTCGAGCAGCTGGCGCAGGGCGGCGCACGTCACGCGGTCGTCGCGCTCTCGAACCCGTGCACGCTGCTCCTCACTCGCGCATCGCTCGGCGTGACCAGCGAGCCCGATGCCCGCAGCCCGCTGACGTTCAGCTTGCGCGGGCGCTCGCGGCTCGTGGTGCCGCTGACGATCGATCTCGCAGAGCGACGCCTGCGCTGGCTCGACATCCAGCTCGACGACCGCGACGCGCTCCGCGAGGTCGGCGGCTATCGCGCGGCGCTCGCGCATGTCGGTCGCGACTACGCGGATCTGATCGGCACGCACGCGAAGCCGACGATGTGGGACGTCGCGTGCATCCACGCGGCCTCGCGCGCGAACACGATCTACATCCGCGAGCGCGACGGCTCGTTCACGATCTACCGCCACCGCGATAACGAGAACAAGCTCGTCCGGCTCGGCCGCCTGATGTCGGGCGGCGCGGACGATGGCCGGCTCGCCACGATCCCGCCGGCGGACGCGCCGACCTGGTTCGCGCTGCTCCGCGGGATGCCCCTGCCCCGGGGCTCCGCCGGGTACGCGCTCGACGTCCGGGGACTCCCGAGCAGCGGGGTCGACCTGCGCGCGGCCGGCGATCTGGTGGCGATGCTCCTGCCGAAATCCTGAGGACTATTCGCAGGGTCCGGCTTATAGAAGTTCTATCTCGCCGCGACGCGATGCGTTAGAGTCTATGACGAGATGCAGTATGAGCGGGAACGGGACGCCTGTGGCGTCGGATTTGTCGCCCATATCAAGGGTGAGCGGTCACGAGCGATTGTCGACCAGGGCCTCGAGGTCCTGCGCCGACTCTCTCACCGCGCGGCGTGTGGCGCGGATCCGGATACCGGCGATGGCGCCGGCATCCTGATGCAGCTGCCGGAGAAGTTCTTCCGCGCGGAGGGTGCGAGGCTCGGGTTCGATCTGCCGGCCAATCGCCGGTTCGGGATCGGCAACATCTTCCTCCCGCAGGATCCGACGCTGCGCGCGGCATGCGAAGGCCTGCTCGAGGCCGCGGTGCGCGACGAAGGTCAGGAAGTGATCGGCTGGCGCGACGTGCCGGTCGATCTCCGTCACGCCGGTCGTGTCGCGCGCGATGTCTTGCCGGTGTTCCGCCAGATCTACATCCGCATGCGCCGCGTGCCGCCGAGCGCGTGGGAGCGCACGCTCTACGTGATCCGCAAGCTCGCCGAGAATCGGATCCGTGAGCGCCAGGCCGATCCGACGGGCACGTTCCACGTCGCGAGCCTGTCGACCGAGACGGTCGTCTACAAGGGCCTGCTCCTGCCGGCGCAGCTGCCGAACTTCTTCGTCGACCTCCAGTCGCCCGACATGGCGAGCGCGATCGCGGTCGTCCACTCGCGGTTCTCGACGAACACGTTCCCGACATGGGACCTCGCGCAGCCGTTCCGCTACATCGCACACAACGGCGAGATCAACACGCTGCGCGGCAACACGAACTGGATGCAGGCGCGCAAGAGCCAGCTGAAGAGCGCGAAGTTCTCCGGCGGGCTCGAACGGCTGTGGCCGATCATCGTGCCCGGCAAGAGCGACTCGGCACAGTTCGACAACATGGTCGAGCTGCTGACGCTCGGCGGCCGCACGCTGCCGCACTCGATGATGATGATGATCCCCGAGGCCTGGGAGGGGAACGCGGCGATGGACGACGAGCGCAAGAGCTTCTATCGCTACGCGTCGTCGCTCGTCGAGCCGTGGGATGGCCCCGCCGCGATCGTGTTCTCCGACGGTCAGCTCGTCGGCGCGACGCTCGATCGCAATGGCCTCAGGCCCGCGCGCTGGACGATCACGACCGACGACCGCGTGATCCTCGCGTCGGAGACCGGCGTCATCGACGTGCCGCCGGAGATGGTGAAGCAGAAGGGCCGCCTGACGCCGGGCATGATGTTCGTCGTCGACACGAGCGAGGGCCGCATCGTCGACGATGCCGAGCTCAAGCGCGATGTCGCGGGGCGGTTCCCGTATCGCAAGTGGCTCGACAAGAACGTCTACGAGATGCACGAGCTCGACGAGGCGATTCCGCCGCCGCCGATCGAGGGCGACGCGCTCGTCGCGCAGCAGCGGGCGTTCGGCTACACCGACGAGGACATCGACCTGATCATCGGGCCGATGGCCGATAGCGGCAAGGAGCCGATCGGCTCGATGGGCACCGACACGCCGCTCGCCGTGCTGTCGGATCGCGCGCCGAATCTGTTCTCGTACTTTCACCAGCTGTTCGCGCAGGTGACGAACCCGCCGATCGATCCGATCCGCGAGGCGCTCGTGATGTCGCTCGAGTCGGGCATCGGTCCCGAGGGCAACACGTTCGACGAGACGCCCGAGCAGTGCCACGCGCTCGCGCTGCGCAGCCCGATCCTCGACAGCCACGACCTCGCGAAGGTTCGCGCGACGAGCGAGGGCGTGTTCGACCCGGTGACGCTGTCGCTGCTCTGGCCGGCGAGCTTCGGCGGCGGCTGGCTGAAGAAGGCGATCGACAAGCTGTGTCGGTCGGCGGTCTCCGCGATCGACGACGGCCGCAACATCCTGATCCTCAGCGACCGCGGGCTCGACCGGAACACGGTCGCGATCCCGTCGCTGCTCGCGCTGTCCGCGGTCCAGCAGCACCTCGTGCGCGAAGGCATCCGCATGCAGGTCGGTCTCGTCGTCGAGACCGCCGAGGTTCGCGAGGTCCACGACGTCGCGCTGCTCGTCGGCTACGGCGCCGCGGCGGTGAACCCGTACCTCGCCCTCGATACGGTGAAGGCGCTCGGCAAGGATCCCGCGCACTACATCCATGCGCTCGAAGAGGGCCTGCTCAAGGTGATGTCCAAGATGGGCATCTCGACCGTGCAGAGCTATCGCGGCGCGCAGATCTTCGAGGCGGTCGGCCTCGATCGCGACCTGATCGAGGACTGGTTCACCGGCACGCCGTCGCGCATCGGCGGCATCGGCCTCGACGAGCTCGGCGACGAGGCGCTCGTCCGCCACGCACGCGGGTTCTCGCCGCAGCACGGCGCGATCGCGCACCTGCCGATCGGCGGCCAGTACCGCTGGCGCCGCACCGGCGAGCACCACAAGTGGAATCCGGGCACGATCGCGACGCTGCAAGACGCGGTTCGCCGCGGCGATGCCGCGAAGTTCGACGAGTTCGAGCGGCTGTGTGACGACGAGGAGCACGCGCTCGTCACGCTGCGCGGCCTGCTCGATATCGAAGGCGGCGATCCGATTCCGCTCGACGAGGTCGAGCCCGTGAGCTCGATCGTGTCGCGCTTTGTCACCGGCGCGATGTCGTTCGGCTCGATCAGCGCCGAGGCGCACGAGACGCTCGCGATCGCGATGAATCGGCTCGGCGCGAAGTCCAACTCCGGCGAGGGCGGCGAGGAGCCGCACCGGTTCACGCCCGACGAGAACGGCGACTTCCGGCGGAGCGCGATCAAGCAGATCGCGTCGGGTCGGTTCGGCGTCACCGCACACTACCTCGTCAACGCCGACGACCTGCAGATCAAGATCGCGCAGGGAGCCAAGCCCGGCGAGGGCGGCCAGCTGCCCGGCAACAAGATCGACGATCGGATCGCGAAGGCGCGCAACTCGACGCCCGGCGTGACGCTGATCTCGCCGCCGCCGCACCACGACATCTACTCGATCGAGGATCTCGCGCAGCTCGTCTACGACCTGACCGCGGTCAACCCGAAGGCGCGCGTCAGCGTGAAGCTCGTCAGCGAGGTCGGCATCGGCGCGATCGCCGCGGGCGTCGCGAAGGCGCGCGCGTCGTGCGTCGTGATCGCGGGCTACGAAGGAGGCACCGGCGCGTCGCCGCTGTCGAGCCTCAAGCGCGCGGGGTTGCCGTGGGAGCTCGGCCTCGCCGAGACCCAGCAGGTCCTCGTCGAGAACCGGCTGCGCGATCGCATCCGCGTCCAGGTCGACGGCGGCCTGCGCACGAGCCGCGACATCGTCGTCGCCGCGCTGCTCGGTGCCGAGGAGTACGGCATGGCAACCGCGTCGCTCGTCGCGACCGGCTGCGTGATGCTGCGCAAGTGCCACCTCAACACGTGCTCGGTCGGCATCGCGACGCAGGATCCGAAGCTGCGCGAGCGATTCACCGGCAGGCCCGAGGATGTCGTCACGTACTTCACGTTCATCGCCGAGGGCGTGAGGCGCCGGCTCGCCGAGCTCGGCGCACGCTCGCTCGACGAGATCATCGGCAAGGTCGAGTACCTGAAGGTTCGCAAGCGCACGCTGAAGAAGCACCCGAAGACGCGCGACCTCGATTTCTCGGCGATCGTGTCGCCGCCGATCTCGCACCAGAAGCTGCCTCGCCGGTTCACCGCGGCGCAGCCGTGGCCGCTCGAGGATCACATCGATCACGAGCTGATCCGGCGCGGCGCTTTGGACAAGCACCCGATCACGATCGAGCTGCCGATCGCGAACAGCCACCGCGCGGCCGGCACCCTGCTGTCGGGCGAGCTCGCGAAGCGCCACGGCGCGCGCGGCCTCCCGGACGGATCGATCAACGTGAAGCTCACGGGCTCGGCGGGCCAGAGCTTCGGCGCGTTCCTCGCCGCCGGCGTGACGCTCGAGCTGTCGGGCGACGCGAACGACTACATCGGCAAGGGCCTGTCGGGCGGCCGTCTCGTCGTGCGCCCACCGGCCGGCTCTCGCTTTGCCCCCGAGGACAACGTCGTCATCGGCAACGTCGCGCTGTACGGCGCGACCGCCGGCGACCTGTTCGCGAATGGCCTCGCGGGCGAGCGCTTCGCCGTGCGCAACTCGGGTGCGCGCGCCGTCGTCGAGGGCGTCGGCGATCACGGCTGCGAGTACATGACCGGCGGCGTTGTCGTCGTGCTCGGCGCGGTCGGCCGCAACTTCGGTGCAGGCATGAGCGGCGGCAGCGCGTTCGTGTTCGACCCGGCGCAGACGTTCCGCAGCAAGTGCAACCTCGACATGATCGAGCTCGAGCCGCTCGTCGACGAGAGCGACCTCTGGCTCGTCCACGGCCTCATCGAGGATCACGTGCGGCTGACCGGCAGCCCTCGCGGCAAGAAGATCCTCGACAACTGGGACAACATGGCGGCGCGCTTCATCAAGGTGATGCCGACCGAGTACAAGCGCGTGCTCGAGAAGCGCCGCGCCGCTGCACGGCCGCGCCCGCCGATGCCCGTCGCAGTCGCGGGAGGACAGTAGTCATGGGCAAGCCGACTGGCTTCCTCGAGTGGGCGCGCGCGGGTCACCACCGCCGGCCGATCCCCGAGCGTCTGCGCGACTGGCGCGAGGTCGACACGCACGTCGATCCCGCGGAGTCGCGCCAGCAAGGCGGCCGCTGCATGGACTGCGGCGTGCCGTTCTGCACGCAGGGCTGCCCGCTCGGCAACCCGATCCCGGACTTCGCACACTCGGTGTGGACCGATCGCTGGCGCGCCGCGCACGAACAGCTCGCGGTGACGAACGAGTTCCCCGAGTTCACGGGCCGCGTCTGTCCCGCGCCGTGCGAGGCGGCGTGCGTGCTCGCGATCGACAACGCGCCGGTGACGATCGAGTCGCTCGAGCGCGCGATCATCGAGCGCGCGTTCGCGGAGGGCTGGGTCAAGCCACGTCCGACGGCAGCGCGTACCGGCAAGAAGATCGCGATCGTCGGCTCGGGCCCCGCGGGCCTCGCCGCCGCAGCGCACCTCAATCGCGCTGGACACACCGCGATCGTGTTCGAGGCGGCGCCTCGCGCGGGCGGCCTGCTCCGCTACGGCATCCCCGACTTCAAGCTGGAGAAGAGCGTCATCGATCGCCGGCTCGAGATCCTGGCCGCGGAGGGCGTCGAGATCCGCACCGGCGTCGCCGTCGGGAGCCAGCCAACGTGGAAGCAGCTGCGCGAGGGCCACGACGCGCTCGTGATCGCGACCGGCGCGCAGCGTGCGCGCGACCTCGACGTCCCGGGCCGCGAGCTCTCGGGCGTCGTGCTCGCGATGGACTACCTGACCGAGCAGAACCAGGTCGTCGGCAGCGAGCGCGAGACCGCGCGCCTCGATGTCCGAGGCAAGCACGTCATCATCCTCGGCGGCGGTGACACCGGCTCGGACTGCCTCGGCACCGCGCTCCGCCAGGGCGCAGCGTCGGCGACCCAGATCGAGCTGATGCCGCAGCCTCCGGACACCCGCATCGCGACGAACCCGTGGCCGACGTGGCCGTACATCTTCCGCACGTCGAGCTCGCAGGAAGAGGGCGGCGAGCGCGCGTTCGCGTTCCGCACGACGCGCCTCGAGGGCAAGGACGGCCAGCTCGTCGCGCTGCACGGCGTGAAGGTCGAGCTCGACGGCGACAAGCTCGTCGACGTGCCCGGCAGTGACGTCCGCCTGCCCGCCGACACGCTGATCCTCGCGCTCGGGTTCACCGGGCCCGACGCGCAGCCGCTCGTCGACCAGCTCGGCGTCGCGCTCGACGCGCGCAACGCGATCGCGATCGACAAGCAGTTCGCGACGAACGTGCGCGGCGTGTTCGCCGCCGGCGACGCGCATCGCGGTGCTTCGCTCGTCGTGTGGGCGATCGCGGAGGGTCGCGACGCGGCGCGCGCGGTCGACGCCTATCTCCGCGGGTGAATTGCTGATCGCCTATCACGGGCGCCCGACGAGCGGCGTGCGCCGCTCGCTACGTAGGAAGCGATCGCGAACGCGGAACTCGCGCGAGACGATTGGCCGCGAGCTCTTCGCACGCCGTCGGGCCCGCGCTTGCAGCCACCTCCCGGCATGCGTGCCGTCCTCGTAGCCATCGCGTGCGTGATCGGCACCGGTTGCACCGGCATCTTTCGCGAGGCCGGCAAGGGCCTCGGCACCGGCATGGCGCAAGCGTCGCAGACCGAGGTCAAAGGCGCCGGCCAGACCGAGCCCGGTACGCTCGCCGAGCACACCGCGCGCGACATCATCACGGGCTCGCTCGACGAGGCGGCACAGTCCGAGCGTCTCGCCGAGCTGCAGCTCGTCGCGAGCGCCGCCGCCAGCGCCGCGCTGCGCGGCATGGCGAACGCGACGGGGCTCGAGAACCAGAGCGCGATCGGCCTCATCACCGACGAGGTGATCACAGGTGCGATACGCGGGATGTCGCGCGGCCTCGAAGACCGCTCGTTTGGCAGGAACCTCGACACGGCGACCCAGCACTTTTCGAGCGCGATGATCCGAGGCGTCCGCAGCGAGATGCGCGACATGTTCCCCGAGTGCAGCCGCGCGGACGCTCGCGAGAACTGCCTCGAGACGCGCATCATCGCGATGTCACGGGCGGCCTCGGCGGGTTTGCGCGAAGCGCTCACCGGCGTCATCTCGGTGCCGATGCTCGCGCTCGCGTTCCTTGTCGGTGCGATCGCGGCCGCGCTGGTCACGATCGTCGTGATGCACGGTCGCATGCGGAGGATGGCGGAATGACCATCGATGGCCAGCCGAGTGATCGCCGCCTGCTCTTGCGCTTCGCGATCGGCGCGCTGCGTGTCGGCCGCGACCGCCTCGTCGAAGAGCTGCGCGCGGTGCCGCCGCCCGATGC
>JABFXX010000335.1 GCA_013368795.1 Kofleriaceae bacterium
GTCGGCATCGGGCTCGAGATAACCATCGGCGCCCGGCGGCAACTTCGGCAGGAGCTTCGCGAGGTCGGTGCGGCGCGTCGACTGATCGTTGGCCTCGCTGCGCGCGATCTCCTTCTGCAGCCGCTCGAGGTCGATCGGCTTCGTCGGCGGATCGTCGACGGCGCGGTGGCGCGGGATCACGTTCGCGCCGGTCTTGGTCTGGCTGCGTGTGGGGACCGAGGGCATCGCCGGCAGCTTCGGCGGCAGCCCTGCCCCGCCCTGCGTCTTCTCGCCGTGGATCGCGGTCGGCACCGCTTCGGCGGTGCGCGCCTTGAGACGCGGCAGCGACGACACGAGGTTCTTCGGCGTCGTCTTCGGATCGAGCTGCGGCAGGATCAGCTTGTCCATCGCCGCGCCGATCGCGCCGGGCAGCACGAACACGTAGGCCTGACCGCACTGCGCCGCCTCGGCCTGGCTCAGCATCGCCGACGCGCCGATCTCCTCGAACGCGAGCCAGCGGAACAGATCGGTGAACCCGGGCAGCACGCTCGAGACGAGCGGCTTCAGTGCCGACGATGCGGTGTCCGAATCGGCGGCGAGCACGAGCACGACGTCGACGTTCGAGTCGGTGACCCAGCGTGTCAGCTGCTCGCGAACGGCTGGCTCGGAGTCCTTGACCGTCGCTTGCTCGACGAGCTTGTGACCGGCGCCGGTCGCGCGCTCGACCGCGGTCGCGATCGCGTCGTGATCTGGGTGCTTCGGATCCTTCGCGACCGACAGGACGGCGATATGGACCGAGACCGGCTGCACCCACGTCATGGTATCTCAAGCGTAACCGCGCGTCGTCGAACGCAAAGCGCGGACTACCGCTCGTTACCCGATCGGAGTGGGATCCGGCCTGGTGACGAGCAATACGAATCGCCGGGTCAAGGACGCCTCCCGCCGGGCACGCCGAGCGACGGCGGCGGCGAGCTCGCCGAGGGCGGCGAGCCGACCCTCGAAGATCGCGACCAGATCCTCTCTCACGGCCTCGTGATTCGACCGCTCACGCGCTTCGTGTAGGCCCCGATCGCACTAGGATTCTTTCGTGACCTGGTGGCTGGTCTACACGATCGCGGCGTCGCTCTGGGTCGCGATCAGCGCTGTGATCATCGTGTTACAGCGTCGACCCGCTGCGTCGACAATTGCGTGGCTTCTCGTACTCGTGTTTCTCCCGATCGTCGGTCTCCTCATCTATCGGCTGATCGGTCCACTCCGGCTCGAGCGCAAGAAGCGGCGGCGGGAGCTGTCCAGGCGGATTGTCGATGAGGGTCTGCGAGGCCTCGCCGCACTGGACTCTGACTCCGAGCACCATCAGCTCGCGATGGTGTCGATCGGCGTCGGCGGCTCGCCGCCACTCCGCGCCGAATCCGTCGAGATCTTCATCGATGGCGTCTCGACGTATGCCGCGATCCTCGAGGCGGTCGCGTCGGCGCGCGATCACATCCACCTCGAGTACTACATCTGGGAGCCCGACACGATCGGCACGCGCCTGCGCGACGCACTGGTCGAGCGCGCGAACGCGGGCGTCAAGATCCGGATGCTCGTCGACGGCACGGGCTCGAGCAAGCTGTCGAAGAAGTTCCTCCGGCCGCTCGTCGACGCCGGCGTCGCCGTGTCGTGGTTCAACCCGGTCCGGCTCCGCACGATCCGGCGCCGCCGCGCCGACTTCCGCACGCATCGCAAGATCGTCGTCGTGGACGGCCGCGTCGGGTTCACGGGCGGCATGAACATCACCGACTTTCACAGCGCCGAGCTGTCGAAGCACTACTGGCGCGACACGCACCTCCGCCTCACTGGCCCTGCGGTGTGGCCGATCCAGCGCACGTTCTTCGAGGACTGGGCGTTCGCCGCCGACGAGCTGTTGCCGATCACCGAGCAGACGGTGCCGCCGCCACATAAGGAGTCGACCGAGCTCGTGCAGGTCGTCGCGTCGGGCCCCGACACCAGCTCGTGGTCGATCCACAAGGTGTTCTTCACCGCGATCAACCAGTCGACGAAGCGACTGTGGATCACGAGCCCGTACTTCATCCCGGACGACGCGCTGTTCACCGCGCTGATCACCGCGTCGCTGCGCGGCGTCGACGTCCGCCTGCTCGTCCCGAAGAAGGGCGACAGCCGGCTCGTCGATCTCGCCGCGCGCAGCTACTTCCCCGAGCTGCTCGAGGCCAACGTCAAGGTGTACGAGTACGAACCGCGCTTCATCCACGCCAAGACGATGGTGTGCGACGACGACGTCGGCGTCGTCGGCACCGCGAACTTCGACTACCGCAGCTTCCGTCTCAACTTCGAGATCATCGCGGTCCTGTTCGGTCGCGCCGGCAATACGAGGCTCGCCGACGCGTTCACCAAGGACCTCGCCGACAGCCGCGAGGTGAAGCTCGTCGATCTCGAGGCGCTGCCGTTCACCGCGCGTCTCGGTCAGGCATCCGCGCGCCTGCTCTCGCCCCTTCTCTGAAACTCCCGACGCACCGGAACGTGCCTCGCGGGCATCTGACCTGCTATCCCCCTTTCAGATGCAGGTCCCCGGCATCGCGACGGTCAGCCACCACGCGCGCGTCGCCACGAAGCTCGCGCCCGGCCGTCCCGCGCTCTGGCTCGGCCTGAGGACGGCGGCCGCGGTCGGGCTGCCGCTGGCGATCGCACCGTGGCTGCCTCCACTCGCCGCGACGTGGGCGCCGATCGCCGGCTATGGCATCGCGCTCGTCGACAAGGGCGGCGCGTACCGTGCGCGCGCGAAGGGCATGGGCAGCGTCGCCATCGGGGGCATCGCGGCGGTCGCGCTCGGCACGCTCGTCGCCGGCCACCCCGAGATCGCGGTCCCGGCGGTCACGATCGCGTGCATGCTGTGCGCGTTCGGTCAGGCGTTCCCGCCCGTCGGGCCGGCGGTCGGCAACACGATCGCGGTCCACTTGATGATCGCCGCGTTCCTCCCTGCGCACATCGGCTCGCTCGCGGGTGCGTTGACCGGCTACGCCGGCGGCGCGCTGTGGGCGCTGTTCCTCGGGCTCGTCGTGTGGCCCGTTCGTGTGTACAAGCCGCTGAGGCGCGCCGTGTCGGCGTCGCTCGTCGCGCTCGCCGACTACACGGACTCGATCGCCGCGATGAAGAGTCGTGACGAGCAGCTTCGTAATCACCGCGTGATCCGCGATCAGCTCGAGGTCGCGCGCAGGACGCTCGTGACGACGCGGCGTGGTCGCGGGCGCGAGTCCGGACGCGGCGAGCGGCTCCTCGGGATCGTCCACGTGGCCGATCACATGTTCGGCATCCTGGTCGCGCTCGAAGAGGTGCTCGACGCGGGCCTACCGGAGGCGAGCGCCGGTGCGGTCGTCCGCTGCCTCGAGGCGCATGCGGCGTCGCTGCGCCAGCTCGCCGACGCCGTGCTCGTCGAAGGGGTGCAATCCATCCCACCACCCGCGTTCGATCCGGCGACGACGCTGCCCACCAAGGATGGTGCGTCTCGCCAGGCCGCGCACATGCTCGCGCGCATCCACGAGGAGCGAGCTCGCGCCACCGCGCTGATCGAATCGCTCGCGACCGACGCCGAACCGGCGACCGATCTGTTCGTCCGGGTCGAGACACCGACGCCGTTCAGCGACGTCATCCGCTTGCACCTGAACCTCGACTCGGCGGTCCTTCGCCACGCGATGCGCGTCGCGATCTGCGTGCTCGGCGCGTCGACGATCGCCTCGATCTATGCGCTCGACCACGGCTACTGGATCACGCTGACGACCTATCTGCTGCTACAACCCAACCGGTCGGCGACGACGACACGCGCGGTCCAGCGCGGCCTCGGCACGATCGTCGGTGCGATGTTCGCGGCCGCCGTCGCCTGGACGATCACGAGCTCGCTCCTGCTCACGATCCTCATCGTCATCCTGGCGGGGCTCAGCGCTTCGGTGCTCGCCCTCAACTACGCGCTGTTCTCGCTGTTCGTCACGCCGACGTTCGTGCTGCTCGCCGAGATGCACACGCGAGACTTCCTGCTGATCGAGATCCGCATCCTCTACACGCTGCTCGCAGGCGCGATCGCCTTCGTCGCGAGCCTCCTGCTCTGGCCCGCACGCGAGAGGGTCCAGTTCGACGAGCAGATGGCCAGGGCGCTCGAGGCACTCGAACGCTATGTCGGTGCCGTATCGACGGCGGTCTCCGCCGGCGCGCCGGCGCCATCGCACGACGTGGTCGAGACCCGGCGCACGTTCGGCCTCGCGCTCAACAACGCCGAGACATCGCTCGAGCGCATCATCGCCGAGCGTCAGCCGAGCGATGTCGTCGAGCCTCGCATGTCGATGGTGACGCTGACCCGCCGGCTCGGCGCCGCGATCAACGTGTTCGGCACGACGCGCACCGTCGTCGCGATCCAGCCCCATCGACCCGCGATCACCGAGTTCCAGAGCGCCATCCGCACGCGGATCGCCGAGCTGATCGGAGCGCTGCGTGCCGGTCAGGCGCCGGAGACCTGGCGGCATGCGGTGCCGGAGATCGGGGACGTCACGATCATGGCGCGGCGCATGCGCATCGAGCGTTACCTCGGCCTCCTCGGCGAGGCGGTCACCCGCGCGACGACGCCTGCCGACGAAAAGGCAGCGTGATCGGTGGCTCGCTCCTCGACATGAGACGCACGGCTCTCAGGCGCGGCGCAACACTTCGCCGAGCACGCGGATCGCATCCGTCGCTGTGAAGATGCCCGTGACGTGGTGGTCGCGGTCGAGGATGATCGCCGAGCCGCACCGCCGCTCGACCATCGCGTCGACGATCTCGTCGAGCGAATCGTCCTCGGCGACCGTGTAGACGTCCGCGATCATCGCCTCGTGAACGCACACCTCGTCGGGGTTGCAATGCGACAGCGCCTCGACGACATGCAGATCGCGTTCGCTGACGATGCCGAGCAGCTTGCCATCCTCGAGCACCGGCACGTGGCGAATGTGTTTCGAGTGCATCAGTCGCAGCGCGTCGCTGAACGTCGCCTCCTTCGGCAGCGTCCATGGCTGGCGCGTCATGAAGCGGGATACCGGTGGCATCAGCATAGGTGCCCCTAACTCACAGCAACCGGCGTGCCCGATTAGCGCTTCGGTAAGCGGATCGTCAAAACGGGACAGTGAGCGTGCCGAAGCACGCTCTCCGCTACGGAGCCGAGAAGCGCACGGCTGACGCCGCGCCGTCCGTGCGTCCCCATGATGATCAGCTCGGCGCGGTTCTCGTCGGCGGTCTGCACGATCTGATCGCGCGGCTCGCCCGTGCGAAGGATCGGTGTGACCTTCACCTGCGTGTACTTCGCGACGAGCTTGTCGAGCACGACCTGGTTGTCCTTGACCAGCGTGTCGATCATCGTGCTGGTCACGGCGAGACCGAGCTCGGGAACGCCGTACGCGGGAACACCAATGACGTGAAGTAGCGACACCTTCGCGTCGAGCTTCGCCGCGAGCCCGACTGCGTAGTCGAGCGCGGCGTTCGAGGACTCGCCGTAGTCCGTCGCAACCAGGATGTTGGTGGGGAGGTTCATGCAGTTCGATGGTTCACGAACCGCGCCAGGGTCCCCCAAATGACGCTTCACCTTCTCGCGCACTGCTTGCGCGTGGCCACAGCGTCACTGCAATGGATGCGCGAGCATCATCGCGAACTCTCCGAAATGCCGGTTTTCACGCAACGCAACGTCCGTCCGATCACGCACGCGCGTTGCAGAACGCGGCCTCATGAGCCGAATCCTCGTCGTCTACGCCAGTCACTACGGTCAAACACGTAACATCGCCGAGCACATCGTCGAGCGACTGCGCCGGCAGAGCCACGACGTGACGCTCGCGAATGCTGACGGGGCTGCGAAGGCGCCGCCGCCTCAGGCGTTCGACGCGGTGATTCTCGGTTCGCGCGTCGAATTCGGCCAGCACGCACCGACGATTCTCTCGTACATCCGCGAGCACCGCCGCGCACTGTCCGCGATCCCGACGGGCTTTTACTCGGTGAGCATGTCGGCGGCGGCAAGCACGAGGAGGGACCCGAACGGGTACCTGGTGAAGACGTTCGGCCAGCTACGCTGGGCGCCGAACGAGAGCGTCGCATTCGGCGGCGGCCTCCCGTACACGCGCTACGGCTGGATTCTTCGGTTCGTGATGAAGCAGCTCAGCCGCCGCGACGGTCATACGACGGACACGTCGCGCGATCATGTGTTCACCGACTTCGCCGCGGTGTCGACGTTCGCCGATCGCATTGCGGCTCTGCTCGGCACGCGCCGGGGCAGGACCGAGCCGGTCCGCAGCACCGTGGTCGCTCACTGATCGCGCCGCATCAGCGTGCGACGAGGCCGAGGCGACGCACCATGTGATGCAGGTTGCTGCGATCCATGCCGAGGCGACGAGCGGCCTCCGCGACGTTGCCGCGGGAGCCGTGAAACGCGGCCGCCACCAGCTCCCGCTTGCGCAGCTCGAGTGCCTCGCGCAGCGACAGGGGCGAACCAGACGACTCCAGCGGCGCCGGCCGTGACGGCTCCTTGGATGCAGGCGCCGCATCGATATCGCACGCGTCGACGCGGATTGGCATACCGCTCGGCGTCCGCATCCTCGCCCGCAACGCCGCTCGCGCGACGGTGTGATCGAGCTCGCGGACGTTTCCCGGCCAGTCACTCGCTTCGAGCAGCTTCATCGCGCTTTCGGTAAGGCTCGCCGAGGGAGCACCGAGCCGCAGGCGATGACGGTCGAGGAAGTAGTCGGCGAGGCTCGTGATGTCCGAGCGGCGCTCCCGCAGCGGGGGCACGCGGACCGGAAACACATCCAGTCGATGAAACAGGTCGGCTCGGAACTGGCCGCGCGCGACCTCGCGATCGAGCTCGCGGTTCGTCGCGGTGATGATGCGGACGTCGACGCGCGTGATCCGGTCCGCGCCGACGCGCTGGACCTCGCCCTCCTGGAGGACCCGCAAGAGCTTTGCCTGCACGCCGAGTGGGAGCTCGCCGATCTCGTCGAGGAACAGCGTTCCGCCGTCGGCGATCTCGAACTTGCCTGGACGGTTGGCGACCGCACCGGTGAATGCGCCGCGCACGTGCCCGAACAGCTCGCTCTCGATCACGCCCTCCGGCAGTGCGGCACAGTTGACCTGGATGAATGGAGCCTCGCGCCGATCCGAGGCCGCATGGATCTCGCGCGCCACGAGCTCCTTGCCGGTGCCGGTCTCGCCGAGGATCAGGACGGGGAAGTCCGTCGTCGCGACCGCGGCGATCTCTCGTCGCACGCGCTCGATCGCCGTGCTCGTGCCGAGCATCTCCGAGCGCGGGTTCTCGCCACCGCGGGTCAGCTCGCGAACGACCATGCCGCGACGCTCTGCGAGAGTCTCGACCTGCTCGAGCAGACGCGCGGTGTGAAGCGCTGCGCCGGCGAGCGCGCCGAGCGCCATCAAGAATCCGTCGTCGAGATCGTCGAACGCGTCGACCGCGAGCGCATCCGCGGTGAGCACGCCGACGACCACGCCGCCGGCGACGAGCGGACAGCCGAGACAGTCGTGGACATGCGCGAGCGCATGCGGAGCGCCCTCGACCAGCCCGTCGAATGGATCCGGCAGCTCCGACGCCGCCGCGAATCGCACCGGCCTGGAGCTGTCGAGGATGTGCCGGAAGCGAGGATGTTCAGCCGGACGGAACCGTCGCGCGAGCACCTGCGACGACAGCCCGTGCACGGCGAGCGGCACGAGCTCGCCATCGCGAAGTGCGAGCAGCGCGGTCGCGTCACACGGAATCGCCGAGCGCACGACCGCGAGCAGACGCTCGTAGCGATCTGCTGCTCCGATGCTGTCCGTCAGGTCGATCGCGATCTGTTGGAGCGCATGCCACCCGAGCATGTGTGATCGGTACAACCGGGTTGTGCTTGTCACAACGAGACTCGTTGTCGCAGACACAACATCGCGTGCGCGCGTGAATACAAACAGGGTGTTGGCGCTGGCCGCACGCGTGCAATCGAGACCGAGCATGTACAGCACCACCTCGCTCGGTGATATCGCGCGTTCCAATCCGTCGGCGACTCGCGTGTTTCTTCGTCATCGTCTCGACTTCTGTTGCGGTGGCAGACGCTCGCTCGCCGAGGCCTGCGAGAAGCTCGGTCTCGACGTCAACAAGATCGTCGACGAGCTCGTTCGCGAAGCCCAGCGCTCTGACGATGCGCCGCACTGGGAGCAGCGCTCACAGGCAGAGCTCGCCGACCACATCGAGTCGCACTATCACGCCGCATTGCGACGCGACCTGCCGCCGCTGATCGAAGCAGCGCGCAAGGTCGAGCGCGTCCATGCCGAGAAGCCTGGTGTGCCGAGCGGGCTCGCGAAGGTGCTCGCGGAGTTCTTCGCCGACATGGAACAGCACATGGCGAAGGAAGAGAGGGTGCTGTTCCCGATGCTTCGCCGGGGCGCGCGTGGCGAGCAGGTCTACATGCCCGTCCGCGTGATGGAGTCAGAGCACGACTCGCACCGCGTCTCGCTCGAGGCGATCCGCGCGCTGACCGATGATCTGCGCTTGCCGCCGAATGCGTGCGCGACCTGGACCGCGCTCTACGACGGCCTGCAGACGATGGAGGCCGACCTCATGCAGCACATCCATCTCGAGAACAACATCCTGTTCTCCCGCGCGACCCGCGAAGGCTGACGCGCGCTCTCGATCGACCCGGATGGGGCGGCAGGCACTCGGTGCTTGCCGCTGTTCGTGCTCCCGGCACCGGCGCAAGGCATGCGCACCCGAAACGCCGGGATTGCACGTATTTGGAGGCGCGGCGCAAATTCCG
Organism: Kofleriaceae bacterium; assembly: GCA_013368795.1. Classification (GTDB taxonomy): domain Bacteria; phylum Myxococcota_A; class Polyangia; order Haliangiales; family Haliangiaceae; genus JABFXX01. The sequence continues at coordinate 8,772 of JABFXX010000335.1, forward strand.
CGCACCGTTGCGCGTGGTATCGCGGGGTTGGGCGGGTACGTGAGTTGCTGTAGTGGCGGTCATGTCCAGACGTTGGTGGATTCTTGCGACGACCCTGGTCGCGGTCGGTTGCGACCGCGATCCCCGTTTGACCTCCGTACCCAGCGAACCGCCCGCGCCGGCGCCGGATATCAGCAGCACACCGGATCGCGATCGGCCGATCCACGCGCCGCTGACGCAGGCACCGGAGGTTCCGGTCCGGATCTATCGCGAACATCCTGCGCACGTGATCGTCGACCTCGAGGTCACCGAGGTCGAGCGCGAGATCGCGCCGGGCGTTCGCTACATGTTCTGGACGTTCGGCGGGCAGGTGCCCGGCAAGTTCATCCGCGTGCGCCAAGGTGACGAGGTCGAGCTGCACCTCAAGAATCATCCGAGCAGCAAGCTGCCGCACAACATCGACCTGCACGCCGTCAGCGGACCGGGCGGTGGCGCCGGCGCGACGTTCACGGCGCCGGGCCACGAGTCGACGTTCACGTTCCGCGCGCTCAACCCGGGCCTGTACGTCTATCACTGCGCGACGGCCCCGGTGCCGATGCACGTCGCGAACGGCATGTACGGCCTGATCCTCGTCGAGCCGCCCGGCGGTCTGCCACCCGTCGATCGCGAGTTCTACGTGATGCAGAGCGAGGTCTACACGCAGGGCGCGTATCACGACCAGGGCCTCCAGGCGTTCTCCCTCGAGAAGGGCATCGACGAGAAGCCGACGTACGTCGTGTTCAACGGCGGCGAAGGCAAGCTCGCTGGTGACAACGCGCTGCGCGCTCGCACCGGCGAGAAGGTGCGGATCTACTTCGGCAACGGCGGCCCGAACCTCGCGTCCAACTTCCACGTCATCGGCGAGATCTTCGACCGCGTCTACACCGAGGGCGGATCCAGGTGGCAGGAGAACGTGCAGACGACGGTCGTGCCGACCGGTGGCGCCGTGATCGTCGACTTCACCGTCGATGTTCCCGGAACCTACGCGCTCGTCGACCACGCACTGTTCCGCGCGTTCAACAAGGGCGCAGTCGGCGAGCTTCGCGTCGAGGGCATGAACAACAAGAGCGCGTTCAGCGATCGCCAGTCCGATCGGACGTACACGCCGGAGCGCGTCGTCGCCGAGGCGCCGCCCACGGATCCCGCATTCGACCGCACTCACGAGGCCGGCAAGACGACGTACACGACGATCTGCGCGGCATGCCATCAGCCAAACGGTCAGGGCGTGCACGGCACGTTCCCGCCGCTTGCGGGCTCCGACTACCTCGCGTCCTCTTCGAAGGAGAAGCTCATCGGCCACGTCCTCGACGGACTTCAGGGTCCGGTCACGGTGCTCGGCGAGACCTACAACGGCGTGATGCCGCCGATGGGCCATCTCCGCGACCACGAGATCGCGGACGTGCTCACCTACGTGCGCGCCGCGTGGGGCAACAAGCTCGATGCCGTGACACCCGCCGATGTCGCGCGCGTCCGGTCCCAGCAAGCGAGCGTGCCGTGAATGCCGCAGCGCTCGCGCTCCTCGCGGTCACCGCGACTGCGAGCGGGGCGCCGGCGACGATCGGCCCCGGCACGTATCGGCCGGCGTTCCCGGTCTCGCCGACCGAGACGGAGATTCCCGTCGCGAAGTTCCGGCTCGATCGGGAGCCCGTCACCAATGCCGACTACCTCGCGTTCGTTCGCGCGAAGCCGGAGTGGCGGCGCGGCAGCGCGACGACGCTCTACACCGACCCCGAGTATCTCGCTCACTGGGCCGGAGCCCTCGAGCTCGGCACCGCACGCTCTCGAGCGCCGGTCGTGCGCGTCAGCTGGTTCGCCGCGCGCGCGTACTGCCAATGGCGCGGCGGTCGCCTGCCGACCGAGTCCGAATGGGAGCTCGCCGCCGCCGCAGACGACACGCGTCTCGACGCGTCCGCCGATCCGGCATTCGAGGCGCGAATCCTCGCGTGGTACGCGCAGCCGACGCCGGCGATCCTTCCCGATGTCGGCGGCACGCCGAATGCCTGGGGCGTCCGCGACCTGCATGGCCTCGTCTGGGAGTGGGTCGAGGACTGGAACGCATCGCTGGTCAGCGCCGATTCGCGCGACGCGTCTCGCAACCAGGTGTGCGGCGCGAGCGCGGCGGCAAGCAAGGATGCAAAGGCCTACGCGACATTCCTGAGGCTGGCATTTCGCAGCGCACTCGAGGCTCGGTTCACCACGGCGAGCCTCGGCTTTCGGTGCGCGTACGAGGAGGCACCATGAAGTACCTGATCCTGCTCGCGGCAACGGTTGCGTGTAACCGAGCTCCGGTGATCGACACGGCGCACGTCGCGCCGCCACCGAACGAAGCCGAGCGCGTCGCGCCGCCCTCGGTCACGCGCGCGGCACCGGGCGAGCCGTCGCTCTACGGCATCGACGTCGGCATCGTCGACGACCGCGGCGCGCACGTGAAGCTCGACGTCGGACGCGGCCACCCGACGCTGATCTCGATGTTCTACGGCAGCTGCTCGGTCGCCTGCCCTGCCCTCCTCGGCGAGCTGAAGCAGGTCGCCGCGCTGTCGCCGCCGGAGACCCGCATCGTGCTCGTGAGCTTCGACGCCGCGCGCGACACGCCCGAGCGCCTGCGCGAGCTGATGGCGACGTACAAGCTCGACGATCGCTGGACACTCGCCGCTGCAAACGATGCGGACGCGCGCGCGCTCGCCGCCGTGCTCGGCATCAAGTACCGGCGCACGCAGGCAGGCGAGTTCTTCCACACCTCCGTGATCGTCGGTGTCGACGAGGACGGCCGACCGGTCGCGCGCATGACCGGCCTCGGCGATCCCGCACCGCTCGTCTCCGCGATGGCCCGCTAAGTAGCCAACACGCTCAGTAGAGCGGCCACGCGACGGGCCGCTGCTCGACTCGGCGGTCGGTGTACGAGTAGCGGTGTGGGGCCACGTAGTGCGGGTGGTGCGGATTCTCCGTCATCTCGAGCAATGGCACGTGACCGTAGCTCTTCTCGCGCGCGACTTCGACGGTACAGCCAGCCTCGCGGACGACGTGCTCGGCGACCGAGCCCAGCACGAGCCGCTCGACGCCGGTGAGCCCCTTCGTGCCGATGATGATCGCGTCGGCGCCGATCTCGGATGCGAGCCCGAGGATCTGGTCGGCCGGCTTCCCGATCCGCACGTGCACGAAGTAGTGGATGTCCGCCGTCGGGGCCATGCCTTTCAGCTCCCACTCGATCACGGTGGCGAGCTCGCGCTGCACCTGCTCGGCGTACTCGTAGGTGGCTGCACCGTGCAGCGGAAGCTGCGGGATGCCGCGACCATGCGGTTCGACGACGTAGAGGATGTGGAGGATGTGTGCCGGGCTCCGCGCCGCGAGGGTCAGAGCTCGATGGAGTGCCGCATTGCTGCTCTGGCTGAGGTCGAACGCGACGACGACCTGCGTTGATTGGCTGCTCATGAGCGCCATGAGACGCAACTCGCGTACCGAAGATTCCGTAGCCCACCGGCGCAACAGCTGCGCCGGGAAGCCGTATGGAGACGGCCACGCGCGAAGATTGCGGGTTTTCGCGCGCGTGAGCCAGGCACGGCGCTTGATGAGTACGTACAACCATGTACGACGAAGATTCGGCTTCCTGCCTGGCTCGGTGGTCGAGCAGAGGCCCGCGCTACACGAGCTACCCGCCGGCGACCGAGTTCGCGCCCATCTCACCGGCGCGCGTTCGCAGCGAGCTTGCCGCGATCGGCGAAGCCAACGAGAGCGTCTCGCTCTACCTCCACATTCCATTCTGCCGGACCCTGTGCTGGTACTGCGGCTGCAACGTCATCGCGACGCGCGACGAGACGCGAGGGATCACGTACGTCGACCAGCTCGTCACCGAGATGACGCTCGTCGCCGGCCACCTGCTCGCGGCGCCGGTCACGGAGATCGCGCTCGGCGGTGGCTCGCCGAACTTCCTGCCGGCGCGGACGCTGCGCGAGGTGTTCGCCGCGCTCGAACGCTACTTCGCGATCCAGCCGGACGCGCGCCGCTCGATCGAGCTCGATCCCAGGACGACATCGGCGCCTCAGATCGACACGCTCGCGATGTGCGGCTTTCGCTCGCTCAGCATGGGTGTCCAGGACTTCGATGATCGCGTCCAGGACGCGATCAATCGCCACCAGTCGGTGGCCCAGACACGCTGGCTCGTCGAGCGTGCCCGCGCGGCGGGCTTCGACGACATCAACGTCGACATCGTCTATGGCCTGCCGCTGCAGACCGAGGAGACGTTCGCGCGCACGGTCGACGAGACGATCGCGCTCGCACCCGATCGCGTCGCCCTGTTCGGCTATGCACACCTGCCGAGCAAGTTGCCTCACCAGCGCCTCGTCGAGCGCGCCGGACGTGTCCTCGATCCGTACGAACGCGCGACGCTCCTCCTGCTCGCCATCGAGCGCTTCGCGAAGGCCGGCTATGTCCACCTCGGCCTCGATCACTTCGCGCGTCCCGGCTCCAAGCTCGCGCGCGCGGCCGAGGACAGGCGGATGACGCGATCGTTCCAGGGCTATGTCGAGCGCCGCGCCGACAACGTGATCGGCCTGGGCGTATCGGCGATCTCGTCGACGCCGCGCCTCCACTGGCAGAACCACGGCGAGCTTCGGGCGTGGGAGCACGATATCGCCGCGCGCCGGTTGCCGGTCGAACGCGGCTTCGTCCTCGATCAGGACGACCGCGCTCGCCGGGCCTTGATCGGCGAGCTGATGTGCGAGGGCGAAGCTGACCTGGCCCGGCTCGGCGAGCAGTTCCGGTTCGACGCCGAGGGCTACTTCGCGCGCGAGCTGACGGCGCTCGACCAGCTCGCGGACCTCGCGAGCTATGACCGCACGACCAAGACGATCCGGACGACGAAGCTCGGCCGCTTGCTCGTCCGCAACGTCTGCGTCGTGTTCGACCGCTACTTCCGCCAGACGCCGGGCGAAGCGCGGTTCTCGTCGACGGTGTAACGATGAAGAGCATCAAGACACCTGCACGCGCGCTCAAGGAGCTCGAGGCGCAGCATGCGGCCTTGCGCGGCATGATGGATCGCTGTCTCGAGCTCGCCGATGCCCTCGACGCCGGCCGCTGTGGGCCGACGCAGCTACTGCGCGAGGTCGAACGCTTGCGCATGGCGTTCGATTCTCACAACCGGTTCGAGGAGACCCTGCTCGGGCCACTGCTCGCGGCGCAGCTGGCGTCGACGCGTGCCGAGCCGCTCGAGCACGCCCACATCGCCGAGCATCGATCCCTGCGCGCCCGGCTCGCGAGCGACGTCGGAAGCACGGCGAGCCGCGATCTGCGCGAGGTCATCGACCAGCTCCGCGCCCACCTCGATCGCGAAGAAGAGCTGCTCGATACGGCTCAGGGCCTCGTTGCCGACGCGCCGGCGTGATCGCGCAAGGCTTGCGTCAACCGAGGGTGCGCTAGCAAGCTTTGCGCGGAGTACGTGGATTACCGTACGTAAAACTCGGCACGGAACGTGAGAAAGGCGGAGCTCATGCGCCCTTACCCGTTCGTGGCCTTGCTGCTGGTGGTTGGATGCGAAGGTCCGGCGGGTCCCCAGGGCCCGGAGGGCCAGCCTGGCGATCCGGGGGCCGGAGGCGAGACGGGCTCGCAAGGCGACCCGGGTATGCCGGGCGATCCGGCCGATCCGTCGCCGTGGGTTGTCGGTTCCGGCGTCGACGTCGCGATCACCGGCATCACCGCCAGTCCCGCGGGCGCGACGATCGCGTTCACGCTGAAGGACGCGGCCGGTGTCCCGCTCGACCGCACCGGTCACCTCACGCAGGGTGCCGTGGCGGTCAGCTTCGTGTTCGCGCAGCTCGCGACGACCAGCGACGGCTCGCCCGGTCAGTATCACGCGTACACGACCCGCATCGCGACGAGCGGCTCGGTGATGGCCGAGCAGGCATCGACCGAATCGAACGGCACGTTTGCGGCCATCGACGTCACCCAGGGTTCGTACACCTACACGCTCGCATCGCCGCTGACGGGCTTCGACCTGACGAAGACGCAGACGGCGCTCGCGCTTGCGGTGCGGACCTACGACGGCGTCCAGTCGTTCGATCGCGACACTCGCTCTGTCGTCCCCGGCGGCGGTACTCCGCTCGTTCGCGAGGAGGTGACCGCGAGCACGTGCGGCGGCTGCCACGGCACGACGTTGAACGCGCACGGCGGCCGCTACACGGCGCCCGAGCAGTGCATCCTGTGCCATCAGCCGCAGTCGAGCGACCCGGACACCGGCAACACCGTCGACTTCAAGGTGATGGTTCACAAGATCCATCGAGGTGACGCGCTGCCGAGCGTCGTCGCCGGCATTCCGTACAAGATCATCGGCAACGCGCAGTCGGTGCATGACTTCTCGACGGTCGCGTTCCCGCAGAACATCGCGCGGTGCGAGAGCTGTCACGCCGGCGCGCAGGGCGACCGCTGGAAGACGCAGCCCTCGCCGGCCGCGTGCACCTCGTGTCACGACACGACCGTCTTCGACGGACCGATCACGCCACCGCAGGTCGCGCACACAGGCGGCACGGGACCGAACGTCAACGAGGGCACGTGCATCGTGTGCCACTCCGAGGCGTCGGTGATCGCGCCGATCACGGGCAAGCACTACACCGGGCTCCTCGATCCGATGGCGACGAAGGTCGCGATCACGATCGACGGCGTCACGAACACCGCGCCCGGTCAGCAACCGACGATCGCGTTCACCGTGCTCGTTGACGGGGCGCCGCGCAACATCCAGGCACAGCCGCTGACGCGCCTCACCGCGACGATCGCCGGCCCGACGACGGACATCGCGAGCTACTGGCAGGCGACGCTCCAGGGCAGCGGTGCCGCGGGCATGCTCACTGCCGTCGACGCCGCCGCCGGCAAGTTCGCGTACACCGTCCCCGCGACGGCGATGATGCCGACGACGGCGACCGGCAGCTACGAGGTCGGCCTCGAGGGCTACCTCCAGCCGGTGTCGACCTCGCCGCGCTACGCGACGTTCTCGCCGGTCCGCGCGTTCGCCGTGACCGATGCGAGCGCGGTGGCTCGCCGCACGGTCGTCGACGGCAACAAGTGCAACGGCTGCCACTACGACCTGAGCGGTCACGGCGGGTTCCGCAAGAACCCGCAGTACTGCGTGTTCTGCCACAACCCGAACAACGCGAACGACGAGCGCGTCGCGCGATTCGAGGGCTCGACGGTGCTCGCCGAGAGCGTCGACTTCCGCGTGATGATCCACAAGATCCACATGGGCGAGGAGCTGATGCAGCCGTACTTCCTCGGCGGCAACCCGACGCCGACCGTGGCGAACCCGGCGGGCACGCCGGTGAACTTCGGCGAGACGCGCTACCCGCGGCCGCGCACCGACTGCGAGGCGTGCCACGCGACGAGGAACTGGACGCTTCCGCTGCCCGCGACCTACCTGCCGAGCACGCTGCTCGAACTGTCCTGCAGCGAGCCCGGCGCCAACGACACGAACAGCTACTGCGATAATCCGTTCTGGACGATCACGAACACGGTCAAGGTGCCGGCGCAGAGCGCGGTGTGCACGAGCTGCCACGACGCGCCCTACACCGTGGCGCATGCCCAGCTCGCGACAACCTCCGCCGGCGTCGAGTCGTGCGCGACGTGCCATGGCGCGGGCATGTTCTGGGACGTCGCCAAGTTCCACGGCACGCCGTGAGATGGCTGGTGGTCATCGTGCTCGTCGCAGCCTGCGCCGAGGATCGCCCGCGCCCCGACGGTGGTGACGCCGGCGCGCGCGTCCATCCCGCCGGCATCCTCGATCCCGCGAGCGAGGCGTTTCACGGCAAGGAGCTCGCGCGCCGCAACTGGAGCTTCACGACGTGCGCACGCTGCCACGGCGAGGACTTCGCCGGCGGTGCCGCGAAGGTGTCGTGCCTGACCTGCCATGCAGACGGACCGACCGCGTGCACGACGTGCCACGGCGACGGTCCGACGACGGGTGCGCACGCGTTGCATCGCACCGGCGCGACCTGCGTAGATTGCCACCGTGTTCCGGCGAGCTGGGATGCGCCCGGCCACATCGTCGACGATGCGGCACCGGCGGAGGTGACGTTCGGCGCGCGCGCGTCTATCACGCTCGATCCGGCGCATCGCGCCGGGCCGCCGGCGTACGAAGGCGGGCGCTGTACGAACGTCTACTGCCACGGGGACGTGCTTCCGTTCCCGACCGCGACGAGCGAGCCGCGCTGGGACGACACGCCGGTCGGCGGCTGCAACCGCTGTCACGGCGCGCCTCCCCCGGATCACGCACAGGACCACTGCGCCACATGTCACCCGACCTCCGCGCCTCATATCGACGGCGTCATCCAGGTCGGCAGCACGAGCGGGTGCAGTGGCTGCCACGGCGATGCGAGCTCGCCTGCCCCGCCAAACGACCTCGACGGCAATCGCCTGACGACCGCGCTCGGCGTCGGTGCACATCGCGCGCACCTCGACGTTCCGACGGGGTTGCGCGGTCCGATCGCATGCGCGACCTGTCACCTCGTGCCGGCGACGGTTGGCGCCCCCGGTCACATCGACAGCATGCTGCCAGCCGAGGTGACTGCGGGCCTCGGCTGGGATCGCGCTGCACAGACATGCGCGAGCGCGTGGTGCCACCAAGCATCGCGTCCTCGCTGGACCGAGGCCGGTGTTGTCGCGTGCGGCACGTGCCACGGCGTACCGCCTGCCGACGCCAGCCACTCACCGTCGATGCCGCTCACGCAGTGCGCGTCGTGTCACCCGCGGACGATGACGCCCGCGGGAACTCTCATCCTCACCCCGGGACCGAACGGCCCGACGAGCGAGCACATCGATGGCGACGTCGATCTTCTCTGATCCATTCCTGCTCGGCGCGCTCGCGTGTGCGGCGCTGTCGGCGGTGCTGATCCTGTGGTTCTTGATCCGCCGGCCACAGCTGACGCGATCGACGAAGATCGTGCTCCTGTTCGGGATCGGGCTGTTCCCGCTCGCGACCGCGGGAAGCGGCAACATCGCCGGATACCACGCGACCAAAGCGCGCCGGTTCTGCAGCTCGTGTCACGTGATGACGCCGTACGGCGACGATTCCGCGGACCCGAAGAGCACGTCGCTCGCTGCGCGCCACGCGCGCAATCACATGTTCGGCGAGGAGAACTGTTACGCGTGCCATGCCGACTACGGGATGTTCGGCACGATCACGACGAAGCTCGGCGGGCTGCGCCACGTGTACGAGTACACGTTCAACTACCGCAACATGCCGCTCGAGCAGTCGCTGCGGGAGATCCGGATCCGCAAGCCGTTCCCGAACTCGACGTGCATGCACTGCCACTCGACGGAGACGCCGCTGTGGAACGCGATCCCCGAGCACGTCAGCCTGATCGATCGCGTCCGCGACGGACGGGTCAGCTGCGCGAGCGAGGGTTGCCATGGCCCGTCGCATCCGTTCAGCAAGCCGTATCAGAAGCAGGTGGCCCCGTGAGGCTGCTCCTGCGCATCTCGGCGCTGCTGACACTACTGGCGCTGATCTTCATGGTCTGGTCGATGCTCGTCCCGACGCCGCTGCCGGTGATGCTGGCGATGACGGTCGGCCAGGCGGTCGGCACGATCGCATTCGCGCTCTACGGCTTCGTGATCTTCCACGACGTTCGCAAGACGCGCCGCGCGCAGCGATCGAGCCTGCAGGCGATCGAGACGAAGGAAGATCGGTGAAGCACGCGGTCGCCTTCGCAACGGTGGTCGCGCTCGCGGCATCGGCATCGGCAGATCCGCTGCGGCTGCGCGCCGACGCGCTCGCGTCGACGCAGTCGCCGGCGGGCCTGCTCGTGCTCGAGGCCGACGGCGCCGAGCGTCCCGAGCTCTCCGCGGAGGCGGTCATCTGGCTCGCCGGCAGGCACGACGAACGAGACGAGGCGCGCCATGGCGACGTGATCGTGATCGCGATCAAGGCGCGAACGCGCGGCGATCGCGCGCGCGGGACGATCGGCCGGTTCGTATCGACGCTCGGCGCGCTGCGCCCCGTCCACGTCGACGGCGCCGCGCTGCGACTGCGACTGCCGAAGCGATTCGAGATCGAAACAGTCGGCGGCATGCCCGTCGTGCCCGCGAGCGTTGCGGCGGGTCGCGCGTGGGATTGGCTCGTCGGCGCGCGACTGTCTCGCCGGCTCGGCGACTACGGCGCCATCGGCGTGGCGTACTCGCAGCAGCGAGACGCGGGACGCAAAGTATACGAGGAGGTCGCACTCGACGCCGGGATCGCGCTCGGCAAGCGCGACGATCTCGGCGCACGCGTCGCGTACGACGTCGCGAACCCCGGCCTGGCCGAGGTGGCGCTCACCGCGCGGCACGTCCACAAGCCGGTACGCGCGGATCTCTATGTCACCCACCGCGCGGCGTCGCACCTGTTGCCCGCGACCTCGCTGTTCACCGTGATCGGCGACGTCCCGTCGGTGCGCGCGGGCGCGCTGCTGACCTGGCCGGCGGCTCCGCGGCTCGACCTCGTTGCGGACCTCGGCGCACGGCGCGTCGACAGCGACGTCGCCCCCGAGCTCGTCGCGCGCGCGCGGCTCAAGCTCGACGATCGCGGCGCGAGCGCGCTGACCGGCGAGCTGCGGCGCAGCGGCATCGCCGACGAGGCATGGACCGGCGCGCGCGGTGCGGCGCGGATCGCGCTACCGCGTTCGCTCGCACTGTCGACCGAGCTCGAGCTCGTCATCCCCGACGATGCGCGCGGCCGCGGAACCGCGTGGCCGTGGGCACTCGCCGCGTGCAGCTGGCAGCGCGCCGCGTGGCAGTCGGCGCTCGCGGTCGAGGCGAGCGCGTCGCCCGAGTATCGCCATCGCGTCGACGTGCTGTTCCAGCTCGCGCGCCAGTGGGGCGTGCCTTGAGGCGGACGTTCCTCGTCATCATCGCGCTCGCCGTCGCGGCATGCGCCGGCGTGCTCGGCCTGCGCCGCGCCTCGGCGCCGCAGGTGTTCCCGCACCGCGCACACGTCGTCGCCGCGGTTCCGTGCACGCAGTGCCACGCGAACATCGACAAGGGCGAGGGCCTGCACCTGCCCGATGACGCGAGCTGCCTCGGGTGCCACGCCAAGCCGCACGATCCGCGCTCGTGCCTCGGCTGCCACGCGCCCGACCACGCCGCCGAGCGCCTCGCCGAGGCGAAGAGTCACATCGTGTTCGATCATGGCAAGCACCTCGGCCCGACGATCGCGAAGGGCAACTGCATGCGCTGCCACGTCGGTGTCGCCGATGGCGACGACCACATGCGGCCCGCGATGGCGACCTGTTTCAAGTGCCACGACGCCAACGCGCGCACGTGCGAGACGTGCCACAAGGACCTCGCCGAGTCGGGCACCCTACCCGCCTCTCACCTCGCCCACGACGGCGACTGGATCCGCGAGCACGGGACGCGCGCCGCGTCGTCGGGCGAGCTGTGCGAGACCTGTCACAAGCAGTCGTTCTGCGCGAGCTGTCACGGCCGGACGGCGCCCGTCGTTCCCGCGACGCTGCGCTTCGCCGATCCGTTCACGCCGAGCGTGCATCGCGCAGGCTTCGCGGCGCGCCACAGCCTCGAGGCACGCAGCGACCCGGGCGCCTGCACCACCTGTCACGCACCGGATCGGTGCGCGAGCTGTCATGTCGAACGCGGCGTCGCGGGCGTCGGCCGCGGCAATCCTCACCCCGCGGGCTGGGTCGGGCTGACCTCGTCGGAGAACCTGCACGGCCGCGAGGCGCGCCGCGATCCTGCCTCGTGCGCGAGCTGCCACGGCGGCGCCGGCGAGCAGCTCTGCGTGTCGTGTCACGCCGTCGGTGGCGTCGGTGGCAATCCGCACCCGCCGGGATTCTCCAGCCGTCAGCCGATGTCGGCGCTGCCGTGCCGGCTGTGCCATCCGCTCGGAGCGCGATGAAGCGCATCGTCGTCATCGCGCTCGTTCTTGCCGGCTGCGGCGGCGATCGGCATCACGAGCCGCAGCACGTCCCGCAGGCGTATCGCGACGTGAAGGCAAGCATCGGCCACCGCATGCACGTCGGCAAGCACGGCGTCGCGTGCGAGAGCTGTCACGGGGACGCCGGCTTCGCCAAGCCGCCTGCCGATCTGTGCACCAGGTGCCACGCCGAGAAGCGAACGCCGCTCCATCCCGACGATGCGCTCGGCCTCGTGCCCGCGCCGCACTGCCAGGACTGCCACGGGTTTGGCGCGACACCGGGCATCGAGCCCGGCAACTGCATGCGCTGCCATGCCGAGAGCCAGGGCGTGCACACCCCCGCCGTCGGCGCGCACGCCGGTGAGACCTGCACCGACTGTCACTCCGCGCACCGGTCGCCCGCGACCGATCCCAAGCCGTGCGCGACGTGTCACGCCGAGAAGAAGAACACGCATGCCGGCAAGCGCGCGTGCCTCGACTGCCACCGCATGCACGAGGAGACCCTCGCCGCCGATCAGGGCTGCGCGCGCTGCCACAGCACCCAGCGCGGCAACCTCGCCGTCGATCGTCGTGCGATCACGACAGGTCACCCGAAGTGCACGAGCTGCCACGTCGCGCACGACTTCCAGGCAGCGCAGGTCAAGGCGTGCACGACCTGTCATGCCGACACCAAGGTCGAGCATCCCTCGCCCGCCGGTCATGGACCGTGCGTCGGCTGTCACCGACCGCACACGCTCGGCGAGCAGAAGGCAGTCGCGTGCACGACGTGTCACGACAAGCCGCACCACGCGACCGCGAGCTGTCTCGACTGCCACGTCGCGCATGGCAAGCGCCCGACGCTCGCCGCATCACTCTGCGCGAGGTGCCACACGAAGCAGGCGACGACCGTCGCGTCGACGCCGCACGCCGACTGTCTCGGCTGCCACAAGGCCGCCGCGCACGAGCCCGAGCGTGCGCCGGTGGCGTGCGCGACGTGCCACGCGAAGAACGCCGCCGCGGCGAATCGCGGCCATGCGACCTGCACGAACTGCCACACCGGCGGACCACATCAGCCGCAGATCCGGCCGCCCGCCTGCGCAACGTGCCACACCGCCGAGAACACGACCGCGCCCGCCGGTCACCAGGCGTGCTCGAGCTGCCACGAGACTCACAGCGGCGCGCGCAAGCCGCAAGCCGCGTGCGCGACCTGCCACGCCGATCGCGCGAGCACCGGTCACGGCACGCGCCTGACGTGCGCGAGCTGCCATCGCCCGCACGGCCCGAGCGGTGTCGCCGCACCGCCGGCGTGCGCGACGTGCCATCCCGCCGACAAGCGGCCCGGCCTCCACGTCGTCAAGGGACACGACTCGTGCGCGACGTGCCACCTCGCGCACGAATCCGCGCCGCGCGACGATCGTGCGACCTGCACGAGCTGCCACGAGGCGCAGGTGAAGCACGAGCCGACCGCGAAGCGCTGCTCGGGCTGTCACCCGTTCCGGTGAGGCATGCGGTCGGGGGCGTCACCCGTGCCGGCGCTGACTGTAGAGCGGGCCGAGCCACAGCACGCCGATCGCGACGACGAGTAGCACGGCCCCGACGAGCTCGCCGAGCGACGGAAACGCGACCGCGTAGCCGATCGCGAGCAGGGTCGAGGCGGCGACCCCACCGAGGATGCTCGACGCGCGATTGAGCGGCACGCTGTACGACGCCTCGCTGGCATCGAGGAGCAAGAGGCCGCCGAACACGCCGGTCCCCTGCGAGCAGATGCCGGCGGCGACGAGCCACGGCGCAGCCGGATGGCTCCACAGCGCGAACCCCGCGCGAAGCTGGTCCCCGGCGGCGCCCGGCAGGACCAGCGCGAGGAGCGCGAGCAGGACGACGGCTGCCGGGGTCGCGACCATCTGCTCCTCGACGAAGTAGCGACGGCGCACCGCGGGATCGTGGCTCTTGCCGAGCTTCGCCATCAGGCGCAGCCGGATGAAGTAGCCCGCGAGGTACAGCGCGAGATCGATCGCGCACAGCAAGGGGACGGTTCCCGACCGGCTCGCAAACGCATTCGCCAGCGAGCCGAGCGACAGCGCGAGGGCGATCCACGAGAACCAGCGAATCCGCCGGCCGGTCAGGTGGTCGACGATCGGCGCGATCAGGAGCACGCCGCCGCGCATCACCAGCATCACGAACGTCAGGCTGACGCCATCGAACGTGTACGCGAGCGTCGTCGTCACCAGGATCGTCGCGGTCGCGAATCCCGAGAGCAGCGTCCATCTCGTCGGACGCGGCCACCGCGCTCCAACAGGGCGCGCGTGATGCCACCAGCCGAGCGACGAGATCGTCACCACCATCGACACCATCGACGCGAGGGTCATCACGGGCAGCAGCGCGAGCCCCGACAGGGTCTCGCCGCCGCGGATCGCCGGCGTCGTCAACGCCTTCGTGATCGCGCCGTACGGCACGTAACAGGCGAAGTAGCCGAACGCGAGCGCGAACAGGGCAGCGTGAGAACGCTGCGTCGGACCACCCGAGGTCGCCATGTCCGGACGGTCTACGCGATCTCGTCGCTAGGGGCCAGCGTGGCCTCGCACGACGAGGACGGCACACGGCGCCAGGCGCACGATCTTCTCGGCGACCGAACCGATGAGCGCCCTCGCCAGCCCGGTGCGACCGTGACTGCCGACGACGACGAGGTCGAACGCGGGAAGCTCGTCGAGCACCGCGAGCGACTCGGTTGCGGCGCGGCCGATGCGCGAGCGCGGCGTCACGGGCACGCTGACCTTCGCGCGCAGCTCGCCCGCCCACCGCTCGAGCGTCTCGGTTCCGCGCTTGTCCACCGCTTCCATCAGGCCCTCGATCTTCGGCTCGCCGTGATAGTTCACCGGCAGGTCGATGACATGAAGCAGCGTGATGCCCTCGCCGCCCGGCTGGACGAGCGCGGGGACGGCATCCATCGCCGCGTGCGAGCAGGCGGAGAAGTCCACGGGCACGAGCACCTTCGCGAACGACGTCGGTTCGCGTTCGGTCGGGACCACCAGCACGGGACAGGATGCACGGCGGACGACGTTCTCGGCGACCGAGCCGATGAGGAACCTCTTGAGGCCGGTCCGCCCGTGCTTGCCCATCACGACGATATCGAATCCGCCCGCGGCGACCTCGTCGACGATCATCGACCAGGCTGGGCCATTCACGAGCCTCGACGAGGCGCGCGAGGCGCCGAGCGAGCGCGCGGCCTCGAGATCCGCGGCAAGGGCCTGGACCGCGGCTTCCTGGAGCTGCGCTGTCATGGTCGCTGCGAACGCATACTCCGCCGCCACCGCCGGGGTCTGCCACGCGTGAAACACGACGAGCTCCGCGTCCGCTTCGGTCGCGAGCCGCACCGCCCAGCGCAGCGCTTGCTTGGAGCCCGCCGAGAAGTCGACAGGGCAAAGGATCTTCTTCACCAGCATGACGCCAGGTGCTGCAACCGCGCGGCCAGTCTCCGTCGGACGATTTCGCGCACGTTCTGCGTCGCGAGTCAGAGCGTGGCGTGTACGCCTCGAAACCTTCTGGCTGTCCAGCACCGCATCACGCCGCGCGAGGTGCCGGCCATCCGCACCTCCTGAGCGTGCGGTAGCGTGCGGGGATGTTCCCCATCACCGAGCCCTTCGCGCACGGCCGGGTGCAGAACCCGGACGGCGACAGCATCTACTGGGAGACCAGCGGCAACCCCGAAGGAACGCCCGCTCTCTGGCTGCACGGCGGCCCCGGTTCCGGCCTCGGCGCCGGCGGCTACCGCAAGCGGTTCGATCCCGAGCGGTTCCTGCTCGTCGGCATCGACCAGCGCGGATGCGGCCGCAGCACCCCACTCGTCGTGGATGCGCTCGACCGGCTCGCAGCGAACACGACCGACGGCCTGATCGCCGACATCGAGCTCGTGCGCGAACACCTCGGCATCGACCGCTGGGTCGTCACGGGCGGATCGTGGGGCTCGACCCTGGCGCTCGCGTACGCTCTCGCGCATCCAGACCGGGTGGCTGCGATCGTGCTCGGGGCGGTGACCACGACGGGCCGCGATGAGGTCGACTGGATCACCGAGACCGTCGGCCGCCTGTTCCCGGAGGCGTGGGAGCGGCTGGAGCGGGCGTCGGGCCGCCGCGCCGGCGAGCGCGTCGTCGAGGCCTACGCGCGGGTTCTCGCGACCGGCACGCCGGAGGAGCGCCGGCAGGCGGCCGACGCCTGGGACGACTGGGAGACCACCCACGTGTCCCTCGACCCGAACGCCGTCCCCGGTCCGCTGCACGACGATCCGGTGCAGCGCCAGGTCTTCGCGACCCTCGTGACGCACTACTGGGCGAACGACGCGTTCCTTCCGGGCGGGCGCGCCATCCACAACCGGGTGGCCGAGCTGGCGCACATCCCGGCCGCGCTCATCCACGGACGGCACGACGTGAGCAGCCCGGTGATCACGCCCTGGTTGCTGCACCGGCAGTGGCCGGCCAGCCGGCTCATCGTGGTCGAGACCGAGGGACACGGCGGCCCCGAGTCGGCGGAACGGATGGCGGAGGCGATCAGCGGGTTCGCGCGGCGGGGAGAATGGGAGGCGTGACGCCCGCCCCGCGCGCAACACTTGCGAGAACGCACCGCGAGAGCACCCAGTCGGGCTCGGGGCTCTCCGGCGACGTCGCGGTTCCGCACCCGGCGAGCAGCGCCAGCGCGACACCGGCCGCGCGGTCAAGGCGTGGCATGTGCACCGTGAAGCCTCCTGGCGGTCCAGCACCACATCGCCGTCGCGACGATCGTGACCGCGGTCATGACCGCGATCACCGCGATCGGGGCGACGCCGCCGCTCAGCCTGATCACGACCATCATCCCCGCGATCGACGCGGCCATCACCGCGCCGAACGCGAGCAGCACCGGTGCGTAGAGAAAGCCGTCGGACCGGCGGCGCCACAGCTGGACCGCCGCGACGAGGAAGGCCGGCAACACGAAGGACAGATCGATCACGTGCACCGGGTTCGTGAACAGCCCGGTCTCCGCGAGCGCGGGTGAGGGCCCCGTCAGCACCGCCGGAATGTCTTCGGCGAGCCACAGCAGCGCGAACGCGACGCCGACCGCGACCAGAAACGCCGCTGCTGC
>JABFXX010000243.1 GCA_013368795.1 Kofleriaceae bacterium
GCGTCGAGATCGTCGATCAGATCCGACGGTGACGACAGCTTCGCCTCCGCGCCGCGGCCGCGCCGCTCGAGCCGCAGCTCGCGCGCGCCGAGCAGGCCGGCGATCACGCACGCCTCCTTGGCGACCCCGCGTGCCTCCGCCTCGCACAGCATGCGCGCGACGCGCGGGTGCACGGGGAACCGCAACATGCGGCGGCCGAGGTCGGTCGTGCGGCCGGCGTCGACGGCGCCGAGGCGGACGAGCAGCGTCTCGGCGTGCTCGGTGGCGACCGCCGGCGGTGTCTCGAACCAGCGCAGCGCCGAGATGCCACCGGCAATGCCGGCTCCGTGCAGTTCGAGCGCCGCGCCCGCGAGATCCGCACGTGCGACCTCGGGCACCTCGAACGCGCGACGCGTGTCGTGATCGTGCTTCGTGTAGAGGCGAAGCACGCGGCCCGGCCTCGTGCGGCCGGCACGTCCAGCGCGCTGCGCGCAGCTCGCCCGGCTCACCGGCTCGACCTCGAGGCTCGGGATGCCCGACCACGGTGAGTGCCGCGCGATGCGCGCGAGCCCGCTGTCGATCACGCACGTGACGCCGTCGATCGTCACACTCGTCTCGGCGACGTTCGTCGCGAGGATCACCTTGCGCCGCGACGACGGCCGGACCGCGGCGTCCTGCTCCTCGACGGGAAGGTCGCCGTGGAGCGGCAGCACCGCGAGGTCGAACACGCGCGCGGCCTCCTCGAGATCTTCCGCGCACCGTCGGATCTCGCCGGCGCCGGGCAGGAACACGAGCACGTCGCCGTCGTCGAGCTTCTCCTGCGCGACGCGCCGCACCGCCGATGCGACCTGCTTGCCGAGCTGCCGGTCGTCGGGCTGCGCCGCGTGCTCGATCGCGACCGGGAACGTCCTTCCCTCCGACCTCACGATCGGTGCGTCGCCGAGATATGCCGCGACCGGCTCGGCATCGAGCGTCGCCGACATCACGACGAGCGCGAGCTCGGGCCGCTTCTCGCGCAGCCTCGCGACCAGCGCGAGCGCGAGATCGCCGTCGAGGTGGCGCTCGTGGAACTCGTCGATGATGACGCAGCCGACGCCTTTCAGCTCCGGGTCGCCGAGCAACCGCCGCGTCAGCACGCCTTCGGTCACGAGCTCGATCCGCGTCGCCGCGCTCGTCTTGCGATCGAACCGCACCTGGTAGCCGACCTCGCTACCGAGCTCGACGCCGCGCTCCTTCGCGATGCGCGCCGCCGCGAGCCGAGCCGCGAGCCGCCGTGGTTGCAGCACGATCGTGGTTCCACTGATGACGCCCGCGTCGACGAGCGCACCGGGCACGCGCGTCGTCTTGCCCGCGCCCGGCGGCGCGACGAGCACGCACACGCGCCGATCGCGAACGGCCGTCACGAGCTCCGGTAACACTTCATCGATCGGAAGTCGCGACAGCGGCACGGCGGCCAAACCTACCCTATGCTGCGCGGTGATGTTTCCCGTACCGGTGCAACCGCAGTTCCCGCCCGGTCAGTCGACCACGACCACGAGCTACCTCCGCTACGAGGACATCACCCAGGACGGTCGGCTCATCCCGGTCGCCGCGCCGTCGGCGCTCGCCGGCCTGTGGCGCGAGGTTCTCGTCGATCACCCGGGTGCGCGCAACGCGATCCAGCAGGGCATCATCCCGATCCTGACGCGGCTGACCTTGAACACGGTCGACACGTCGATCCGCGTCGACCGTCCCGTCGAGTGTCGGCCCGGCTTCGCGCTCGCGCACGAGCGGCAGAACGGTGAGGTCTCGCGCATCTTCATGAACGTGTGGTGCGAGATCCGCGGCGTCGCCGGCCGCCTCGGCCGCAACGCGAGCGCGGGAGAGCTGACGCTCGCCGGCCTGGTATTCGCCGAGCACACGTTCACGCGCCTGCTCGCGCCGCCCGATCAGCGCAAGGTCACGCGCCTCGGCGTCGAGGGCTATCCCGACGTGCCCGAGACCGTCTACACCGCGCCCGCGCCGACGACCGCCGCCGAGCCGCCCGACGGTGCGCACTGGCTCGACGAGCTCGCGCCGGATCCCGCCGAGTACGTGTTCACGCTCGACCAGACCGACTCGAACCAGCACGTCAACTCGCTCGTCTACGTCCGCCTGTTCCACGACGCGATCAATCGCCGGCTCGCCGCCGCGGGCCAGCCGCTGCTCAAGGTCCGCAGCCGCGCCGTCGACATCGCGTATCGCAAGCCGTGCTTCGCCGGCGACAAGGTGCGCGCGCAGCTGCGCCTGTTCCAGCACGACGGCGGCCTCGGCGCCGCCGGCTTCGTCGAGGGTGCCACCGACGGCAAACCTCGCTGCTACGTCAGGGTCCTCCTGGGAACCTGACCGATCATCCGGGCGACGACTAAGCATCGCTTGCGCGCTCGTCAAGACATTGCGCGTGCGAGCGAGGTGCTTACCAAAGCGAGCAACCAATCAACCCTTTCTCCCTGCACAGGAGGATTTCTCATGTCGCTCGTTCGCAATGGAAGCAATGGTTCGTCGTCCCGCGCTCTCGCCCCCAACCCGTACTCGCTCGCGCGCGAGCTCCTCGGTTGGGACCCGTTCTTCAGCGGCCGCCCCACGTCGGCGTTCGCGCCTGCCTTCGAGGTGAAGGAGACCACCGACTCGTTCGTGCTCAAGGCAGATCTGCCGGGCGTCGACGAGAAGGATCTCGACGTCGCGATTCACAATGGCGTCCTCACGGTCAGCGGTAGCCGCCAGGCCGAGGAGCGCCGCGATGGCGAGAGCTACGCGCTCTACGAGCGCCAGTACGGCTCGTTCACGCGCAGCTTCGCGCTGCCGGACATCGCCGATGGCGAGCGTATCGACGCGCAGCTGACCAGTGGCGTGCTCACGCTGACGGTCGCGAAGAAGGCCGAAGCCAAGCCGCGCAAGATCTCGATCAAGAAGTAACGATCGAGCAGGGAGAAGCCGCCCGGTCGCCCCGGGCGGTTTTCACCATTGGTGGGTGAACGCGTCGAGGAACGAGATCGCGAGGTTCTCGAGATCCGCCTTCGGCGCGAGCTTGACCAGATCTTCCTTCTTCACCGGATCGTCCTTGTAGGCCGCGGCGACTTTGATCTGATTGATGCCGTCGTTGTAGTAGGCGTAGAAGTTGTTCGTGAAGCCGAACGTGGTGCCGCCCTCGTCCTTCGACTCGCCGGTGCCGACCTGGTACGTGTACATGATCGGCTGACCGTTGAGCTTGGTCTCGCCGACCTCGAAGTCGACGTTCGGCTCGTCCTTGAGGCCGGCGAGCGTGACCTTGAGGTCCTCGGTCTTCGCCTTCCACTTGTCGAGCTCCATCGGGATGCAGTCGAAGCACGGCTGGACCGTCACCACCGCCCACAGCCGCGGATGGTCCTTCGTCTTGTAGCGAAGCTCGACGACCTTGTCGGTGAGCTCACGAACCTCGAGAGTGAAGCCGGGATACTCGAGCTTCGACAGCTTCTCGAAGTCGGCCTTGCCGAGCGGTGCGGTCGTCTTCTTCGGCGGCGTGCCGTCGCCGCGCGGCAGCACGAGGTCAGGTGCCGCACGCTGGCCGGAGCCGGCCTGCGCCGCGGAGCCGATGTTCGCGGGCGGGTTCTGCCGCTTCGGCTTGTCTTTGCAGCCGGTGACTGCGAGGAGCGAGGCTAGCGACAGGACAGCGATCGTACGCACGGCCCGTACACTAGCAGTCAGGCCTGCTGGATCAATATCTTCAGGCCGATGGCGATGAGGACCAGGCCGCCGACGACGTCGAGCTTGGCCCCGACCTTGTGGCCGAGCGCACGCCCTGCGAGGTAGCCAATGGCCGAGAGCGCCGCGGTCACCGTTCCGATCAGGACGAGCGACAGCGCCGGCGCGACGGGGACGAGCGGCAGCGTGATGCCCGCGGCCGCGGCGTCGATGCTCGTCGCGAGCGCGAGTCCGAAATATAGCCACATGCTGCCGGGCTTCGGCTCGTCGTCGTCGTCGGCGCGCCACGCCTCGACGAGCATCTTGCCGCCGATCAGCGTCAGCAGGACGAACGCGACCCAGTGATCCCAGGCGGCGATAGATGGACCGGCGACCTTGCCGGCGAGCCAGCCGAGCGCGGCCATGCCGGCCTGGAACACGCCGAACAGCAGCGGCAGGATCGCGAGCTCGCGGTGCGCCTTGGCACCGAACGCGCGCGCGGTCGAGACCGCGGTCGCGTCCATGGCGAGCCCGAACGCGAGCGCGAGCGCAGAGAACATCTGCGCCGACTTTAGCGAATTACGCGCGCTCGAAAAGGCCGGCAGCGCCCTGACCGCCGCCGATGCACATCGTGACGACCGCGTAGCGCCCGCCGCGGCGGCGAAGCTCGTAGAGCGCGGTCGCCGTCAGCTTGGCGCCGGTGCACCCGAGCGGGTGGCCGAGCGCGATCGCGCCGCCGTTGATGTTCACGCGGTCCTCGGGCAGGCCGAGCTCGCGCGTGCAGTACACGGCCTGGCTCGCGAACGCCTCGTTGACCTCGAACACGTCGATGTCGCTGACCTTGAGGCCGGTCTTCGCCATCAGCTTCTGCACCGCGGGCAGCGGGCCGATGCCCATGATCTCCGGGTCGACACCGACGGTGACGAACGCGCGGAAGATGCCGAGCGGCTTGACGCCGAGCTCGTTCGCCTTGTCGCGCGACATGACGAGGCACGCGGCCGCGCCGTCGGAGATCGGCGAGCTGTTGCCGGCGGTGACGCTGCCGCCCTGCGCGAACGCGGGCGGGAGCTTCGCGAGACCCTCGAGCGTCGTCTCGGCGCGCGGCATCTCGTCGGTGACGAAGTCCTTGTAGACGCGCTCGCCGTTCTGGAACGAAATCGCGCGCACCGGGACGATCTCGTCGGCGAAGACCTTCTTCTCGAGCGCGGCCTTCGCCTTCATCTGCGACTTGTACGCGAACTCGTCCTGCATCTGGCGCGTGATGCCGAACCGGTTCGCGACGTTCTCGGCTGTGATGCCCATCGGCGTGTTCGCGCCGGGCATCTTGTCCATCAGCTCGGGCGACGCCGAGAGGTGGAAGCCGGTCATCGGGACGTAGGTCATCGACTCGACGCCGCCTGCGAGGACGACGTCGTTCGTGCCGACCGCGATCGAGCCGGCGGCCGTCGCGATCGCCTGCAGGCCCGACGAGCAGAACCGGTTGATCGTCTGGCCGGGAACGTCCTGGCCGAGGTCGGCGAGCAGGGCGATCAGGCGCGCGACGTTGAGGCCTTGCTCGCCTTCGGGCATCGCGCAGCCGAGGATGACGTCGTCGATCTTGCCCTTGGCCTGGGGAACGCGGTCGAGCAGGCCGCGGATGACATCGGCGGCGAGCTCGTCGGGACGCTTGGTCGAGAGCGAGCCCTTGTGGCCACGGCCGACCGCGGAACGAACAGCTTCTGCAATGACGATTTCCATGGCGTGTTTCCTCAGTTCCGGAGGGGCTTGTTGTTCTGGAGCATGTACTGCATGCGCGCCTGCGAGAGCGGCTCACCGCACAGCGACAGGAACGCTTCGCGCTCGAGCTCGAGGATCTCGTCCTCGGTCACCGCGTGCGTCGAGCCGGTCGTGCCGCCGCACAGCACGTTCGCGAGCTTCATCGCGATCTTCGCGTCGTGCTCGCTGGCGTACTTGCCGGCGACGAGTGTGTTGACGAGCATCTTCAGCGTCGCGATGCCGCTCTCGCCGGGCAGCTTGTAGGCGCGCGGCGCGGGCGGGTGGTAACCGGCAGTCGCGAGGCCGATCGCGCGCTGCTTGGTCTCCCAGAGCTGGCGCGCGCGATCGAACGACACGCCGTCGCCCTGGCGGAAGTAGCCAAACGCCTTGCCTTCCTCGGCGCTGGTCGCGACCTTGGCGAGCGCGATGTTCTTGAACGTCTGCGTGACGAACGCGTAGGTGTCGATGTCGACGCCCTCGGGCACCGACTCGAGGCTGCGCCACAGCATGTTCATCGTGCCGGCGCCGCCCGGGATGAGGCCAACGCCGACCTCGACGAGACCCGAGTAGGTCTCCGCCGCGGCCTGCACGGCATCGGCGCCCATGCACAGCTCGAGGCCGCCGCCGAGCGTCATGTTGTACGGCGCGGCGACGACGGGAACCGTCGCGTACTTCATCCGCTGCGTCGCGTACTGGTAGCCCTTGATCATCTCGCGCAGGCCGTCCCACTGCTTCTGGCCGGCGGCCATCAGCACGGCGAACAGGTTCGCGCCGACGCAGAAGAACTCGCCCTGGTTCCAGATGATCATCGCGCGGAAGTCCTGCTCCGCACGCGCGGTCGCGTCGTGGATCATCTTGATGACGTCGGCGTCGATCGAGTTCGCCTTCGTCTTGAACGTCAGGCCGAGCACGCCGTCGCCGATGTCCCACGCCTCGGCGCCCGCGTTCTTGAGCACGGGCGCGTTGCCCTTGCGCAGGATGTCGATCGTGACCTCGCGCGGATCGGTCGCGCGCGGCGCGAAATCACCGCGCTGCGGATCCCAGATCCGGCTATCCGCGTAGAAGCCGCTCGCGTTCGCGGCGCGCATCTTGTCGACCCACGCGGGCAGCGCGATGCCGTCCTTCTTCATGCGGTCGACGGTCTCGGCGAAGCCAAGCGCGTCCCAGGTCTCGAACGGACCCATGTCCCACGCGTAGCCCCACTTCATCGCGTTATCGAGCGACTCGATCGACTCGGTGATCTCGGGGATGCGGCGCGCGGCGTACGCGAGCGAGCGCGACAGCACCGCCCACGCGAAGTCGCCGACCTTGCCGGGCGTCGCGACGAGCTTCTTCACGCGCTCCTTCGGATCCTCGATCTTGCCGAGCGCCTTGGCCGCCTTCGCGATCTCCGGGTCGCCGCCCTTGGCGCGGTATTCGCCGGTCGCCGGGTCGAGCGTCTGGATGTCGCTGCCGACCTTCTTGTAGAAGCCGCCCTTGGTCTTGTCGCCGAGCTGGCCCTTGCCGATCATCGCCTCGATGTACGCGGGCGCCTTGAATGTCTCGCGGTCCTCGTCGTCGACGAGCACCTTGTAGCTGTTCGCGGCGACGTGGCCGACGGTGT
>JABFXX010000166.1 GCA_013368795.1 Kofleriaceae bacterium
GGGACGATCGGAATCACGCGCAGCGCGCGATCGGGGAATCGGGCGCGTAACGCCTGGACGAGCCGCGTCGCGTGACCCTCGCGCCGGCGGTCACGCCGGACGACGAGCGCGCGCAGCACGACCGCTGCCGGCAGGACGTCGACGAGCGCGAGCGCCGGGCCGAGCGCGAATGCCTGCGCCGGTGGGGCAGCGGAGGCGATCGTCGCGGGCGCGAGCTGCCATGGCAGTTCTGGATCGGCCTCCGCGAGATACATGTTCACCAGCTCGTCGAGCGGTCGCTCCTCGAGCTCGGCGGGCGGCAGCGCGAGTGGCGGCGCGCGGAACCCGACGAGCCGCCGCGTCACGGCGAACCCGGCCTGCGCATAGAGCTCGCGTGCGGGCAGGTTCTGCTCGATCACCTCGAGGACCATGCGTCGTGCGCCGCGTGCACGCGCCTGCTCGAGCGACGCATCGATCAACACGCGCCCGAGCCCGCGCCTGCGCGAGGCGCTCGCCACGCCCATCGCGGCGACCCGCGCGGTCATGCCCCGGCGCGCGATCAGCGCGAGTCCCGCGGGCGCGTCGCCCGAAAACGCGACGAGGCTCGCCGCCAGGTCGACATGCTCGCTGCGCAGGCGCGTCGCGAACGCGCCGACGTCCCCACTCACGGGGGCGAAGTAGCCTTCGAAGCTTGCTGCGAAGATGTCTGCTAGATGTGGCAGCGAAAGCTCGATCGCAGGTCTCAGTGTCACGATGCCGTTAGCGTAGCCCAGCGATCGCGCTCTCGCTTTTCCGCTACGCTTCGCTTCAGACAGACTCCGATGCAGTTGCCACCCGCACGACCTGGTCTTCCGCAGTGGCCACCGCTGATCGCGACGCGCGGGCCCGGAACGAGGAGCTCGCGCCACGCACATCATGCGATGCACTTCGTGCTGAGCGTCGAGGGCACGCTGCGGGCGTCCGCCGGCCATACCTCTGCGGAAGCGGCGGGCGTGGTGACGGCACCGGACGTCGAGCACGCGATCGATGCGAGTGCAGGGCCCGTGTTGCTCGTGTTTCTCGATCCCGAGAGCGACGTGGGCACGCGACTGGTCTCGACGTTGACGACACCGGTGCGGTGGCTCACTGCTGGCGAGCGCGACGCATTGGTGCGCGATGCCGACCCGCAGGCGATCCTCGGTCCCGAAGGTGCGGCCTGGACCGCGCGCGCGGTCGAGATCCTCGGCGGTGAACAGCCGGCATCACAGCGGCTGATGCACCCGCGTGTGCGAAAGCTGTTGCGCCTCGTGGCAACGCGTCCCGTGGACGACGAGTCCTCGCTCGACGCGCTCGCAGCCGAGGTCGGGCTATCGCCGAGTCGGCTCATGCATGTCTTTACCGAGTCGCTCGGGATTCCGTTGCGGCCGTATCTCGCCTGGCTGAAGTTGCAGCGCGCGGCGCACGCGATCGCGACCGGACGGCCGCTCGCCGACGCAGCCTACGCGGCTGGTTTCGCCGACGCAGCGCACATGACGCGTACGTTTCGCAAGATGTTCGGAGTCACACCGTCGTCGTTGCGTGCCATGCGCGACGAAAGCCGCCGCTGAGCACGAAGCGCGGAAACGTGACCAGCTGCTCGGCGACAAAGCGTGTCACGAAGTCTGCCGGCCCGGTGAACGGAACGGGCGCTGACGCCTCGTCACGATGCCCGCGTCCCTGTACCACGAGCACGGCGAGCATCGCGGCGATGCCCGGGAGGGCGAGCCAGCCGGCGAAGAGCGGTGCCGCGAGCGACATGGCGAGCCCGGCCGCGAAGATCGGAGCGGTGAACAGGTGGAGGAGGAGGTTGCGGCGGTCGCGGTGGGCGACGGAGTAACCTTGCCATTGCCAGGAGAGCAGGTTGTTGCGCATGACCTAGAAGTAAGGCGCGCCCGGCGATCCGTCTTGAACCAGCTGGCTGCGACCGCATCGGGCGACGCCGATTAGCATTGCGCCAATGTGTTAGCGACGATGCTGACTTGTTGGCGAGGTCCCGGGTAGGCTCGCCCCGTGCTGTCGCTCCTGCGCCGTAGTCCCGCGTTTGGTCGGCTGTGGGCCGCCGGTGCCGTATCGCTGGTCGGCGACTGGCTGAGCTTCGTCGCGGTCGCGGCACTTGCACTCACGACCGGCGGTGGCCCACTCGGACTCGCACTGGTGTTCGCGGCGCATGCCCTTCCCGGGGCCTTGCTCGCGCCGATCGCAGGTGGGCTCGTCGACGGCCTCGATCGCCGGCGCGTTCTGATCGGTGCGGACGTGGCCGCCTCGCTCGTCACGCTCGGGATGGCCACCGCGGCCGTGGCCGGTGCGTACTGGCTGATCACGCCGCTACTGCTGGTGCGCAGCGCGATCGCTGCGCTCGTGCCTCCTGGCGAATCTGCGGCCGTGCGACGGCTCGTCGGCGAAGCGGACCTCCTCACCGCGAACGGTATCCTCGCGGCGACGTGGAGCGTCTCGTTCGTCGCGGGCATGGCACTCGGCGGATTTGCCGCACTCCTCGGCCCAACGCTGGCACTGGCGCTGGACGCGGCGTCATTCGCGGTCGCCGCGGCGATCCATGCGACGTTGCCTCCGATCCCGTCGCCTGCGGCGCGGCGATCGGTCGCGGCGATCGTGCGTGCGGTTCCTGCAGATACAGCGGCCGCGTTGCGTGTCGCGGGCCGCGATCGAGCATTGTTATCGGCGGTGCTCGGCAAGACACCGCTCGGTCTCGCCGGTGGCGCCGCATGGGTCGAGCTCAACCTGCTCGGCGAGCTCGCGCGACCGTTCGGTGCGGCGGCGCTGAGCTTTGGCATCCTGCAGGCGATCCGCGGCGCGGGAACAGGGATCGGGCCCGCGATCGCGGCGCGCCTTGCGCGTGGCGGGGCGCGCGAGCGGACCATGCAGATCGCCGCGGTATGGATCGCACTTGTCGCGATCGGCGCGCTGACCGTCGCGAGGAGCCCCGTCGTGCTGTCGCTCGTGTGCCTGACGTGGGGAATCGGGACGGGCTCGAACTGGGTGCTCGCGCACTCGTCGCTTCAGCGCAACGCGAGCGATGCGGTGATCGGCCGGCTGGCCGCGTTCGACGAGCTTCTCGTCACGCTCGGCATGGTCGTGTCCGCGTTCGTCGGTGCCGCGGCGATGACGATGTTCGGGAGCGCGACCGGGCCGCTCGTCGGCGTCGCGCTCGGTGTCGCCGGGCTTGCCGCGGCGCGGGCGCTGGAGCTGCGGACGCCGCAGCGAAGCGACGTGGCTCCCGCAGCGGAGAAGAGACAGGCCGCGTAGGCGATCACTCCCAGATCGCTTTGCCGCCGCGCTTCACGGTGATGAGTGCGCGAGCGGTGAGCTTGTAGTCGATCGCGTTCTTCTTCTCCTTCTTCGAGTCGAGGTCGACATAGAGCGCGACCTCGTCGCCCTTCGCGAGCTCGAGGCCTTCGGGCAGGTCGGGGAACGTGACCTCCATCGTGTGCGTCTTGATCGTGTGCTTGTACTTGCACGCCTGCTGCCACACGCGGCCGCTGCCGGTCGTGTCGAGCTGGTTCGTGTTCTTGCACGCGTACGGCTCGGAGCGGTCGAACTTGGTCACGAGCACGGCGACCACGCCACCCGACGGTTGCTTCGTCACCTTCGTGACCGTGAGCGGCGAGAACGAATCCGTGCCGCCGGTCGGCGGGTTGACCCAGCGGAGCGTCGGATCGGCCTGGTTTGGCAGGTCGCCGAACAGCGACGGGATACCGCCGGTCAGCGTGGTCTTCGGCCGGAGCTCCGCAGCGTTTGCCTCGACGAGCTTGGCCGCCTCGCGCTTGGCATCAGCCGCGTTCTTGACGGTGGGCCACTTGATCAGCTCGAACGCGTGGCCGTACTGACGCATCGTCGGCAGCGCCTGCGTATCGAGATTCCCGTAGTCCTCCGAGAAGGCTGTAAATAGCTCGCGCTCGACGGCATCCGTCGCGAATGGACGTCCACGCTCGATGAACTCCGCGAGGTAGATGCCGTGCTTGCCGAAAAAATCGTTCATGCGGAACTCCAGCTTCGCGTCGCGGTGAGCGGCGACGAGTGCGACGACGATGTCGTTGACGAAGCCGACGGTCGCGGGGGCGGCCTTGCCCTCATAGAAGACCTTGTCGCCCTCGGCGCGCTTGCGAACATCGTCGTAGAGCTTCACGAGCGCGGCGGTCCGCGCGTAGAAGCCGGGGAGCGCGCGGGCACGGTCGAGCTCGGGCCGGAGGTCCTTCTCGATCTTGGCCCAGGCGGCGCGATAGCGCGCGTAGTCCTTGTGGACCTGCGCGGTCCAGGTGCGATTGATCGCGGACTGGAGGACGGCGGTCTGGCTCTCGTCGGTGAGCTCGAGCTTGTCCCAGCCCGGGATCCAGGTGGGGTCGGGGTTCGCCATCTTGGTGCGCGGGTTGAACGTGCTCGAGATGCCGACGTCCGAGAAGATACGGTTGGCGTCGGGCGACGTCACGTTCATGTACGTGAAGCGCTTCACGAGATCGGCGACGCGTGCGGCGTTGTCGTCGGCCAGCGCGGGTGCAGAGAGGCCGAGCACGACGACCATGCCGGCGGCAAGCAGGCGAAACATGGAGGGTCCTTTCACGGGTTTCGCGATCGAGACGGAGGACCCGTGAGGGTTTTGCGATCTTTTTTCGTCAGCCGCGCAGATCGCCGGTCAGGCTCAGCTGGCTGCGCACGAGCTCGACCAGGCTGTCGAGCTCCTCGGCGTGGATCTGCTTGTGGCGCAACAGGGACCGGCGGATCTGCGAGAGCAGCATCACCCGCGCCTTGGCGAGCGTGCGGCTGACGTTCGAGGGGGCGAGCCCGAACAGCTTGCCGAGCGCGACGACGCCGACCCCATCGACGTGAAACTGGAGCAGCATCGCGCGCTCGCGGTCGGAGAGCGCGGTGACTGCCTCGCGAAACGCGAGCTGCATCAGCGTGCGCGCCTCGTCCTTGAGCCGCACGAGCTCGGGCCCGCCCGCCGGGTCGACGCCGAGCGCCTCCATGAGCGCGTCCTCGGTCGGGACCTCTCGGGCGGCGCGGGCCTCGTCGATCGCGAGCCGTGCGAGCGCGGCGCGAACCCAGCGTCCGAGGTCGCCGCGGCCGGCGTAGAGCGCGATGCGGGGCGGCGGCCCGCCGGGCTCGGCGACGAAGAGCTTCTGGCGGAGGAGCTGCTTGGCGTCGTCGGAGGTGCGCGGGTCACCGGCGAGGAATGCGGCATCGAACGCGGCGAGCGCGCGAGGATCACGGGACGCGCACGCGCACGCGAGGTAGAGGTCCGCGAGCCGCAGCGAATCGAGCGCGGACTCGAGCGGGGTAGGGGCGGGCGGCAAGCGCGCCGCCACCCACGCGAGCCAGGCCTCGGGCGCGAGCTCGACGCCGGGCCAGCGCCGGTGCACCTCGCCGAGTGCGGCGGTGAGGCGGTCCTCGACGGCGGCTGTGTGGCGCCGCACATCGCCCGTGAGGTGTCTCGTCAGGTGCTCCGAGAGCGCCACGGCGACATGCTAGCGTATGCGGCCGGCATGAGTTGTCTCGGTGAGAACACGGTCACCGATCTGCTCGATGCCGTGCTGTCGCCCGAGCAGCGCGCCGGGGTCGAGGCCCACACCAGCACCTGTGACCACTGCCGCAGGCTGGTCTCCGAGCTCCTGCGCCGATCGGCCGAGCTCGCGACCGGAACGCCACCACCTGTGGCGGCACCGGCGCGCACGCTCGAGCCCGGCACGTCGATCGGGCGCTACGTCGTGCGCGAGCAGATCGGGACCGGCGCGACCGGCGCCGTGTTCACGGCATTTGACCCCGAGCTCGATCGCGTGATCGCGCTCAAGGTCTTGCACCCGGGGACTGGTGCGCAGCGCGAGCGGATCCTGCGCGAGGCGCGCGCGCTCGCGAAGGTCTCGCACCCGAACGTGGTCGCGGCGTACGACATCGTCGAGCTCGAGGGCGACCTCGTGCTCGCGATGGAGCTCGTCGAGGGTACCGATCTGCGCTCGGTCACCACCGCGGGACGGAGCATGCGCGACGTGCTCGACGCGTACGTCCAGGCGGGGCGCGGGCTCGCGGCGGCGCACGCGGGCGGCCTCGTCCATCGCGACTTCAAGCCGGCGAACGCGTTGATCGGCAGCGATGGCCGCGTGCGGCTCGTCGACTTCGGCCTCGCGGCGCGCGGTGGCGGGACCGAGCTCGTCGGCACGCCGGCGTATCTCGCGCCGGAGCTGTTCGAGGGAGCGGCCGCCGAGCAGGCATCGGATCAGTTCGCGTTCTGCGTGGCGCTGTTCGAGGCGCTGCACGGCGATCGCCCGTTCGTCGCAAACTTTGTCGACGAGGTCGCGCGCGGGTCGAGCGTGTCGGTCGCGCCGGGTCGGCCGCAGGTGCCTGCACGCGTGCGCGACGTGCTCGCGCGGGGCCTACGCGCGGATCCTCGCGAGAGATTCCCGTCGATGGCTGCGCTACTCGCGGCTCTCGCACCGCCAAGGCGACCGGCGCGGACCTGGCTCGCGGTCGGTGGCGTCGCGACGCTCGCCGGTGCGGCGGCGATCGTGCTTGCCCTCTCGCGAGCTCCGTCACCCGAGTCACCGTGCCGCGACTCGGCCGCCGCATTCGCGAGCGTGTGGAATCCCGCGCGCGCGGCGCAGATTCACGCGCGGTTCACCGCGAGCGGGGCGCCGTTTGCCGAGACCGCATGGGCCGCAGTCGACCGTGGCCTGTCGGCATTCGCGAACCGGTGGACCTCCGCGCAGACCGACGCGTGCGAGGCGACGCGCGTCCGCGGCGTGCAGTCGGATCAGATCCTCACGCTGCGTGCCGCGTGTCTCAATCGCGCGCGCGCCGAGGTCGACGCGCTCGCGACGCTGCTCGGCGAGGCAGACCGCTCGACGATCGAGCACGCCGTGAGCGCGATCGATGCCCTGCCGTCGCTCGACGAGTGTTCGAACGTCACCGCGCTCCTCGCGCCGGTGCCGCCGCCGAGCGGACGCGACGCCGCCGCGGTCGCACAGATCGACGCGCTGCTCGCCCGCGGCCGCGCCCTGTCCG
>JABFXX010000446.1 GCA_013368795.1 Kofleriaceae bacterium
ACGGAGGTGTGTTCTGGGTCCCCGTGCTCGCGATCGTCAGCGCCCAGCTGCTGTTCGGCGAAATGGAAAGTTACGCGTCCGTACTCGAGTGCAGGGACGCCAAGCAGCGCGGCGCCGAGCTGGCCGAACAAGCTCGGCGCAAGGCCGATGCGCGCGCCGAAGCGGGCGTGCTGTGGAAGCGTGCGGCGGCCGCTGCGCGCACCGACGATTGCGCGACCGTTCGCGAGCTCGAGCCGCAGATCCGTGACCTCGACGTCGAGCTCCACGACGTGGTGTTCGCGCGCGACGTCGGGATCGCCCGCTGTCTCGCGACGCGCTAGAGCCGATGGACGCCGCCGTCGAGAAGGCGTGGTCACCGGGGCGCGGCTCGCGAGCGCGCGTCGAACCACACGAGCACCACGAGGAACAGGCCGAAGATCACCTGCTGGCCGCTGCCGTAGCAGTGGCGCGTAGGCTCGCTCGTGTCCGCGTAGAACGCCGCGATGCTGCCGATCCAGCCGGCGAGCACGCAGCCGAGCGCGAACCGCGCGAGTGAGTCGCGCCGCATGCGCCAGACCACCACCGGGAACACGACGAGGAGCACGAGGATCACGGGCTTCGACGTCGTGACCGGAAGCACGCGCCGGAGCAACGAGCGCCGGCCGACCCACATCCGGGTCGGCATCGAGTAGGTCTGTTCGGCGTGGACGCCGAGCAGCGACCAGAAATACGTCACCTGATCCTCGAGTCGCTCGAGTGGGTGGGTGGCGAGCCACCGGATGTAGACGCCGCGGCCGTGCTCGGCGATCCAGCGCTGGCTCTCCGCGTAGCGCGGATCCTTGATGATCTCGTTTCGATCCTGGATGCGCGCGAGGTCCTCTACCGCGACGAGCCCGTGGTCGGCGAAGAACGCGCGGGCCTCCGGATCGGGAAACACGCGATCGACGATGCTGTTGAGCGTCGAGAAGGTTCCGCGCGCGGTGAGGTCTCGCTGCCAACCGTCGTGCACGGACAACCTCGTCGGCGGCGGAATGACGCTCGTCGACCACATGACGAAGATCGCGACGGCGGCGACCACGCCCGAGGCCACGAGCCGGCCGATGTGCGCGCGGCGCGGGCGGCCCCCGTACACGTTCGCGATCGCGACACCGCACAGCGCGACGACTGCGTTGGTATCGCGCGTGAACATCCACGCCGCGAGCACGGCGACGAGCACCACCTGCAGCGCGACGCGAGCCCACCGCCGGCGGCGCTCGTCGGCGATACGCTCGGGGACCACGAGCAGTGCGATCGCTGCCGCGAGCGACAGTGCCATCAGCGAGTCGTTGATCGATTCGGACAGCAGCGCGTCTGCATAGCCGAGCCGGAGCGGCGCGAACGCGAATGCGAGGGTGACGAGCGTTGCCGCGATCCTGGCGCGCCGGCTGCGGAGCGCGGATACGAGCACGACGCCGAGCACGGCCCAGGCGACGAACCCGAACCACTCCTGAAACCAGACGATGTCGATCGGATCGGTCCCCACCCAGCGATAGACGAGCGGAATGACCGGCGGCTTCGGATAGAACAGCTGCGACCACGACCATGACTGGCTCGCCGGTTCGAGGTACGCGGCGCTGTCGAACAGGACGCGGATCGACTGCCGGCTCGTGAGCCATCCGTACGCGATGGCCGCGGCTGCGATCACCGCCGCACCGGCGAAGACCGACGGCGGAATGCGCGCGAGGCGAGCACGCCAGGTCGAAGTGTTCTCCGCCATCCGTCGAGGCGCGGGTATAACAGGTTACGGGATCCAGCTCGCCGGATCTTCGATGCGCTCGGCGAGCAGCTTGAGCGACTTCGCGGCGTAGAGGCCGTCCTCGACGCGCTCGTCGAACGAGTAGCGCAGGGTCAGCATCGGCTTGGCGACGAGCTGGCCGTCGACGACGGCAGGCGTCTCGGTGACCTGGCCGATCGTGACGAACAGCGGGCAATTGCCGTGCTCGTAGAGGTGGTGATACGCGGCGTCGATCTTGATGCTGCCGAGGTTCGCGACGAACGCGCTCGCGTACATCGGATCGGTGTCGACGAGCGAGCGCGGTGCGAGGCCCCACGCGTAGAGCCGCTTCAGGAGGCCGATCAGGAACGCGAGCAGGAAGCCGGGGAGCTTCAGCAAGACCGACAGCTCCTTGTCGATGTGCGACTGCTTGTCGGACTTCGCGTCCTTCACCTCGCTCGCGAGCGCGGCCTCGAGCCCGGCGAACGTCTCACCCTTCTCGAACCGGCGTTTGACCGTCGCGAGCGGCGCGTCGTCGGACATCGACTTCTTCGCGGCGAACGACAGGTAGACACCGTCGCGCTGGTACGTGCGGCGACCGACCGTGAAGCGATTGAGGCGTTCGCGATCGTGAAGCGTCGCGGCGAGCGAGTGAAGGATCAGATGAAACAGGCGCGCGTTGCGCGCGGCGAGCCACGGCTGCGTGCGCGACAGATCGAGCCGCTGCTCGAAGTACACCGCGGACTCGTTACGCCCGCGCATGAGGAAGCCCATCATCCGGCGGTACGGGTGGACCTGCACGCGCCGGCCATCGTGTGGACCGAACATCGATCGCATCGTAATCCGCGCGATCGATCGTTCGACGCGCAGCAGCACCTACAGCCGATTCAGCTCGTGGTTCCGGATCGCCTTCGGCACACGAAAATGGCGGAGCTGAGCTGCAACGGGAGTGAGTTACTACGGCCTTCCCTCTGGTGAACTTCCCCATCCTGACCCCGGCCTGGTCGATTTCACCAAATGTTGGTGGCGAGCACCGGCGCACAGTGGTGTGCGCTCCATGATTTCGATGGGTTAGGGGTGGCACCGCGGTTGCTCTATGGGCTTGCCGAACAGGAGGACCCGATGGCTCTGCTTGCCCGCGCAACTGCCAAGAACCCCGCCGAGTGGACCGACCGCGAGCTGCTCCGGTGTGTGTTGCGTAGTGATGCCCGTGGCTGGTCCGAGCTGGTCCGCCGCTATCGGCCGCTCATCTATCGCTGCATCACGAAGGTGACGCTGAAGTACGCGCCCTCGCTCGGCAGCGCCGACCTCGACGAGATCTACGCCGACGTGATGATGCAGCTCGTGCGTGACGACATGCACAAGCTCCGCATCTACAACCCGTCGCGTGGCACGAAGCTCGGCTCGTGGATCGGCATGATCTCGGTGAACGCGGCGTATGACTTCCTCCGCAGCGCCGGTCGCCGTCCGCTCCTCGACAAGGTCGACGGCGCGATGGATCCGCAAGAAGAGTGCGACCGCACGCAGCTCGATCAGCTGATCGAGAAGGAGCGCTGGGACCACCTGAACAGCCTGCTCTCGGACTTCACCGACAAGGATCGCACGTTCGTCGAGCTCTACTACCAGAAGGGCCT
Source organism: Kofleriaceae bacterium (assembly GCA_013368795.1). Lineage (GTDB taxonomy): Bacteria > Myxococcota_A > Polyangia > Haliangiales > Haliangiaceae > JABFXX01. The sequence continues at coordinate 3,367 of JABFXX010000446.1, forward strand.
CGAGGCCGACGAGATCGCGGCGGAGATGCAGATCAGCCTGAAGACGGTCTACTCGAAGAAGCACAAGATCCGCGCGCACCTCGTTCGCTGCCTCGGTCAGCTCGCGGGCGACTCGCCGATCGCGGACCTCGCGCTCGCGACCGCATAATCAGATCACGCGAGCATGCTGCGAACGGCGGGCTCTCCCGCCGTTTGTTCGTTTCGGAGCGCGACGTTGTGCTGATCGGAAGCACCGAACTCCTGTCGCGCTAGTCGTCCCGCTCGAAGGCGATCGTGACCGGCATACTCACCTTGCCGCCTCTCGTCTCGGGCGCCCCGAATGTGATCGACAGTGCGCCCGCGCTGCGCAGTGATTCGTCGGCTTGCAGCGCCGCGGTCTTCGTCGCGAGCGCAGCCTCGCTGTCGCCGGCGAGCGTCGCGGTGCACGACTGCCCGGCGCACGCCACGTTCTCGAGCTCGGGCGCGGTCGCAGCGATCGCCTTTGCGGTCGTGTCCGCCCACACGCGATCTTCGGAGGACAAAGTTTCGTTCGGGAGCGCTGGGGCCTCGTGAGCCCGAGCTCCTGCGGTGCCCGGCGCAGCTCCGGCGGGAGTGGGTGTGCCCTCAGCGCTCGATCCAGCGGGTTTCGAGGGAGGGTCCTTGCACCCAAGTGCGGAGATTCCGACGACGATCAGACATATCCGCCGCATCGTACGGAGGGTACCAGCAAGTGCTGCTTTCGGTCCCACGATCGCTAGAATCCACCGACCGTGTCCGAAGCTGTAGCTACGACCCCTGACCCGCATCCGGATCGCTCGCGGGTCGAGGTCGCCAATCGCGCGGATGGTGGAATCGCGTACTGGATCGGCAAGCTGTACGGATTTGCCGCGCTGGTCGGCGTCGCGGCGGCCGGGGTGATCGGCTTCGTGCTCTACAGCTACTTCTCCGTCCGCACCGACGGCGTCGGGCCCGGCTCGCCGCACGATCTCGGTGCGTACGCCAAGCACGTGCCGTCCGTCTCGCGCATCTATGCCGCCGACGGCACGCTGCTCGGCGAGTTCGCCAAAGAGTGGCGCGAGTTCGTGCCGTACGAGGAGATTCCGAAGCAGCTCGTCGATGCATTCCTCGCCGTCGAGGATCACGACTACTTCAACCACCGCGGCATCTACTTCAAGGGCATCGCCCGCGCCCTGTGGACGAACATCACCGCCGGCGACTTCGCGCAGGGTGGCTCGACGATCACGCAGCAGGTCGCCAAGCAGTTCCTCGGCGCCGAGAAGTCGCTCTCGCGCAAGGCGAAGGAAGCGATCCTCGCGCGCCGCCTCGAGGCGACGTACTCCAAGCGCGCGATCCTCTCTGTCTACCTGAACCAGATCTATCTCGGCGCCGGCGCGTGGGGCGTCGCCGCGGCCGCGCACCATTACTTCCAGAAGCCGCTCGACAAGCTGACGCTCGCCGAGTGCGCGATGATCGCGGGCCTCGCAAAGGCGCCGACCGCGTACTCGCCGGTCCATCGCCCGCAGATCGCGACCGACCGCCGCAACGTGGTGCTCGACAAGATGGCGCAGTACGGCTTCGCGTCGAAGGCCGACGTCGAGAAGGCAAAGGCCGCTCCGATCCAGCTGAACGTCTACCGCGAGGTGTTCCCCGATCGCATGCCCTATTACGCCGAGCACGTGCGCCGCTACATGAGCGAGCGCTACGCGCTATCGAGCGAGGGTCTGCGCGTCGAGACCGCGGCCGAGCCGACGTGGGAAGCAGCCGCGTACGAGAACGCCGACTACGGCGCGCATCACCAGGACAAGCGTCAGGGCTGGCGCGGCCCCGAGTGGCGCGTCGACGGCGCGGCACGCGAGACGTTCATCGCGCGCCAGAAGCAGCTCTACGGCACCGGCGAGCTCGTCAAGGGCAAGCGCTACCTCGCGCTCGTCGACAAGGTCACCGGCGAGAAGGCCGAGCTCATCATCGGCGATCGCCGCGTCACGCTGCCGCTGCGCAACATGAACTGGGCCGCGAAGTGGGAGTCCGGCAACGCCGAGAACGACCACACGATCGACAGCGCGAGCCAGGCGCTCAAGTCCGGTTACGTCGTGTGGGTCTCGCGCGAGACGCGCACGCTCGGCAAGTACCGCGACTACCACCTGCCCGACCAGCACAACCCCGCGTGGGTCTACGGCACCGGCAAGGTCGACGAGTGGGACGACCGCAATCCCGACGTCGTCAAGCTCGAGCAGGTCCCCCACCCGCAGACGACGATCTTCACCGCCGATCACCACAACGCCTACGTCGTCGCGATGGTCGGCGGCTCCGACTACGACCGCTCCGTCTTCAACCGCGCCGTCCAGGCCTGCCGCCAGCCGGGCTCGACGTACAAGCCGATCTACTACGCGCTCGGTCTCGATCAGGGCTACGGCTTCGACACGATCCTGAACGACGTGCCCGTGAAGATCGTCGACCCCGACACCGGCGAGGAATGGACGCCGACGAACCTCGGCGAGACGCAAGACGGCGACGTCACGCTCGAGTACGCGCTCGTCTTCTCCAAGAACATCCCGTCGGTCGACCTGTTCAAGCGCCTCGGCGCCAACAACGTCGAGTCGTGGGCGCGCCGCATGGGGTTCACGACGAAGATCTTCGCCGACGACGCGCTCGCGCTCGGCGCCTCGTGCAGCAAGCTCGACGAAATGGCGCGCGCGTTCACCGTCTTCGCGCGCAACGGCAAGTGGTGGCCGCGCCCGCAGGGCCACGAGAAGGATTGGGTCTACGTCCGTCGCATCCTCGACCGCGCGGGCAACACGCTCGAGGACAACACCGCGATCGACGACCCGCAGCTCGCCCCGCCCGATCGCTTCGATCGCGTCGCCGCGCTCGCCGGCGTCGAGGCCCCGCAGGCGATCCCGCCGCGCACCGCATTCCTGATGTCGAAGCTGCTCGCGAGCGAGGTCGAGTACGGCTTCGCCAACGTGCTGCGCGCGACCGGCGTCCCGGCCGCCGGCAAGACCGGCACGTCGAGCGCGACGCACGACACGACCTTCATCGCCTACACCTCCAAGTTCACGACGCTCGTGTGGATGGGCGACGACAAGAAGCAACGCGCGCTCGGCAAGAGTGACGCCGCATACATCACGGTCGTGCCGCTGTGGGCGCGCTACATGTACGAAGCCTCGCGCGGGTTCCCGCAGGTCAAGATCCCGTGGGAAGTCCCGCCGGGCGTGAAGCCAAACGATCGCGGCGATCACTCCAAGGGCGAGAAGGGTCCGCAGATGGACCTCATCTTCCGCCCGTCGAAGCAAGAGATGACCAAGGACGCGGACAACCGCCCGCCGGTCTGAGCCCACCCGCGAGCCCGAGCCCGAGCCCGAGCGGGGTGTCACCCAACCGAGCGTCGGACAAACCGGGTGTCACCCAACCGAGCGTCGGACAAACCGGGTGTCACCCAACCGATAGACGGACAAACCGGGTGTCACCCAACCGATAGACGGACAAACCGGGTGTTACCCAACCGATAGGCGGACAAACCGGGTGTCACCCAACCGATAGACGGACAACTGGGTGTCACCCAACCGGGCTCGGTCAGAGATGCGTGACGAGGCCGCTCGTGATCACGGTGCGGCCGGCGTGACGCTGCTCGATCTCGGTGAGGCCCGA
>JABFXX010000548.1 GCA_013368795.1 Kofleriaceae bacterium
GGTCAGAAACTCCGAGGGAAGGGCCTAAGGCCCGTTCCCAGCGCGAGTGCTGAGCAGAGCTGGGACGGCGCGGAAGCGCCGGAGCGCGCGAAGCGTGCGAGTACGACGACTAGCGAACGTCAGAAACTCCGCGGGAAGGGCCGAAGGCCCGTTCCCCGCGCGAGTGCTGCCCCGAGCCGGTGCGGCGCGGAGCGCCGAGCACGCAAGGCGTGCGAGTCGTGCGAAGCACGACAATCGGCGAGTGGTCAGAAGGGCAGGACGAGGCGGAACTGGATCGTGTGCGAGGTGCCCGCGTCGCCGACGTTCGAATCACCAGCGGCGTTCGGACCGAACGGGAAGCCCGGGCCACCCGAGCCGGCCTGGGCCTGCGGGTGCGAGAGCGCCGAGAACGGGAACAGGACGCCGTACGCGATGCCCACGAACAGGCGGTTCGTCGAGTAGCCGAGCTCGCCATCGAACTCGGTGCCGTACACGCTGCCGTTACCCGGCGTCGAGACCGGCTTGAGCGCGAACGAGGTGATGTTCGCGACCTTGAACATGATCGACTTCGTCAGGTCGTACTGCAGGAACGGCTTGGCGTAGACCGCGTTGGTGACGGCGCCGTACAGGTAGCGCCACAGGATCATGTCGACCCGGTAGTTACGGTCCATGAAGAACGCGGTCAGCGTGCACGTGTGCTGCGCGGTGCAGACGTTCGGATCGCCGAACAGGTTCGCGTTCGAGATGTTCGTGCGGCCCTGAGGGTTGTTGTCCCACTGGTCGCCGGTGGCGAAGCCGGTCTCGAGGCCGAGGCGAAGCTTGCCCTCGACGCCCTTCCAGGTGACGCGGCCGACGCCGCCGAACTTGCGGACGTCGAACTCGCCGGTCGAGCCGTTGACGTCCTCGAGGCTCTCGATCTTGCCGAGCTGGGCGATCGCCTCGGCCTCGAGCAGGACGGAGCCGACGCCGAGCTTGAGCCAGATGTCCGGTGAGTACGACTTGAAGCCGCGCCGCACGTAGTTCGCCGCGGCGTCGAACGTGTCGCCGAGCACGAAGCCCGTGAGGTTGTCGTCCCAGCTCTGGGTCTTGTACTTGAAGTAGATGCCGTAGTTGAACGCGACGTCGCCGCGGTCGACGGTGTCACGGAACTCTTGCGGCGAGTCGAGCTTGCTGATGACGCCGACCCAGCCGTTGGCGTTGTCGCTGTTGTCGAGATTGAACGGGTGACCTTCGTTGCCGATGTTCGTTGGCGTCTGGTTCGAGACGAGGCGCGTCACGTCCCAGTCCGCGGCGACCATCGCGCGCAGCGGCGTGCCCGGGATGCCGGCCGAGAAGCTGACGCGGTCGACGCTGTCGCCGTAGTCGGCGTCGTAGTCGTACGTGCCGTTGATCGGATCGTAGGCGCCGCCGTTGTAGTACATGCCCATGCCCCACTGGTCGGGCATGCGGCCGAACTTGAGGATGCCGAGCGGGATCGCGACCTCGGCCCACGCGCGCTTGATGATGAGCGCGTCGCGGTTGCTGGTGACGCCCTGGACGGCGGGATCCTGGCCCTCGGCGAACGCGCCGAGCGGCGGCGGCGTCTGGGTGTTGATGCCGGAGAGGTTCAGCCCCGTCGGCGTCGAGCCGAGGACGAGGTTGTCGTAGACGTCGGCCTGGACGTGGACCGACGTGCCCTCGTCGAGGTTGAACGTCGGCTCGAGGCGCAAGCGCATGTTCGCGCTCGACAGCGAGTTGTCGCAGGGATGGCCGACCGCGGTCGAGCTACAGCCGAGCGCGCGCGGGAACGGCGCGCCGCCGAGCGCAGGATCGTCGACGAAGCCCTGGTTGAAGTTCTTGAACCAGTCCGTGCGGAAGCGGAAGTAGCCGTCGAGCTCGAACAGCTTCCAGCGCTTGCGGCGGCCTTTCGGCGGCGGCAGCGCGGGTGTCGTCGGCAGGAGCGTCGTCGACTTGGGCGCCGCCTCGGCGACGCCTTCCTTCTTCTCTTCGCCAGCGGGCTGCTGGCCCATACCGCCGCCGCCCATCGGACCGCCGGGGGTCATCTGGGCCTCTGCGACCTCGACCCCGACGAGCAGGACTGCGGTGCCAAAAAGAACCTTGGAGCTCAAGTAAGACATGGGAAAACCGAGGGTTTTTGAGGCATCGCGTGAAGCGGGCGGACTATAGACACCCTTTTTCAGAGGGGTCAACGCCACTGGCCGGAATTGGCCGGAGCGGCACGCTTGGCGTTATGGTTGCTGCGATGGCGTCAGACCGTGGCGCGCTCGCGGGCGTTGCCCCGCTTTCGCCAGAAATACGTCGAATCGACAAGATCTTGGTGCGGTCGGCGTCGCTAGCGCCGCTGCGGACATCCGTACCCAGCTCCCGCGAGTCGGTACACCGGATGTACATCCGTTTAGGCATGGTCGCCGCGCTCGGGCTCGCCGCGTGCGGACCCACCGTGAAGCCTCCTTCACCTCCTGCCGAGCCGGAGCCGGTCTCGCAGGGAACGACGCAACTCAAGGTCGCTCCGGCCGCGCGCCGGGTTGTGGTCGGCGAGATGTGTCCGCAGGGTGCGGGCGGCCGGCCCGCGGTCGCGCCACTCGTCATGCGCGCGGTCGACTGGAACGATACGGTGACCGAGGTCGCCGCGACGGTCGAGCGCGGGAGCGTCCCGCGCTTTGTCGTGATGGGCACGGATGGCCGCGTGGCCGGCACGTTCGAGACGCTCGGCATGGTCGAGGTCGGGATCGCGCAGTCGGTCGCGACCGGTACGTACGTCGGCGCGTCGCCCTGCACGTATTCGACCTCGGCGGGCCCGAAGCCCGGCGCGCTCGACACGCGCGCGGAGGATCCGAAGTGCGGTCCGGCGACGCGCGGCTGCGGCATCGCGGTCGGCGAGCTCGTGAACCCGGGCGATCCGCCGTCGACCGCGACGTACGAGACCGGCGGCGCGTGCCTCTCGGGCACCGAGCTCGCGGTCGACATCGACGGCGACGGCAAGATCGAATCGTTCCCGCTCGCGGGCGCGCTCGACGGCACGCGCGCGCCGGCGCAGGAGTGGACCGCATCGCCGACCGCGACGGCCGCGTGCCAGCCGAGCTATCAGCTCTACGGTCTCGAGCTCAAGCCCGAGCCTCGCCCCGGCAAGCCCGCCGACAAGGGCCTCGTCACGGTCGACGTGCTCGGCGTGATCGATCTCGACGGCGACGGCCGGCGCGAGATCGTGCTGTCGATGAAGTTTCCGACCGTGCGCTCGATCGTCGTCTACACCGCGACCGAGCAGGCGCAGCGCCTCGAGCTCGCCGGCGAAGCGACGTCGTTCTCGCGCTAGGCCTGTCACCGACAGGCGCGCCCGGCCGCGCCAACGAAGAGTGCGGCGCGCATCACGCGCAGCCGACGGCGACCTACATCGGCGATCGCAGCGACTCGCGGAGATAGCAGCGGCGCGCTGCGGACCACGCGCGTGGCACGAGCCTGGCACGAGGAAGCGCTCGTATGCGCTCGCTTGGTCTCCTCGTCGCGCTCGGCGCCTGTGCCGATAGCGGCGCGCACCTGACGTTCGTCGCGCCAGAGGGACCGGCGGACGCGCAGGCATATCGCGTCGTGCTCGCGACGCCGGATCCAGTCGTGCTCGTCCCGGACCAGCGGACGGATGTCGCGCCGGCCGCTGCGACGCAGACGGTCGCGTACTACCGCCAGCGCACGACCGCCGGCGAGAGCGTGGGGAAGGTCAGCGGCGTCGACGGTCTGACGCTGCGGCTCGCGCCCGAGGGCGATTTCGTAGACACGACGTTCGTGCCGTTCGTGCTGTTCTACGACGGCGACGGCGCGATCGTCGGCATCGGCACGTATCACCAGATGGGCGCGAAGGATCCCGCGGCGATCCTCGTCGTGTCCGACGAGATCGACAAATACGAGGTCGCCGTCGAGCCGGTGACGCAGGTGACTGACAAGGAGCATCCTGCGCCCGGCCAGGTGATGGTCGTCGACTGCTACAAAGCCGATCAGTCGAAGTTCGCGAGCGGCATCGTGTGGCGACCGAAAGCGGGCGGCGAGCTGCGCCTGATGTTTCCCGATGACGGCGGGCTCGACGCGACGGGACGAGACCTCGATCTCGACTGCGACGCGCATCCGGTGACCGCCGAGTCGGCCGGTGGCGACTGCGATGACTCGCGCGGCTGGTTCCATCGCGACGCCGCCGAGACGTGCGACGGCTACGACACGAACTGCGACGGCCTGCAAAGCCTCGCGGTCGCGTGCCCGGCGACTGCCAACGTGTGTGTCGACGCATCGACTTCATCGGGGATCGCGATCTGCGATGACCGCACGGGGACCGTCGGCGCGTGCCAGAGCGATCCGGGATGCGTGTGCGCCGCCGATCCGACGAAGTGCACGAGCTGCAAACTCGGGTACGACGTCGGCTCGTCGGCCGGAACGATCAAGCCGTGTCAGCCGGGCATCGGCGTGCTCGGGACGCAGAATCGCTGCGAGCTCGGGCCGTGCACCGTCGACGTGCTCGCCGTGCGCGGTCCGTGGAAGGTCGAGGTCGCGGCGCCGTCGTCATCGCCGGCGTTCGGTCCGCGCGCGACGAACATCACGACGCAGGTCATGATCAAGGCGAAGTACCTGTCGGGCTCGGACATCATGGCGGTGCCCGGCGCGGCCGTGGGCGAGGTCGACCTGCTCGTGACGTCGGGCAACACGCAGCACTACCTCGGCGTGCAGCTGCAGACGGTCGCCGACTCGCCGGGCGCGTGCCAGGGCACGAACGGCTCGTTCGCGATGGAGTGCACCCCGTAGTACGTTGGCGGCGTGCGCGGCGATATCGGCCAGCTCCTCTGGATCGGTCTCGCCGGCAGCGTCGCGACGCCGGAGCTGCGCGCGCGCCTCGATGCGGGTGCGGTTGGCGGGACGCTGCTCAATCGGCGCAACATCGCGAGCGACGTCGTCGATGGTGATGGCGCGCTCGCGCTCGAGGTCGTCGAGCTCGACGTGCTCGCGGCGCTGGCCGCGGATCTCCATCGCAAGGCGCCCGACGGCACGCCCGCGCTGATCGCGATCGATCAGGAGGGTGGGGCCGTCCAGCGCGTGCGCACGCCGGCGACGATCTGGCCGCCGATGCTCGCGCACGACGGTCTACCGGCCGGCGAGGACGAGCGCGTCGCCGAGCAGGTCGGGCGCGCGATCGGCGAGGAGCTGCGCGCGCTCGGCCTGGATATCAACTTCGCGCCGGTGCTCGACGTCCACACGAATCCGGCGAACCCGATCATCGGAGACCGCGCGTTCGGTCGCGATGCAGACAGCGTCGCGCGTCGCGCGCTCGCGTTCGCGCGTGGCCTCGGCGCGGCCGGCGTGATCGCGTGCGGCAAACACTTCCCCGGTCACGGCGATACGACGACCGACAGCCACCTCGAGCTGCCGCGGATCGACCACGCGCTGGGCCGTCTCGAGAGAGTCGAGCTCGTGCCATTCGCGCTCGCCGCGCGGGCGAACGTGCCGATGATCATGACCGCGCACGTCGTGTTCGCCGCGATCGATCCGGTGCGGCCGGCGACGCTGTCGGAGGCGGTCGTCACGGGCATCCTGCGCAAGAAGCTCGGCTATCGCGGCGTGATCGTCAGCGACGATCTCGACATGCGCGCGATCGCCGAGCTCGGCATCGGCAACGCCGCGGTGCAGGCGATCCGCGCCGGCTGCGACGTGCTGCTGCTCTGCTGCACCGACGGCTACGAGGCCCAGGAAGCGTTGATCAAGGAGGCCGAGCGCGACAGCGACTTCAGGAGGCGCGTCGGTCAGGCCGCCGATAGGGTGCGCGCGCTCAAGAAGCAGCACGCGCTCGCTCGGGCGAAGCAGCCGCCACTCGCGCGCGACGTCGTCGGGAGCTTCGAGCACCGAAGGCTCGCCGATCGACTCGCGGGTCGCTAGTGAAAGCGCGGTACGTGGCGGCCGACGACGACCTTCGCCGGGCGGAGCAGGCGATCGCCGAAGCGATAGCCGGGCTCGATCTGATCGACGACGACCTCGTGGGCCGACGGATGGCTGACCGGGACGATGCTGATCGCATCGTGGATGCGCGGATCGAAGCGCTGATGCTTCGCGTCGATCCGTTCGACGCCGTAGCGCGCCAGCACGCCGGCGAGCTGCGAGCGCACCAGGCGCACACCCTCGACGACGGACGGCGCCTCGCCGTTCTGCTCCGCAGCCGAGATCGTGCGATCGAGATTGTCGAGCACGGGCAACAGCTCCGAGATGAGCTTGCCGCGAAGCTCGTCTGCCTGCTGCTGGGCATCGCGCTCGACGCGGGCCTTGGCCGCTTCGAGCTCGCGCAGTGCCTTGCGCGCAGATGACATCTCTGCGGCGCGCTCGCTCTGGGCTTCGCGTGCGGCCTCGCCGGCCTCCGTCATGTCGACCTCGGCCTCTGCGGTCGGATCCTCGAAGTTCTCGTAGTAGCTGCGCATCGTGGTCTCTCGCAACCTAAGAGGTCCAAGGCGCGTGCCAAGCGCGACGATCGGGCAGGCGAAGCCCGAGCTAACGCTGGACGAGCAGACCTTCGGCGAGCAGCAGCAAGAGCACGAGGCCCGCGAGCGCGTGCCACAGCTCGACGCGGCGGCGACTGTCTGTCGGCGGAGCGCCGCCGCCGGTTCCCGATGCAGGTAGCGCGGATGCCGGCGCGGGCGTGAGATCGCTGCCGCGCGGATCGACGTTGACGACGAACGCGAGCTCGTCGCGATCGCGCGTCGCGCCGGTCTGATCGGTGCCGACGACGCGATACACGCCGCCGTGCTCGGTCCGGCCGAACCGCACCGAGCTGCGACCGGCAATGCGGTCGCCTTCGAACACCGCGCCGAGACCCTCCGGGCCGCGGACCTCGAGGCGCTTGAGGTCGCCCGTCGGCAGCACGACCGAGCTACCGACGACGTGATCGCCGCTGCCGCCGACCGCATGCTTGCGCGCGAGGTGGCGCACCGCCTGCTGGACGAGCGGCAAGAACCCGGCGTGGATCGGCAGGTCGTTCCAGTCGCGATCGATCGTCGACGTGAACAGCATCGTGCGGCCGGCGCCGATCGACGCCTCGACGAGCGCGGCGGCGCCGTTCGTGAACCGCGCGAGCACCTTGCGATCCGCGGTCGCCGTTGTCGGGCCGAGCAGCGCGATCTTGAAGAAGCGCGCGTCGGCGAGCTCCGGCGCGTCGCCCTTGAAGTCCGAGAACACCGGGTGATCGGCCTCCCACTTCACGAGGTGCAGCGCGCGGCTGTTGCGCTCGTCGGGAGATGCGCCCCACGTCGTATCGATCGGGTCGCGCAAGCTCTGCGGCATCAGCGGCAGCATCGTGCGGTCGTAGGCCTCGGGATCGACGTGATCGCCGGGCGCGATGAAGATGCCGCCGCCGTGGCGCACCCAGTCGGCGAGGAGCGCGACGCGATCGGCCGGCAGCGCGGCGACGTTCGCGAGCACGACGACGTCGAAGTCGGCGATGTCGATCGCGGGCGCCGAGCCCTTCTTCTTCGCCTTCGGATCGATGCCGGCGAGCTCCTCGGCGGTGATCGTCCGGATCGAAGTGCCGCTGTCGTCGCGATCGCCCGGGCGCAGCGCCGGCTCGAGATAGTAGAGCTCGTCGTCGTGGCGGATCGTGCGAGGGTCGCCGTTGACGAGCAGCACGCGCACGTCGTCGCGAACCCTCGCGGTGACGTAGCGGCGATCGTCGATCGATAGCGCGTCGCCGGTCACCGACACCGATGCGTCGGTCGCGCGCGTGCCGGCGGGCAGGGCGGCGAGGAACCGCTTGCCCTTCTTCTCGCCGGCGCCGACCTCGAGCGAGCCGCGCGCGACGACGCGATCCGCGATCGACAGCTGGAGCTCGACGGTCGTCGCGGTGTCACTGAAGTTGCCGACCTCGGCATCGAACGCGACGCCGCGGCTGCCCGCGCCCGGATCCTGATCGACCTTGAGCGCGGTGACCGCGACGTTCGGCATCTTCGCCGGTCGCAGGTCGAGCGTGACGAGCGTCGGGCCGTCCTTGCCCCACGGCGGCTCGTCGCTGCGCAGGCCCGTCTTCGCGACGAGCGACACGAGGAACACGGTCTTGCGCGCGTGGCTCGATGCTGCGAGCAGCTGCGCGGCGCGGGCGAGCGCGCGCGTCGTGTCGGCGGGACGAGACGACGGCTCGAGCCGCTTCAGCTGATCGCGGAGGCGCAGGTGGTCGCGCGTGAGCTCGCTCGGATGATCGGCTCCCTCGGACGCGCGGACGATCGCGACCTCGGCCTCGGGGCCGAGCTGGACCATGATGCGCAGCGACTCCTCGACCGCGCGGCGCAGCCACGGCTTGCCATCGACCATGTAGTTCGAGGCGAACGAGTCGTCGACCACGAGCACGGCCGCCTGAGGACCGCGCGTGACCATCGGTCCCTTGCGCTCGCACGACGTGAACGGCTTCGCGAGCGCGATCGCGACCGCCGCGCACACGAGCGCGCGAACGAGCAGCAGCAGGCGCTCGCGCAGGCGCAGCCGTCGGGCGGTCTTGCGCTTCGTCGCCATCAGGAAGTCGAGCGCCGCGAACTTCACGATCCGCGCGCGCCGCCTGCCGATCAGGTGGATCGCGATCGGCACCGCGATCGCGATCGCGCCGACGAGCATCAGCGGGGCGAGAAAGCCCATTACGAGGCCCTCCGTCCCGGCTGCAGGCGCGAGCGTGCGACGAGCAGATCGAGCAGCGTCGCCTCGAGCGCGCGATCGGTCGAGACGAGGTGGTAGTCGATGCCGGCGGCGGCGAGCGACGCGCGGCACTTCGTCAAAAACGCGTCCATCCGCTCGAGGTACTCGCGCCGGATCGCCGACGGATTGACGAGCATGCGGCCATCCGACTCGAGCGCGCGGAACTCGGTCAGACCTTCGTACGGGAACGTGCGCTCGTGCGGATCGAGCAGGTGGAGCACCGAGACGTCGTGCTTCTGCGCGCGCAGCGTCGCGAGCGCCTTCAGCGTGCGGTCATCCGAGTCGAACAGGTCCGACGCGACGATCACGAGCGCACGCTTGCGGCGCGAGATCTCGGCGATGCGCTCGAGCGCGACCGCCGGCGACTCGTCGCCCGTCCCGCCCTTCGCCATCACCTGATCGAGCACCGACAGGAGATCGTGGAGGTGCGTCGTGCGGGCGCGCGGCGGCACCATCGTCTCGATCCCGCGATCGCCGCACGTGACGAGGCCGACCTTGTCCTGCTGCTGGATGACGAGGTACGCGAGCGCCGCGAGCGACAACCCCCCGTACTCGAGCTTGGCGATGCCGCCGCCCGCGAACTGCATCGACGCCGATGCGTCGAGCACGAGGTACACGGTCAGCTGCGACTCCTGCTCGTACTGCTTCACGTAGTAGCGATCGACCTTCGCGTAGGCGCGCCAGTCGATGTGCCGCAGCTCGTCGCCGGGCGAGTACTCCTTGTGCTCGGCGAACTCGACCGACGAGCCGTGAACGCTCGCGCGGTGCAGACCCGACAGCGCGCCCTCGACGATCACGCGCGCCTTGATCGGCAGCGAGCCGAGCCGCGAGAGCTGTGTCGGATCGATCCGTTCGGGAAGCGCCGGCACTGCGCTCCTACGGCGTCACGACGGAGAGCAGCCGATCGACGAGGTCACCGGAGCGCAGGCCTTCCGCCTCGGCGCGATAGTTGAGGATCAGGCGGTGCTGCAGCGTCGGCCGCGCGAGCGCCGCGACGTCCTCGGTCGTGACCGCGAAGCGACCGTTCAAGATCGCGCGCGCCTTGGCGGCAAGGATCAGGAACTGCGACGCGCGCGGACCGGCGCCCCACGACACGGCCTCGCGGATGAACGCCGGCGCGTTCGGCGTCGTCGGCCGCGTCGAGCGCGCGAGCGCGACCGCGTATTTCACCACGTGATCGGCGGCGGGCACGCGGCGCACGAGCTCCTGGAGCTGGAGGATCCGCTGCGGCGACAGCACGCGCGAAAGCTCCGGACGGTGATCGCTCGTCTGCTGGCGAACGATCTCCTCTTCCTCGGCCTCGCTCGGGTACTCGACGTCGACCTGGAACATGAAGCGGTCGAGCTGCGCCTCGGGCAGCGGGTACGTGCCCTCCTGCTCGATCGGGTTCTGCGTCGCGAACACGAGGAACGGCAGCGGCAGGTCGTGCGTGTGACCGCCGGCGGTCACGCGGAATTCCTGCATCGACTGCAGCAGCGCGGCCTGCGTCTTCGGCGGCGTACGGTTGATCTCGTCCGCGAGCACGAGGTTCGCGAACACCGGACCCTTGATGAAGCGGAACACGCGGCGGCCGGTCGTGTGATCCTCCTCGAGGACCTCGGTGCCCGTGATGTCCGCCGGCATGAGGTCCGGCGTGAACTGGATGCGCTGGAACGACAGGTTCAGCGTCTCGGCGAGCGTCGAGATGAGCAGCGTCTTCGCGAGGCCCGGCACGCCGACGAACAGCGTGTGGCCGCGCGCGAACAGCGCGACGAGCAGCTGATCGACGACGCGGCGCTGGCCGATGATCCGCTTCTCGATCTCGGTGACGATCTGCTTGTGCGCGTCGGCGAGCTCGGCGACCGCGTCGAGATCCGACTTTGTCTGGCTCGCCGAGACCTCGGCGACGTCACCGGGCACGACGGGATTGACCTCGGTCGGCTGTTCCTGCCTGAGCTGCGTGATCGGCGTGATGTCGGAGACGGGTTTCATCTAGTCTTTCAGCTCGTCGCAAGCGGTGCGTTCGCGGCCCGACCGAGAATCTCCGATCTGGGCATAGGCTTCCGCAAGTCCGCAACGCGTTTGGGGATCGAAGGGGCTCACGCGGAGTGCTTGCTCGTAGGCGGCGATCGCCTCGCGCCATTCATGCCTCGCGGCGTGCGCGATGCCAAGGGTGACCGCCGCGACCGCATCGTGGTCGTCTGCCGCAGCGAGTGGAGTGGCCAGCTCGATCGCGCGCTCGTGGCGGCCGAGCTCGACCAGCGTGCGCGCCAGCTTGCCGGCGACGAACGGATCGCCACCAGGGCTGGCGGCGAGTGCCTTGTCGTACTCGACGACGGCGGCCTCGAGCATGCCGCGGGCACGAAGCATGCCGCCGAGGCGCGCGAACTTGCGCGCTCGCGTGTTGACCTGCTCGAGCCCGACATTCTCGGAGTCGACGCCGCCGTTCTGGAACTTGATCGGCTTGCCGGCGCGCGCCTTCGGATCGCCGGAGACCTTGAGGTGCGCCCGCCACTCCTTGTCGACCGCGCTCCACGACATCGCGAGCGCCTCGGCGACCGCGCGGCGCGCACTCTTGCCGTCCTTCTGCGCGGCGAGCAGGTCGCGGATGCCCGCGTAGCCGATCTTGCCGTGCATCCAGCCGACGAGCGTGTAGACCTCGGCGTACGCGAGCGCCGCCGCCTCCTGGCTCGGGAGCTTCGCCATCGACGGGTGCATCTCGTCGAACGTGACGAGCCGGCCCTTGCGCAGGCCCGCGGTCAGCAGCGATTGCTCGGTCGCGGTCAGCTCGATCTCGGCCGGGCGGCGCCACCGCGTCTGCTCGAACCGCGCGATGCCCTCCTGCAGCCAGACCGGGACGGTGTCGTTCGAGACGCGCGATACGACGAGGTGCGTGTACTCGTGGACGAGCGTGTCCATCCACGGATAGCCGAACAGCGTCGCGCGCGGCGACACGACCATCAGCTTGTTGTACTTGGACAGCGCGATCGTGCCGGTCTTCTCGATCTCGGCCTCGGTCAGCGGCGACAGCTTTGCGAGGTCCGACGGCGCGCCGAGGATCTCGATGCGGATCGGATCGGCGGGCTTGAGCCCGAGGTCGTTGCCGATCGCCTCCCACGCGGAGTCGAGCACCTCGCCTGCGAGGTCGGCGATCGCGACGTCGTGGCTGCCGGCGGCGTAGCGGATGATGAAGTGGCCCTTCGGCGACTTCTTGTCGACGAACGTCTCGGTCACCGACAGCGTCGACGCGGCGAGCTTCTTGGTCTGGCCGACCATGCCGTCGACTGCATCGTCGGGCACCTTGTCGAGGAGCTTGATCGCGCCGGCGTAATCGCCGGTCTGGAACGCGAGCTCGGCCTCGAGCCACTTCACCTCGACCGTGTCGGGCGCGCGCTGCTTGAGGTCGGCGAGCAGCGTCCTTGCCTCCTCGATCCGCGAGCTCGTGAGGAAGCGCGCGGCCTTGATGACGTCGCCGGTGACCGTGCGATCGCGGCGCGCGCTCGCATCGTGCGCCGGCAACGCGGCGAGGGCGGCGACGAGGATCAACGCGCGCCTCATTTGAGGAGCTCCTCCTGGTAGCGCTTCCACATCTCCTGATACTTCGGCGGCGGCGGCTTCTTGCCGGCCTCGAGGAACTCCTCGCGGAACCGCTCCGGCGCACGGTACTCGTCGGCGCCGGGGATGCGGATCGGCTCGTCGCTCGTCGAGCCCTCCTGCGCCTGGCGCGCGGCGCTGCGCGCACGGTCGCGTGCCTTCGCGAGCGCGT
This sequence comes from Kofleriaceae bacterium, assembly GCA_013368795.1. Taxonomy (GTDB): domain Bacteria; phylum Myxococcota_A; class Polyangia; order Haliangiales; family Haliangiaceae; genus JABFXX01. Next base: position 12,419 of record JABFXX010000548.1, read on the forward strand.
CGGCCGCCGACCGCGTCGACTCGCGCGTGCCCGACGGGTCGCGCGACTTCATACGATCGTCTGCCTTCATCATGTGCTCGGCCGCGCTGCCAAGCTTCTTGCCCAGCTCGGCTGCCGCATCGCCTGGCAGATCCGCGCCGAGCTGCTTCGTCTTCTCGCCGAGCTTCTGCGTGCGCGCGCGGTTCATCGCCTCGCGGCGGCGCAGTCGATCGAGCGCGCGGAGGTCGTCGGCGCTCATGATCTGCTCCGGCTTCGGCGACAGCGCCGACAGCTCGTCGATCAGCTCCTTCGCGATCGGCGCCGCTCGCTCGATGTCGTCGAGCGCGTCCTGGGTCGCGTCGGCCCACTTCGACTTCGGGTCGTCGTTGATCGCGGCCTCGAGCTCGCCTGCGATCGTGTCGAGGCTCTGCTTTGCCTGGCGCGCCATGCCGAGCGCCTCGGCGAGGTCGCCGTCGCCGACCATGTGCTCGAGGTCGGTGATGCGTCGCTCGACGATATCGAGCTCCTCCTTCGCGAACGGCGTGAGGCCGGCCTCGTTCAGAGACTCGAGCTTCTTGTTCAGCTTGTCGACGAGCGCGCTGACCTTCTTGCTGGCTTCGCGGCGGTGATCCTTCGCGACGTCGTCGGCCTTGCGCGCGTACTGCTCGAAGATCCGGTTCGCCTCGGCGGCGATGTCATCCTGGTCCTTGGCGACGTCGGCGAGCTCGTTCATGACCTCGTCGAGCTTCTTCTGCTCGTCGCCGAACTTGTCGCCGCGCAGCGACGCGAGCGAGCCCTCGAGCGAGGACGCACCGCGCGCGTGTTGCTGCTGGCACGCGTCGAGCTTGGCCTGCGCCTCGGCCGTCTTGCCCGCGGCGATCAGCTGGCGCACCTCGTCCATGCAGGCGGTTCCCTTCTCGGCCTGCATCGCATCGCGGTGGACGTACTGATCGAGCACGTCCTCCGCCATGCCCTGGCGATGCTTCTCGAGCTCGGCGTACGCGCGATCGAGCGCGCGCATCTCGCGCGTGATCTCCTCGAGGAGCCGCGGATCCTTCGTGCGCGCATGCTGCGCGAGCAGCTCGGACAGCCGCTTCTGGTGTGCCGCGATCTCGTCGCTGACGTCGAGCAGGCCCTCGAGCCGCTCGCGGTCGAGCCAGTCGGCAAGCGTGATGAGATCGTCCTCGAGCTCGGCGTTGAGCTTGGTGTCGACGACGTTGAATCGGCCGGGCGTCACCTTCTGCGTGGCCTTCGGCATCAGCTTCTGCTCGGCGGTCACCAGACGGTCGAGGCGATCGTGGATGCCGCCGAGCGCCTTGCGCATGTTGTCGCTCGCGTGCGGATCGTTCTCGTATGCGGAGTTGATCGCGGCGAGCTCGACGACGGCGTCGCGCAGCGTGCGCGAGTGATCGTCGCGCGCGGTGATGTTGTCGCCGAAGCCGACGAGCCGGCCGCCGAGGTTCTTGAGCAGCTTCTCGGCGACCTGCTGCTGGCGATCGAGCGTCTCCTCGTGGCGCTCGCGCGGGCTGACGACGCGCAGGTGGAACTCGCGCGACTTGCCGACGTTGGGTCCGCCGACGTTGTCGTTGTCCTTCACCTCGATCCAGTAGCGAACGTCGCCGCCGCTCGGCACTTGCACCTCGGCGATGTCCCACGTCAGCTTGCCCTGCGTGCGCGCCTGCGCGGTCTCGCCGAGCGAGATCGGCTTGCGACCGCGGTCCTTGCCGCCTTCCCACACGAGCTCCGCGCTCGTCAGACCGAAGTCGTCCTCGAACACGTACGCGAGCTCGATGCGGCGAAGGTTCGAGACGTCGAGCGTGTCGGCCGGCGCCATCAGCTGCACCACCGGCGCTTGATCGGGCTCGGTCTCGATCGCGCGCGGCGTCGATTCGATCCGGCGCTCGCCGTCGGGCATCAGCACCGAGATGCGATAGCGCGCCGACGCTTCGATCGTGAACTGCGAGGTCATCGCGTCGCCGGCGAGCTTCGCCTCGATCCTCTTCGGCTCGGCGCCGCCACTCTCGAGGACGAGCTCGACCTTCGCGGCGGGCACGAGCACGCGCGCCGACAGCGTCACCACGGTGCCGGGCAGGCCGCGGACATCGCCCGAGGACGACTGCACCTCGAAGTTCTTGCGCTTGCTGTACGCCGGATACTGGAGCTTCACGCCGAGGTCGCCGACGAGCGGCACCGTCGACAGCTGTGCACCATCGAACGGCGCCGGCGGGGCACTGACGAGGTAGCGCCAGCCGCGCGCGACGAAGTGGGGCAGGAGCACGACGAGCGCGATGTTGAGCGCGAGCGCCGACAGCGCATAGACGCGCGCCTTGGGGATCTCGCGCGTCGGCAAGAGCGACTCTGGCTCGATCGCGTCGAGCTTGTACTCGGTCGACTCGATCAGTGCGTCGACGAGCTCGCGCGACGGCGCACCCGGACGCTCGGGCGCGCTCGCGAGCTCGACCGATGATAAGAGGTCGCTCGCGATCGGCGCGTGGCGCGTGCCGACCCAGCGCGCGAGATCGCGATCGCGGCCCCAGCGCCGGCGCGGCGCGACAAAGCCGATCACGATCGCGCCGATCACGAGGAGCATCGCGACGAGCCCGGCGGTGCCGAGCACGGCGAGCGCCGTTGCGCGGCTTCCGACCACGACGACGCCGACGAGCGGCAGCACGATCGCGAGCGCACCGAGCAGCGCGCACGCGAGCAAAGCTGCGCGAACCGCTTCGTGCCGGTAAACCAGCCCACGAACGCGGGCCAGATACCCGGAGATCGAAGTGCGAGACGCTGCCACGGTGTGCCCTACCGCCCGGCAACCATCAGCATAGCGCTTGCGACCTCATCCGACATCCTTGTGGTTGCGGTGATATAACCCCGACCGCGTGAATAAGGAGGGCCAGCGAGCGTCCACCGGACGTGACCCAGTCGATGACCGCGAGCTGGTGGAAGCCGCACGCAAGGGCGACCGCGATGCGTTCCGTACGCTGTTCGAACGGTACCACCGCCGCGCGTATGCCCTGGCATTCGGCGTGCTGCGCCACCAGGACGACGCCCTCGATGTGGTCCAGGACGCTTTCATAAAGGCTCACAAGTACTTAGACAAGTTCGAAGGAAACTCCAGCTTCTACACCTGGCTGTATCGGATCGTCATGAACCTCGCTATCGACCATTTGCGCAAGCACCGCCGGGCCAAGCCCGTCGAGCTGGACGAGCAGCACCTGGAAGAGGGAGGGGTCGGGGAGGAGTCTTTGCTCCCGAAGATGCTTGGCGGCAACCCCGGACGGGCGCTCATGGACAAGGAGATCCGCGCCCGGATCGACGAGGCGCTCGGCGAGCTCTCCGAGAATCACCGGGCCGTGCTCGTCATGCGCGAGCTCGAGGGCATGTCCTACGAGGAGATGGCCCAGGCGATGAACTGCTCGAAGGGCACGATCATGTCGCGCCTGTTTCACGCGCGAAAGAACATGCAGAAGCGACTCGTCGACCTGCGCGATGGCCGCCCGGTCAATGACGAGTCCGATGACTCGGATGACGCTGCGGCGTCGGGGAGCCGGGGATGAAGCCGATCTCCGACATCGAGCTGATGGAGCTTGCCGACGGCGAGCTCGACGAGAAGCAGCTGCGCGAGCTCGAGGATCTCCTCGCGCGTGACGGTGAGTCGCGCGGCAAGCTCGACGCGATGAACGAGCTCGGCGAGCTCGTGCGCGGTCACCTCGAGCTGTCCGCCGACGCGATCCCGCAGAAGAAGCTCGACGCGCTCTGGCGCGAGATCGACAAGGGCATCGAGCGCGAGGCCGCACCCGAGCGCGCGCCCGCGAAGGAAGCGGCACCGGCACCGGCCGGCATCCTCCGGCGCATCGGGCGCTGGTTCGAAGGACATCGCGGCCACGTGATCACCGGCGTTGTCAGCGCCGGCGCGGTCGCGACGCTCGCGCTCGTGCTGCGATCTCCGACGGAGCAGGCCACTGTCGCGAAGCGAGGTGGCACCGGTCCCGTCGAGAACATGCCGGTCATTCAGCCGGCCGAGATCGATTCGCTCGACACACCGGGTGGAACGGGGACGGTCTTCAACCTCGAAGACGAAGATGGCAACACGACCGTGATCTGGGTGACGCCAGAAGATACTGTGGAGGGCATATGAGCCGCAGGCTTTGGCTCGCTGTGACGATCACGCTATCGGCGCTCGCGACTCCCGCGTTCGCCGGCGATGCGGATTGCAGCTACATGGAGATCGCGGCCACGAACGACAAGGCCGCTTCGATCGACGGCGATCTCAAGCCGCTCGAGAAGAAGCTGAAAAAGCCGCCGTTCACGGCGTGGAACACGTTCAAGAAGCTGTCGGGCGGCAGTGCATCGCTCGCCAAGCTCAAGAGCGAAAGCTTGCAGCTCAAACAAGGAGCTGCGTCGATCCTGCTACGAGATCGTACGGAGAAGCGCGTCGAGCTGACCGTCACGATGGACAACGCCGAGGGCAAGCGCACACTCGAGGCCAAGCCCGCATTCAAGGCCGGTGATTGGCTGCTCCTCGTCGGAACGAATGCCAAGGATGACGGGCACATCCTCGCGCTGACATGTAAGTAAGAACAAACCGGCCGCCCGGTTGTTGTACAAGGACGTGGTGCGGTTTCCGTCGAGCTGGAAGAACGTCCCTCGTCGCTGGCTGTGGGCCGGCGGGATCGTTCTCGGTGTGCTGCTGCTCGTCGCGCTGACGATCGGCGTCATCTATCCGCGCGTCGGCGCGTACATGATCCGGAAGAAGGTCGGCGCCAAGGTCGCGCAGAAGCTCGGCCGGCAGATCGAGTTCGGCGCCATCGATGTCTCGCTCGGTCACGCGGTCCTGCGCAACGTCGAGATCCGCGGCCCGCTCGATGGCGAGACGCCGCTCGTGCACATCGATCGGATCGACGTCGACTTCGATACGTGGGCGTCGTTCGTCGGCAGCGTGAAGGTCGGCGAGGCCAAGCTCGCGGGTCTGATGGTCACGCTGCGGCGCGACGCGTTCGGCCGCGACAACGTGCTCGACATCCTCGATCGCGTGCGCGGCGGCGGCGCGACCGGTGCGAAGCGGCAGGACTTCGGCTCGCTGCGGCCGAAGAAGATCACGGTGACGAGTCTCAAGGTTCTCGCCGACGACGCGATCACCGGCGCGACCGCGACGGTCGAGGGCGGCGACGCGGTGTGGACGCCGCTCCAGGTGATCGCGCACGCGAAGAATGTCAGCGCGACGACGCCGTCGGCGCCGAAGGCCTCGATGAAGGCGATCGAGGTCCGCAAGATGGACGGCATGCCGCCGGTCGTCACGATCGACGGCGGCGAGATCACGCTGTGGTCGAAGCTGTCGCTGACCGGCATCGCCGGCTCGGTCGTCGCCGATCCCGACAAGCACGGCCGTTACGTGCTCGACTTCGCCGGCGGCTATGGCGGCGTGCCGGGCAAGCTGTGGACCGCGAAGGGCGGGTTCGAGCCGGCGGCCGAGACCGCGCAGCTCGATCTCGTCGCGGCGAAGTTCCAGCTCGATCGGCTCGCGCCGATCCTCGCGAGCTCGGGAATCGTCGACTACCAGGCGACGTCGATCGATACGCAGCTGCACGTCTCGCTCGACAAGACGAGCGCGAAGTTCTCCGGCGATCTCAACCTCACCGGCCTCAACGTCGGTCACCCGATGATCGCCGACAAGGAGGTCCACGACCTCGATCTGTCCGCCGCGGTCGCGGGCAGCTACGACCGCGCGACGCGCACGCTGCAGCTGACGCGCGGCGACTTCATGGCGCGCAACGTGCCGTTCTCGGTCACCGGCACGATCGTCAATCCTCGCCGCGAGGTCGTCGTTCCCGAGGCGAGCGCAGCGAAGGTCGCGGACGACGACGACGACGATGCGCCGGCAGCGCCTGCCAAGCCGATGCGCGGGCCGTACGGCATCCAGGTGATGAAGCTGCGGATGGTCATCCCGCCGATCAACTGCCAGCGCGTGCTCGACGCGATTCCGGCCGAGATGGCGCCGTACATGCAGGGCTACAAGATGAAGGGGATGTTCGATACGGACATCCGCCTCGAGATCGACTGGACGAACCTCGATGCCACGGTCCTCGACGGCCACGTCGGCATCAACCACTGCAAGGTCCTCGACGAGCCGGCCGATTCGCCGAAGCGTCTCGAGACGCAGTTCGAGCACTACGTCGAGTACGAGAAGGGCGAGTGGCTGTCGTTCATCGTCGGCCCGGAGAACCCGGAGTTCGTGCCGATCGATCAGATCTCGCCGAACCTCATCAAGTCGATCACGACGACCGAGGACGGCGCGTTCTACCGGCACCACGGCTTCATCACGAGCGAGTTCCGCACCGCGCTCGTCAACGACCTCAAGGCGGGCAAGTTCCGTCAGGGCGCGTCGTCGATCACGATGCAGATGGTCAAGAACGTCCTGCTCTATCGAGAGAAGACGCTCGCGCGAAAGCTCCAGGAGCTGTTCCTGACGTGGCACGTCGAGAACACGCTGACGAAGGACCGCATCCTCGAGATCTACTTCAACGTGATCGAGTACGGGCCGCAGCTCTACGGCATCGGTCCGGCGGCGCAGCACTACTTCGGCAAGGCGGCCAAGGATCTGACGCCGACCGAGGCGGCGTTCTTCTCGTCGATCCTTCCGAGCCCGAAGGAGCGCTACAAGCAGTACTGCCAGGGCACGTTGACCAAGTGGACGACGGGCAAGATCGAGCGAATTCTCGCACTCATGCTCAAGCGCGAGCGGATCACCCAGGAGGAGTACGACAAGGCGGTCGCGACGCCGCTGGCGTTCGTGAAGGATGGGACGGAGACCGAGGACGACTGCATGAAGCGCGTGAAGCAGGCGATCAAGAACGCTCGGCCTACCGCGCCGCCGAAAAAGGAGTAAGACACGGCCATGCAGCGCCTGGTGATCGCTCTCGTGCTCGCGTTCTGCGCGGTCCCGGCGTCGGCCGAGCCGGGGGCAGGGCCGCCTCCGATGGAGTACCAGCAGCCGATGGGGCGCTCGGGCTTCTGGACGAGCCCGTATCCCGCGAAGAATGGTGCGTATCGCTACCGGCTCCTCGGGATTGGCTGTGGGCTCGTGCTCATCACGGGCCTGGTGACGCTGCGACTGGTGAAGAAGGCGAAGGCGTTCCGGGCCGAGCGTGACGCGGCGGCCGTCGATAAGACCGTCGAAACCTAGGCAATTCGGGGCCGCGCCCCGGAACGCTTACGCCGACGCCTACGCTTACGCTTACGCTTTCGTGTCGAGGGACAGAAATTTGTCCCTCCGCGCCGACGGGGCGACCCTTGGTTCGTGCGCGCTGTCTGTGTTCTTGGCCTCGTCTGCGTCACCGCGTCGCAGGTAAGGGCAGAGGTCTCGATCGGTGCATCGGTCGGCGCCGGGGCGCAGGGTGACTCGACCTACAGTGCGATCGACCTGCGGCTCGATGTCGCATTCGAGCACGCGAAGATCGGACTCGGGGCTCGCGGCGTCTGGGAGGACGAGCAGTTCCGCACGAGCGACTGGTCGGCACCCGAGCGCGCACTCACGATCATTCGCGCCCTCGAGGCGCATTACGCGGTCGGCGAGACCACGCTCGCGATCGCGGGAGGTGCGCTCGCGCCTTCGCATGTTGGAACGATCGTCGATGGCTATCGCGTCGCACTCGACGATCGCTGGCGCACCGGTGTTCGCGCGGGCATTCGCAACGAAGCGCTCGAGCTCGGGATCGAAGTCGACGATGTCCTCGATCCCGCGGTCGTCGCGGCGAGCACGCGTTACCTGTTCTCCGAGCCGTGGGGCATGCACGCGGGACTCGCGGTCGATCCCGATCACGGCAGCGCACTCGAGGTCGGCGGTCATCGCGTCTATGAAGGAGACGAAGCGCGCGCCGAGCTCGGCGTCTCGGTCGTCGCCGAGCTCGCGCCCGGTGAAGCAGCTCGCGGTGGCGCATCGGCGGTCGCGTACGCGACGAGCTCGATCGCGTGGCACGACATCACGTGGTCGGCGCGCGGCGATGTTCGCGCGGGCACCGGCTCGGTCGGCGGATTGTTCGGCCCGCTCTATCGGATCGAACGCGTCGCTCACGATGGCGAGATGAGCATCTGGGATCGTCACCGCGGCGGCGCGGGAGCGGGCCTGTCGCTCGGCGCGACGGGAAGCGCTGGCTGGATCGAGCTCGGTGCGCGGGCACGGCCCGACCTGCCTGATCTGCTAGTCGCGAGCGCGGGTGCGCCGATGGGAAGGTGGCTGCAGGCCGCCGTGTGGGCCGCCGCGAGCCGGGGCGATGCCGCCGGCGCGGGAGAGCTGCGCGTCGCGTGGCAGAAAAGATTGTTCAGCGCCTTACAAGCGGCGCGTCTGTATCGCTTCGATGTCGAACCTGCGATGCAGCCTCACGCGATCTGGAGCGTCACAGCATGGTTTGGCGTCGCCTCCGAATAGCGATGAGCTAAGCTGCGCGTTCTGTCGGCTCCAGCTTCATCGTTACCAGCCCCTTCGTCGTCGATCTCGTGGCAGCTCATGAAGCTCGCCGGGCCGATCATCGGCCTCAACGTGCTCAACGTGCTCATGCTGCTCGTCGATTCGGCGCTGTGTGGCCGCATGCCGAACAGCCAGGACGCACTCGAGGCACTCGGGTTCGCGATCCAGGTGATCTTTCTCCTGATGGTCGCGATGCTCGGCCTCATCGTCGGCACGGTCGCGCTCGTCGCCCGTGCCTACGGCGGTGGCGACACCAAGCGGCTCAACCATCTGCTCGTGCAATCGACGATGATGACGGTGATCGTCGGCGTCGTCGTCGGCGGCATCGGTGCGCTCGCCGCGGAGCCGATCCTGCGGGTGCTCGGTGCCTCGCCTGCGGTGGCGGACCTCGGTGCGGACTACCTGCGGCCGATGATGATCGGCACGCCATTCTTCTACCTGACGCTGCTCTACGCCGGCATCCTGCGCGGCGTCGGCAACACGCGCATCCCGTTCTTGATCGCGCTCGGCACGAACGTCGTCAACGCGGTCCTGAACTACGGCCTCATCCTCGGCAATCTCGGCATGCCGGCGCTCGGCGTCACCGGCTCGGCGATCGGCACCGTCATCGCGCAGTTTCTCAACATGGTGACGCTCGTGATCGTGCTGCGCAGCGGCGCGATACCGAACCTCAAGCTTCCGCTCGCGCCAAAGAAGATCGATCACGCCCTCGCCGGCGAGCTGTATCGCATCGGCTGGCCCGCGGCGATCGACATGCTGATCCTGAACGCCGGCTTCATGACCGCGCTCGGTATCCTCGGCAGGATCGACGGGGTCTCCGTCGCCGCGCACGGCCTCGGGTTGCGCGTCCAGTCCGTCGCGTTCGTGCCAGGACTCGGCATCGCACAGGCGACGAGCGCGATGGTGGGCCAGGCGCTCGGTGGCGGCAGCGTCGATCGGGCGCGCCAGGTCGCGCGCGCGTCGATGATTCTATCGACCGCGATCATGACCGTGCTCGCGATCCTGATCGTGCTCACCGATGACCTGCTCGTCCAGATCTTCGACGTCAAGGCCGGCACACCGCTCGAGAGCTACACGCTCGAATGGATGATGATCCTCGGTCTCGCGATGCTGCCGGCGGGCACGAACATGGCGCTCATCGGTCTGCTCCAGGGCTCCGGCGCGACGAGGATCAGCCTGCGCATCAATTTCTGGTCGACGCTCGCGATCCAGGTACCGCTGTCGTGGCTGCTCGCGTTCCCGTGCGGTCTCGGCGCCACCGGCGTCTGGCTGAGCTTTCCGATCGCGTTCGCCGCGAAGGCGGTGATCGGTTACGTCGCATACCGCCAGGCGAAGTGGGCGGTCACCGGCGTGCGCATTCCGAATCGCGCGCCCGTCGTCAGCGTCGAGCACTAGAATCGCGCGCCCGGGTCGAGCACTATCGGTGCTTGCTCTGCCAGTCCTTCGCCCACTTGATGGCGATCTTGTAGTCGCCCTTCGCGAATAGCTCGGCGGCCTCGGCGACGAGCTTCTTCGCGCGCGCCTTGTCGGGCTTGGTCGCGTTCCACAGCGCGCGCCCGAGGTAGAGCTTGGTGAGCGCATACTGGTACGCGATGCGGTCGCCGTCGCGGAGCGTCAGCCCTCGCTCGAGGATCGCGACCGCGTCGTCGTGGCGGCCGAGCTTCTCGTAGACATCGCCGAGGCCGGTGATGTCGTAGGTGAGGTCGGGGTGGTCCTTGCCGAGGCCCTTCTCGTCGAGCGCGAGCGCGCGTTCGTAGGTCTTCGCTGCGTCGGCGTGCTTGCCGAGCGCGATCTGCGCGTTGCCGATATTCGAGAGCGCGATCGCGAGATCGGGATGATCGGGACCGAGCGTCTTCTCGTGGATCGCGAGCGCGCGCTGGAACGCCGCGAGCGCCTCGACGTACTTCGACTGCGAGAGGTAGAGCTCGCCGATGTGGCTGTGATCGGTCGCGACCTCGGGATGCTCGGGGCCGAGCGCCTTCTCGTTGATCGCGAGCGCCTTGCGCGCGGCCGCGAACGCCTCGTCGAACTTGGCCTGGCCGCGGTAGCACTGCGACAGCGTGCCGTAGAACGCGGCGACCTCGGAGTGCTCGGGGCCGCGCACCTTGATCGCGAGCGCGAGGCCCTTGTCGAGGAACTCGATCGCCTCGGGGAACTTCTTCTGCGTCATGTAGGTCGCGCCGATGTTGTGCATGACGGTCGCGATCGACGGATGCTCGGGGCCGAGGCGCTCGATCTTGATCGCGAGCGCGCGCTGATAGAACGCGATCGCTTCGTCGTACTTGCCCAGCGTGCGCATGAGGACGCCGAGGTTCGACACGACGAGCGCGACCTCGGGGTGCGTCGGGCCGAGCGCCTTCTCGCGGATCGCGAGGCTCCGCCTGAACGACGCCTCGGCGGCTGGCAGATCGCCGAGCTCGAACTGCGTGTTGCCGAGGTTGTGCAGCGTCGCCGCGACCTCGGGATGATTCGGGCCGAGCTGCTTCTCGCGCAGCGCCAGTGCCTCGGCCTGCGCCTTCGCGGCCTCGGCGTACTTGCCCATCTCCTCGTAGCGGTTGCCGACGTCGTTCAGCGCCGACGCCAGATCGAGCGGCGCGGGCGGGACCTCGCGGCGGCGCGCGGCGAGCACCTTCTCGGCGAGCGCGGTGGCCTCGGCGTACTTGCCCTGCTCGGAGAGCACGAGGCCGCGATACGCGTCGAGCTTGAGCTGCTCCTCGGCATCGCCGCCGAATCGCTCGAGCATCGCGGAAGCGTGACCGGCGGCGACGAGCGCGTCGTCGGCCTTGCCGAGGCTGATGCCGCGCACGCGGACGAGCGTGACCCACGCCTGCGCCGCGGCCAGATCGTCGCGCCCGGCCTCGGCGGCTTGCACTGCCTGCGTCAGCTGCGCCTCGGCGGTCTTCGCGTCGCCTGCACGCTCGGCGAGCGCGCCCGCGAGCAGCAGCGCCTCGGCGTGGAGCGGGCGATAGCCGAGCTGCGCGGCCTCGCCGGCGAGCTGCGTCGCAGCCGCCTGCGCCTCGGTGTACTTGCCGGCGGTGCCGATCGCGCGCGCCTTCGCGAGGCGAGAGCGGAGGGCGTCGACGCGGATGCGCGTCGCGGTGTCGGCCGGCGGTGGCACGCGCGAGCTGAGCGCGCGGAGGTCGGCGCAGCCCGCCAGCGGTGTCAGCGCGGCGACCGCCTTGTGCGCGTTGCGGATCACGTCCTCGTCGGCGTGCGCGAGCAGGTCGGTGATCGCGCGGAGCTCGATGGTGCGCTGCTCGAGGCACACGGTGCGCAGGCCCTGCTGCTGCTCGGTCTGCTCGTGGCGGACCTGCGCGGCCTCGCACGCGTCCTTTTTCATCGCGGTCCAGTCGGCCGCGTACGTGTCGAGCTCCTTCAGCACGACGGCGAGCTGATCCTTCGCGTATGGCGCCTTCGATGCACCGAACGCGCGCTCGACGTCGGCGCGACGGGGCGCGTCCCACGCGCCTGCGAGCGCGGTCGGGGACACGCGGCACGACGGCGCCGCCGTGCGACCGAGCACGAGCACGGTCGCGACGACGCCGAGGCCGAGCACCGAGACGCCGCCCGCGGCGAACGCGACGCGGCGCCGCTTGAGCGCGGGATCGTGCTCGAGCGCGACGAGCAGCGACGCGAGCGTCGGATAGCGATTCGCGGGCGCCGGCTCGAGGCCGCGCAACACCGTCTCGCGCAGCCACGCGGGAACGGTCGAGTCCTCGGGCGCAGGCCGGACGTTCTTCTCGGTGATGTTCGCGAACAGCTCGCCGACGGTGAGGCCGGCGAACGGGCGCGAGCCATAGAGCGCCTCGTAGAGCGCGACCGCGAAGCTGAACTGATCGCTCTTGGCGTCGACCTCGCCGCCCTCGAACTGCTCTGGAGACATGTACGCGGGCGTGCCGAGCAGCGCGCCGGTGCGCGTCAGCCGCGCGACCTCCTCGGTGCCGGCGGCGAGACGCGGCTTGCTCGTGCGCTCGCCGCCGAACCGCGCGAGGCCGAAGTCGGTGACGCGCGCGCGGCCGTCCTTGCCCATCAGCACGTTCGCCGGCTTGAAGTCGCGATGGATCATGCCGGCGTCGTGCGCGGCGATCAGGCCGGCGCCGGCCTGGCGGAACACGCCAAGCACCTCGCGCCACGGCCGTCGCTTCTCGGCGATCCAGTGATCGAGCGAGCGACCCTCGACGAGCTCCATCGCGACGAACACCGAGCCGTCGTGCGTGCCGACGTCGAACACGGTGACGACGTTCGGATGCGCGAGCTTGGCGATCGCGCGGCCCTCGCGCAGGAGTCGCGCGGCGGCTGCCTCTCCGCCGCCGGCGGCAAGCTCGGGACGCAACAGCTTCACCGCGACCTTGCGATCGAGCTGCGGATCGAACGCGGCGTAGACGACGCCCATGCCGCCCTTGCCGAGCACGCCCTGGATCACGTAGCGGCCGACCTGCTCGCCGCGCTTCACGCCATCGCCGGCCGCGGGGGTCGCTGCACCGGCGAGGGTCGGCGACATCGCGAGCTCGTCGACGGCCGCCAGCGTCGCGTCGTTCGAACCCACCGCGAGCGTCGCGGCGGCTACGGGCGTCGCATCCCGGGAGCTCTTCGCGACCGCGGCGACGAGCAGCCGGCACGACTGGCACGACTCGACATGGCCGTCGACGCGCTCGGCCTTGTCCTGCGGGAGCCCTCCGGCCAGGAACGCGATCACCGTTTCTTCGGCAAGACACTCCACGATTCCCCCTGCGCAGCCGCGAGCTTAGCGCGGCGCTGACGATTTTGTGCAAAAGCGTGCGGGCACTCGCGTCAGTGGGCGCCCCCGACGAGGGGCGAAAGGACTGACGGCAGATGAAGACTCTTGGCCTGTTCATGA
>JABFXX010000075.1 GCA_013368795.1 Kofleriaceae bacterium
CCGCGGTGCGGCTGCCGCCTTCGCCTTGACCCTCGAACAGCGTCTTCGGCGCGACGTCTTCGACTGCCAAGAGGCCCGGGTTCGCGTCGTAGATCGGCGCTGCATCGATCCCGACGTCCGGACCGCGCGCATCGACCGGCGGCTTGTCGATGTTGCTCGGGTTGTAGATCAGCGAACAACCTCCGACGAGAAACAACGCCGGAGTCAGCTTTGCCACGTGCTGCCGCATTCCACGATTATATCCCTGGATTCTCGTCGGTCCGAGGCTCACGGCTGACTCACGGACATCGATCACTTCACCGGTGCCTCACGATGGAGCCGTAGCTTGTCGACGGGCAGAACCTCGATACTGGAGCAATGGGTGGAATGCGAAATGCGGTGACGTGCGTCCTCATGTCGCTTGCGGCGGCGGGCTGCTTGCCACGGCCGAAACCTGCACAGCAGCCGGCGATGCAGCAGCCGCAGGGGTCGCAGGGTGGCGTCGTCGTCGCGAGCGCGGATCCGAATGTGCAAACCGCCCCGACGACAGCCCCCCAGCAACCGACGCAAACGCAAACGCAAACGCAAACGCAAACGCAAACGCAGCAGCAGCCGTATCTGCCGCAGCAGCAGCCGTATCAGCCGCAGCAGCAGCCGTATCAGCCGCAGCCGCAGCAACCGCTGTCGTCGCCGCAGCAACAACAACCGCAGCAGCCGCAGCAACCGTATCCGGGGCAGCAGCCGTATCCGCAGCAGTATCCGGGACAGCAGCCGTATGCCGGCCAGTATCCGCAGCAGTCTCCGCAGCAGCCGTACCCGCAGCCGTATCCGGGACAGCCGCCGTATCCGGGTCAGTACCCGCAGCCATATCCCGCGCAGTACCCGCAGCCCTATCCGCCTCCCGCATATCCCGCGCCGATGGCCGTCAGCGCGTCGTCGCGCGGTCGGCTACACGATGGTGAAGTCATCGCCGACTTCGCGACCGTCGGCACGTTCGCCGCGATCGACCTGATCGCACGCCAGGACGTCGACAACGGCAATGCCGTGACGTTCCTCTTGCTCGGCGGCGTCGTCGGTGGCGGCGGCATCGGCTACTTGCTCTCGCAGAAGTACGACATCGATGCCGGCGCGGCACACGCGACGACGCTCGGCATGTCGCTCGGCTTCGCGAACGGCGCGCTGCTGATCGAGCCGACCGGCTGGACGCGCGCCGAGTCGGTGCTGAACCTGCTGTTCATCGGCAGCGCGGCGGGCGCGACCGGCGGCTTCATCTACGGTCAGGCCGCGAAGCTCACGTCGGGGCAGTCGCTATTCGTCGCGAACCTGACGCTGCTCGGTGTGACGACTGCCGCACTCGGCGCGATCACCGCGAGCAGCGACGGCGACTTCGGCAACGTCGAGAACACGACGATCGCGCTCGGCCTCGACGGCGGCGCGGTCGCCGGCGCGCTGATCGCGCCGAGCCTCGACTGGTCGCCTCGCCGTGCGAAGGTCGTCATGGCGTCGACGGTGATCGGCGCGTTCGTCGGCGGCATGTTCGGCGGCCTTTTGACGAACCCCAAGGACGGTCAGTCGCGCTCCGACAACGGTGAAGTCGTGACCGCCTCGATGACCGCCGGCCTGTGGGGTGGATTCGGTCTGGGTATTATGATGACCAAGCAATCAGCTCCCGATGCTCGGTTTGTGCAACCGAATGCTGCAGTGGCCACCCCGTCCGCGGCCAAGGTGAGCGCGAGCGCCACACCTTCGTCGACGATGTTCGCGCCCTGGGTCGGGAAGGAGGGGCAGTACGGGGTCATGGCGGGTGGTGCGTTTTGATCGAACGGGCGCAGTCACTTGCGTCGCTCCCGCTCGTCGGGCGAATCTTGTAATCAATGGTGCCCTGCTTACTCTGCTCGTCACCCCGGTCCATCGGCGTCCTGTGCACGTCGCACGGCGTCGCGATCGCCTCGCCGGGGATCACCAGCGAGCAGATCTTTTCGCGCGTTCAGTCGCCTTCGGCCTCGCTCGTCGACGCGTGGGGCTGTGCTCACGCCATTGCCGACGGTAGCCGCATCGGTCGCGATCCGCGCGTCGATGTTGCGGTGCTCCACGCCAGCGTCTCGAGCGAGCACGCGGTGATGAAGTCGGCCAACGGCAAGTGGCAGATCGTCGACAACACGAGCCGCAACGGTACCGAGGTCGAGGGTCAGCGGATCACCGAGGTCGAGCTTGCCAGCGGCGCGACGATCCGCCTCGGCGACGTGAAGTTCTACTTCTGGCCCGAGGCGCTCCCGAAGATGGAGCCGCCGCGCGGTCAGGGTCGCACCGCACCGACGCGTCGCGACGAGCTCGTGTTCAGCGCGAAGGTCACGACACCTCGCGGTCACCAGCTCGATCTGCGCCAGCGCGTCGACGGTGGCGTGCTCCGTATCGGAGAGAGCTCGATCGAGCTCGCTGCGATGGAGTTCGGACTCCTCCAGCTGCTCGTCGAGAGGCGCCGCACCGTCGCCGATCCCGAGCTCGCGTACGTCGCGTGGCACGAGATCGCCGATGCGCTGTCGTTCCGCTCCGTGCAGGCCGATAGCGAGAACGTGCGCGAGCTCGTTCACCGCGTGCGCCGCAAGCTCGGCAGCGTGCAGGCCGACGACTTGATCGAGAGCAAGCGCGGCGTCGGTTACCGACTCGCCGGTGAGCCTGGATGAAGCTCGCCTCGCCGGCACTAGCGCTTCTCGCGCTCGGTGGTTGCGCGACCATCGTTGCCGGCGGTCCCGATCGCATTCCGGTCAACACGAATCCTCCCGGCGCGTACGTCTACGTCGACGGTCAGGTCGTCGGTCAGACGCCGATGGTCGTCACGCTCGACCGCAACCGCTCGCTCGGCGACATCCGCATCTACTACCCGGGCTTCGAGCCCGTGCAGATCACCCGCTACAAGAGCCTCAACGGCTGGGTGTTCGGCAACTTCTTCCTCGGGCTTTGGCCGGTGATCATCGATTTCATCACCGGCGACTGGCAGGACTTCGACGAGTCGCCGATCGCGATCGGCCTGCGTCCCGGTCAAGCGCCGCCGCCGTACGGCATGCAGCCGCAGATGCCGCAGCAGCAGCCATCTCCGCAGCCGCAGCCATCTCCACAGCAGTCGCCGCATCCGGCACCCGTGCCGTATCCGCAGTAGACTCGATCCGATGGTCGATCCTCGTCGAGGAGGTGCGAGTCCTACGGAACGACGGCGCCGGCAAGTGCGCTGGGCGAAGCGCGTGCGCCGGCTCGGTCTCGCGTGGCAGAACGCGCTCGAGATCGCGCGCGCCGGTCGGCTGACCGCGCCGTACGGTGCGCCGTTCGAGGTGATCCACGAGGAGCGCGTCTATCGCCTGCGCCGCTACGAGCGCGCGCCCGATCCAGGCGTCGCGCCGATCAGTGCACCGCTCTTGCTCGTGCCTCCGCTGATGGTCGCGTCGGAGGTCTACGACATCTCTCCGGACGTCAGCGCGGTCGCGTATCTCGTGAGCCAGGGCGTCGACGTCTGGCTCGTCGACTTCGGCGCGCCCGAGCGCGAGGAAGGCGGCATGAACCGCACGCTCGACGATCACGTGCGCGCGGTCTCGCAGGCGATCGATCGCGTCCGCACGATCACGGGCCACGACGTTCACCTCGCCGGCTACTCGCAGGGCGGCATGTTCTGCTACCAGGCCGCCGCGTTCAGGAAGAGCGCCGGACTCGCGTCGATCGTGACGATGGGCTCGCCGGTCGATCTGCATCGCCAGCTCAACATCGACGAGAACGTCACCGAGCGGCTCGTCGCCGGCCTGCGCGCCGTGGTGGCGTGGCCGCTCGCGCGCATCGAGGGCCTGCCCGGCATGTTCACGTCGACCGGGTTCAAGCTGCTGTCGGCGCGCAAGGAGGCGCTGCAGCTCGTCGACTTCGTGCGCAACCTGCACGATCGATCGGCGCTCGAGAAGCGCGAGGCGAAGCGACTGTTCCTCGGCGGCGAGGGCTTCGTCGCGTGGCCCGGCCCGGCGTTTCGCAAGTTCGTCGACGACGTGATCGTCGGCAACCGCATGGCGTCGGGCGGCTTCGTCATCGACGGCCACGCGGTGTCGCTTGCGGATCTCAGCTGTCCGATCCTGTACTTCGTCGGCAGCCGCGACGAGATGGGACGCCCCGGCTCGGTCCGCGGCATCAAGCGTGCCGCGCCCAAGGTCGGCACGATGTACGAGGTGATGGTCAAGGCCGGCCACTTCGGCCTCGTCGTCGGCTCGACCGCGCTGACAATCACGTGGCCCGGCGTCGTCGCGTGGATGCGCGGCGAGGTGCCACCGACGGCCGTCGACGTTCGCTCCGAGCTGCCGCGCCCGCAGGTCGTCGACGATCCCGACGACGATGACGACGAGGACGACAGCCCGCTCGATCTCGCGAAGGAGCTCGTCGAGAAGACGGTCGGCGCGGCGCTCGAGCGCGTCGAGGAGCTCGGCGAGGATCTCGGCACGTACCTCGACAACGCGCGCTGGCAGCTGCCGCGCTTGAACCGGCTCCGCAACCTGCAGGACGACTCGCTGGTGTCGGTCGGCAAGTCGCTCGCGGATCAGGCGGCATCGATCGGCGACCGCACGTTCTTCCTGTGGCGCGGTCGCGCGTTCACGTACGCCGATGCGAATCGCCGCGTCGACGCGATCGTGCGCGGCCTGATCGCGTGCGGAGTGAAGACCGGTACGCGCGTCGGCGTGATGATGAAGTCGCGGCCGTCGCACCTCTCGGTCGTCGCTGCATGCAGCCGGCTCGGCGCGGTCGCCGTCCTCATGTCGCCGGACATGACCGACGACGTGCTGCCGCGCGCGCTCGACCTCGGCGAAGCGGAGGTGATCATCGTCGATCCCGAGACCGCTGCGCGCGCCCGCGCCGCGACGAGCGTGAAGGTGCTCGTCCTCGGCGGCGTCGGCGAGCAGGGCGAGCTGCCGCCGGGCATGGAGAAGGCGAAGCGCGTCATCCCGCCTGGCGTGATCGACATGGAAGCGATCGATCCCGCCACGGTCACCCTGCCCGCCTGGTACAAGCCAGACGCCGGCCGCGCGCGCGATCTCGCGATGATCTTCGTGTCGAGCGGCAAGTGGGAGGCGCCGCGCGCGACGCGCATCACGAACCGTCGCTGGGCGTTCTCGGCGCTCGGTGCCGCCGCCGCGGCGACGCTGACCACGCGCGACACCGTGTACTGCGCGCTGCCGCTCCATCACCCGTCGGGCACGCTCGTCGCCGCGCACAGCGCACTCGCCGGCGGCGCGCGCCTCGCGCTCGCGTCGAGGTTCGAACCGGCGACGTTCTGGGACGAGATCCGTCGCTACGGCGTCAGCGTCGTGTTCTATGCGGGCGAGATGGTGCGCCGCCTTGTCGACGCCGATCCGGTGCTCGGCGAGAAGAACAACCCGGTGCGGCTGTTCGCCGGCTCGGGCCTGCGCCCCGACGTGTGGCGCCAGCTGATCGATCGGTTCGGTCCCGTCGGTGTGCTCGAGCTCTACGCGTCGACCGAGGCGAGCGCCGTGCTCGCGAACACGTCGGGCAAGAAGATCGGCTCGATCGGTCGCCCGCTGCCGGGCAGCCGCGACGTCGCGGTCGCCGCGTACGACATCGAGAAGAACGAGCTCGTCCACGACTCGCAGGGTCGCCTCGTCCGCGCCCGTCTCGACGAGCCGGGCATGCTCGTCGCGCGTCTGTCCGCGCGCGCCGGCAGCGACATCTCGCATATCGATCCCAGGCGCCTCATCCGCGACGCGTTCGAGACCGGCGACACGTGGTTCGCGACCGGCGACCTCGTCAAGCAGGACGCGCTCGGCGACTACTGGTTCGTCGACAAGCCAAACCAGATGATCCTGACGAAGCAGGGTCCAGTCGCATCGACGCGCGTCGAGGACGGCCTCTACGCCTGCGCGAGCGTCGCGCTGTGTGTCGTCACGTCGGCACCCGATCCCGACGACGCGAGCCAGCAGATTCCGGTCGCCGCGATCCAGCTGCACGACGCGCTCGATCTCGACGCGCTCACCGCCGCCGTCCACGCGCTGCCCGAGTACGCGAGACCGCGCGAGGTCCGCGTCGTCGACGAGATCCCACTCACCGACGGCTTCCGTCCGATCAAGCCGCGCGCGTTCGCGATGACGCCGCTGGCCGTGTTCGCGTGGAACACGCGCACGCAGCGTTACGACGCGATTGGCTCGACGCGCCAAGTAGCTGAAGCCGCGGACTGAGCGCGCCTAAGTTCTGACAGCCATCCCGGTTTCGCTTGCGAGTCTGCGCCGCGATGACTAGCTAGTTGGCGACTTGGAACATCCATATCGCTCGACACCACCACTCCTGGCAGCAGCTCCGCGGATCGTCCCGTTCTGGTTGAAGGTCAAATTGCTGTTCGGTGGCAAGCGAGCCCAGTTTGGTTGGCTGTTCGCGGCCATCGGGGTGGCAGTGTGCGCGATCGCGTTACGCGACCTCGACTGGCCATTTGCGAGATACGGCGGCGTCGGCCATGGCCGCGTGATCGCGGTCAGCGAGACCAACCAGGAGGTCAACGAGAGCCCGACGTACGCGGTCGACGCGCGGTTCACCGATGACCGCGGACGTGACCGGATCGCGCGGTCGTATACCGAAGAGCCGCCATCGCTCGACGGCGATGTCACCATCGATTACGACGCAGAGCACGCCCAGATCGAGGAGATGCGGAACGGCAAGACTCCGGTCTGGCTCGCCATTGTCGCCATCTTTCCGATCGTAGGCCTCGCGCTCGCGCTCGCCGGCACTCGCCGGGCGCTTCGTGCGATTCATCTCCTGCGCTGCGGGCAGGTCGTGCAAGCCAAGCTGGTCAGCAAGACGACCGGCGGCATCATCATCAACGACGTCCCGGAGTCGAGGCTGACATTCGAGTTCGTCCTGCCGAGTGGACGCGTGCAGAGTTGCGAGGTGCGCACGCACGAGCCGCAGCGGCTCGAGGACGACGAGACCGAGACGCTCGTCTACGAT
>JABFXX010000089.1 GCA_013368795.1 Kofleriaceae bacterium
GTCGGGGCCGGGCGCGCTGCCGGTCGCCGCGTTCGAGCTGCACTGGCGGCGGACGACCGATGGCCGGCAGGACACGGCGCGCGCGACGCTCGCCGCGACGCTCGTGACGGACCCGGCTGCGGTCGCGGCGTCGATCGACCGCGGCGCGGTCAATGCGGTCGAGCAGGCGCGGACCGCGCGCGTCCTCGAGGAGGCGACGACGACCTACGAGACGCAGGGCGCCGAGGCCGCGCAGCGCGTGATCGATCGCAACATGGCGCGCGTGCGCGCGAACAAGAACATGGACGCGCCGGCGATGCAGGCGATCGAGGCGGCGAGCTCGGGCGCCTCGCAGAACTTCGCGACGGCGCCGGCGACGAAGGCGAAGAAGGCGACGCGGGCCGACGCCTACAAGCTCGCGCACTAGGGAGGCCAGAGTCGCCTACGGGTTCAGATCGGACAGCGAGACCTGGAGATCGCGCGTGATCAGGACGGCGCGATCGGGAGGAACATCCTCGAAGCCCTCCTTCGGATCACCATCGCCTCCGGACACGAGGAGAACGCCGCGGAACGAGTCGTCGCGCTCGTTCTTGTCGTTGTTGACCCAGAGGCGGCGGAGGCGGAGCGGCTGGGCGAGGCGCGTCACGACCATCGAACGACCGTTCGAGACCGCGATGTTGCCGAGCGCGGCGACGGGGACGCCCGCCTTTGCCTGCTCGGCGGCGACGAGCTTGACCGTCGCGGCGAGCGCGCGGCGAGTTGCCCCGACGGGCAGGTTCGGATCGTCGACCGAGCCCTCGTCGTGGAGCATCGCGAGGAACACGTGAAAGATCAGCTCGCCGGGCGTGCGGCCCTTGAGGTTGCGGCGCAGGTACTCGGGAATGTGCTCGAGCAGGCGAGGGGCGGTGCCGTCGAGCTCGGGGTTGCCCTGTTGCGCGAACATCCAGCGCCGGAAGCGGAACGGCGGCGTGTTGTCGGTGCCGCCGTAGCGGTCGTCGTTGACCGCCTGACCGATGGCGCAGTCCGTCGGAATCTCGGCGAGCGGGCCCGCCATCTCGACGGGATTGGCGCTGGCCTTGGGGGTGCGGACGAGCAGGACGTCGCCACCCTGTGAATAGGCCAGACCCCAACGGCTCACGGGCGGCTGTGCGAGCAGCACCGTGCGCACGGGCGCGAGCGCGGCCCATAGCCGTTGAGGTTGGTTGCACATGCAGGCGAAGAGCTTCATCTCGGGGCTCCGCACGGAAACCAATTCCGTTTCCGTGCCGAAAAGACCGACGCTCGAAGATCAAGGAACGCCACCACCACCCGCCGATGAGACGAGTATAGGTGGAACGGCTGATCTCGCCAATCGCGTCGCGACAAGTCCCAGGATGTTCAGGCGCTTGCCGCACCGTGTGCAGCAAGCACGCTCGCGAGCTGGGAGAAGACTTTGCCGCGATCGACCTCGTTGAAGACTTCATGCCGCAATCCGGCAAGGTCGTGGTAGTGCGCGTTCGGGACGCTCGCTGCGACGCGTTTGCTCGTTGCGGGATCGGCAATCGGATCCGCGCCTCCGACGAGCCACGTCGTCGGAACCTTGATTCGATTGGCGTGCTCCGCGACGAACGCCTGCGCGGCGCTGGATTCGGTGAACCAGCGTGCCGTGGCGACGTCGAAGCACAGCTTGTCGGCCACTCGCTCTGCCTGCTTCTGCTTGTCGTGGGTGAGGTCCTCCACCCGGAGCGAGTTGGGCTGTGCGAGCGCAGGCGCCACGCGACTGGCGACGCGCGCGAGGAGCTTCTTGTAGCCGGGCACGGCGAGGCGGAGGCCGAGATACGGCGACGCCACGACGGCAGCGACGGCCGCGGGAGGCTGCTCTCCGCAGAGCGCGCGGAGTGTGATCAAGCTCCCGTGCGAATGGCCGAGGAGGACGAGCGGCTTGCCGGGCGCGAGCTTTTGCGCCTCGGCGTGCACGGCACGGAGATCGTCGAGGTAGGTGTCGAAGCGATCGATGAAGCCGCGCGCGCCGGGCGACTGGCCGTGGCCGCGCACGTCGTAGGCGAGGGCAGCCCAGCCCGCGTTGACGATCACGTGGGCGACCTCGTGATAGCGCCCGCAGTGCTCGGCATAGCCGTGCGTGACGACGACGACGCCCTTCGGTGGTTCCTTCGGCAGGAACACTTCGGCGTAGAGCGCGCCGCTCGGGGCGGCGACCGTCATCGTTTTGGTCGGTGTGATCGGTCCAGGCGCGTCGCTCATGGAAACCGTTCTATAACAGCCTAAAGAGATCTCCGGGTTGTGCGCGAGACACGCGTGCGCTAGGTTCCACCGCCGTGGGTGCTAAAGCGCCAGGATTCCTCACGATCCTCGCTTCATGTCTCGTCTTGTCCGCGGCGTTTGGCTGCGGCCAGCGCGGCTCCGAGAAGAGCGTCGAGAAGAGCAACAAGCGTCTCGAGATCGCGAAGGACTATCTCCAGAAGAACGACCTCGAGGGTGCCGAAGGCGAGAGCAACAAGGCGATCGCGCTCAACCCGAACAACGACGAGGCCTACATGCTGCGCGGGCTCGTGTCGTTCGTCCGCGTGCAGCAGACCAAGCGCACGCTCGACATCGACAACTGCCTGACCGGCGTCGACGCCGAGGCCACCACGAAGGACCTCGACATGTACCTGGCGAAGGCCGACCAGGACTTCGAGAAGGCGACGAAGATCAGCCCCGACTTCGGCGAGGCATGGGCCAACCGCGGCATCGTCCACACGATCCAGGAGGACTACGGTGCCGCGGTCGAGTACCTGACCAAGGCGCTCGAGAACCCGATGCGACTCGTGAACCCGTCGCTGACACGCGCCCACCTGGGGTGGGCGTACTTCTACGAGAACAAGCTGGTCGAGGCGGCCAAGGAGCTGCGAACCGCGCTCCAGTTCAACCCGAAGATGTGCGTTGCAACTTATCGGCTAGCGAGGGTTTACTTCGCGCGCCAAGAGTGGGAAAAAGCCGCAGAATCCTTCGAGGCCGTGTCGGGCGACGCGACCTGTGGGTCTCAGGAAGCCAGCTACTACCTGATGAAGACTCGGATGCAGCAAGGGTTGGTCAGCGAGGCCAAGAACGCACTTGGGGCGTGCGTGAAGATCTCGCAGAACAGCTGCATCGCCACCAAGTGCCGAGCTGAGGGACCGTAGGGATGGAAGCTCGTACGAACGTCGGAACGGAGACGGCGGACGCACGCGAGTCTCTCGCGTCGTGGCTGCGGTCTGGTCGAACGAAGCGCAAGCTCACGCTCGAGGACGTTGCGAAGATCACGAAGATCCAGCCGCGCATCCTCGAGAAGCTCGAGAGCGGTCAGCTCGAGGGCCTTCCGGCAGAAGTGTTCGTGAAGGGCTTCGTCCGCAGCTTCGCCAAGTGCGTCGGTCTCGACGAGAGCGAGGCGCTCGATCGCTACGGTGCATGCCAAAACGGAGCGGCAGCTCCGGTCGCGAAGGCGCTCGTCGAGTCGATGGGCCTCGCGTCCACGCGTCGCGCCGAGGCGCTCGCAAAGGCGAAGGCCGAGCCGACGAAGCTCGTCGAGCCCGTCGTCGAGGCTCGTGCGAGCGCACCGGTCATCGAGGTCCCCGAAGTCGAGCCCGAAGTTGTCGTCGAGATGGAAGCCGGCGAGCCGCCCGAGCTCGAGGCCGCGTCCGTCGAGGCTGCGCCCGTCGAGACGATCACCAGCGAGATCGCGCCGGTCGAAGTTGCGCCGACCGTCGAAGCAGCGAGCGTCGAGGCAGTCGTTGACGTCGCGCCGACCGTCGAGGCTGCGCCCGCGAGCGAAGCGCCCGCCGAGATCGTCGCTGCTGCCGTCGAGCAGCCGGCGCCGTCGAAGAAGAAGCGCGGTTCGCGCAAGAAGGATCCGAACGCGAAGCCGCGCTCGCGCAAGAAGAAGACGGCAGCGCCCGTCGAGGCGACGAGCACCGAGACCGTCGAGGCGAAGGCCGACGAGACGAAGACCGAGACCGTCGAGGCGAAGCGCAGCGACGCGAACGTCGTCGATGCGGCGCACGTCGCGGCCGATGCGAGCAAGTCCGTCGACGAGGACGCGCCGACGACGCAGCACGAGCGCGTCGCGATCGAGGGCGTCGTCCAGGCGACCGTCGGCTCGATCGAGACCGGGCCGGTCGCGAAGACCGATGCCGAGTCGCCGACGGTGACGTCGATCGAAGCGAAGACCGACGCGACGGAGACGACCGACGAGAGCCTCGGGCTCACCGACGGCGCCGTCGTCGAGTCCGTGCTCGCCGAGGGCAGCGATCGCATGCGCGCCGCTGCGTCCGTCGAGCAGCCGAGCGGCACCTGGCAGCCGACGATGCCGCCGATCGCGACCACGCCGAGCGTGCCGTGGCGTCGCCCGCACATCTCGACCAAGTCCGCGCCAGCGTACGTCGTGCCGTCGCTCGTCATCGACGACGCCGATCCGGACAGCGCCGATCGCGTGCGCGAGGATCGCAACGCGAAGGAGACGCGGCTGTCGTTCCTGCCGCCGATTCTGCTCGATCGCGAGGACCGCTCCGCGCGTCAGGGTGGATTGACGCTCGCCGTGATCATCCTCCTCATCGCCGCGACGCTGACGCTCAGCTACCTGATGCGCCGGCCGAGCCCGAGCGGTGACGGCGTGACGATGATCGACGGCACGTCGCAGCTCTTGTCGTGAGCGAGGGCGAGCTCGGCGTCGTCCTCAAGACGACGCCGCTGCGCGAGTCCGATCTGCTCGTCACGCTCTACACCGAGACGCACGGGCGCGTCGCGACCGTCGCGCGAGGTGCGCGCAAGTCGCAGCGCAGGTTCGCCGGCGCGCTGCAGCTGCTCGTGCTCGGGCGGTATCAGCTCGGTCGCAAGCCGTGCGGCGATCTGTGGAGCCTCGACGCCGCCGAGGTCGAGCGCGAGTTCACGCAGCTCGCGAGCGATGTCATCGCGGTCGCGCACGCGAGCTACATCGCCGAGCTCGTCGGCGCGCTGCTGCCGCCGGAGGCGCCCGATCCTCACGTGCTCGACGTGATCGTCGCCCTGTGGGAGACCCTCGCCGAGGCGGGGCCGTCGCCGGGCGCGCTGCGCGCGGTCGAGCTCGAGCTGCTCGATATCGCGGGGCACCGGCCGGGGCTCGAGGCGTGCGCGGCGTGCGGCGCGACGGACCTCGAGCGCGGTGCGGTGTTCGACCCGACGCGCGGCGGCGTGATGTGCCGGCGCTGCGCGGCGACGAGCCGAGGCCCGGGCGTGCGGCCGATCGATTCCGGGACACTTCAATATCTTCGCGCCATCGCAGCGGCGGGCTCGCCGGCAGCGGCGCGCGCGCTCGACACCGATCCGGCGATCGTGGCCGCCGATCGCACCGCGGGGCGAGAGGCGCTGGTCGCGATGGTGACAAACCTCGTCGGGAAACCGCTCAAGTCCCTCGAGTACATCGCCAAGCTCGGGGCAGCGGGTCGTCGGCCGTAGTATTCTAGGGGCATGGGAGCTCGGCGGCTCGCGCTGCTTCTCGGATCTGTTCTATTGGGCATCTCCGCACCGGTCCTCGCACAGGCGCCAGGAGGCGACAGCGGCGAGATCGAGATGGAAGGCGATCAACCGGCGCCGGACGAGCCGACCGAGCAGGAGCCGACCGAGCCTGCGCCGGTCGTGAAGGATCCGAAGGTCGCGAAGACGTGGCTGAAGGCCGCCGCGCAGCTCGTGAAGAAGGGCGACCAGCTCGCCAAGAAGAACGACGCCGCCGGCGCGAAGACGCAATACGACAACGCGATCACCGCGTATCAGAAAGCGATCGAGGCGAGCGAAGAAGCGGCCGCGGTACCGATCACGTACGAGCTCGCGCTCGCCGAAGACAAGGCCGGCTCGACGGTCGACGCGCTCGCGCACCTCAAGGTCGTCGCCGCGGCGCAGGGCCAGAAGCCCGATCTCATGAAGAAGGCGCAGGCCAAGCTCGACGAGCTGTCGATGAAGGTCGGCATCGTCACGCTGAGCATCGAGCCCGCGGGCACGCAGATCTCGATCGATGGCAATGCGGTCGGCGAGGCGCCGCTGGCGACGCCGCTGACGCTGATGCCCGGCACGCACACCGTGTCGATGACCGCCGTCGGCTACCAGCCCAAGGACGTCGAGCTCAAGGTCGAGGCCGGCTCCGAGAGCGAGCGCAAGATCGCGCTCGAGGCGGTACCGATCGTGACCAAGCCGCCGGTACTCGAGCCCGAGCCGGAGAAGCCGAAGGCGGAGGCGCCGTCGATGATGCCGGTCTACATCGGTGGTGGCGCGACGGCCGCGTTCGCGATCGGTGCGGCGGTCACCGGCATCCTCGCCGTCGGCAAGCACAACACGTTCACGAGCCCGGACTCGACGTCGCCCGAGCGCAAGGACGCGCAGGTCCAGGGCAAGAACCTCGCGCTCGTGAGCGACATCTGCCTCGGCGGCGCGGTCGTTGCGGGTGCGTTCACGGCCTACTGGTACCTGTTCAAGTGGAAGCCGGCACATCGCGCGTACGAGGATCGCGATAAGCCTGCAGCGGCGCCGGTGGCGCCCGACGTGGACGCGGCGCTCGTTCCCAAGATCAACGTCGTTCCGTGGGTCCAACCCGATGCCGGCGGTCTTGTCGTCGCCGGTTCGTTCTAGGAGCAAGAGATGGCGAACCCGAATTATCCGCCGATGGGACAGATGCCGCCGATGGGCGGGCCTCCGATGGGCGGGCCTCCGATGGGTGGGCCTCCGATGGGCGGGCCGCCAATGGGCGGGCCGCCGATGATGCAGCGGCCGATGCGGCGAGGCACGTCGAAGGCAGTGCCCGTCGTCGTCTCGGCAGGGCTCGCCGTCGGCGTGTTCTGCGGCCTCTTGTTCGGCGTCGGCACCGGCAAGGACGAGGCGCACGCGTCGCCTGCGAAGGGAAACAACGTCAAGGCGGAGGCAGAGGAGCCCAAGCCCGATCCGGGCGCGGCGCCTGCGGGCCTCGGCGCGACGGCTGCGGCGCCGGTGAAG
>JABFXX010000373.1 GCA_013368795.1 Kofleriaceae bacterium
AAGAGCATGGCGTCGCTTCGTCCCCGGGGCGCTTATTCTAGCACCCGCCGCGTTACTTCGGCTGATAGACCCAGATGTGGAACATGTTGATGTCGCGGCCGGCGGTCACCGACCCCTGACGCACGAGCATGGTTCCGTCGGTAACTGCCTCGGCCGGGATCATCGCCGGCCAGTTACGCCAGCGGTGAACTCGATCCGTTCCGTTACAGGAGACGATGGAGACCTTCTTGCCGTTCACCGACAGCTCGAGCTCGTAGTCGCCGTACACGTAGTCCATGCGGCGCAGGATCACCACAGGGCGTCCCGGGGTGATGTTGAGCAGCTTGAACTCGCTGTAGCCGTCGACGTGCGCGCGACCGGTGTCCTCGACCGTCGTGCCATCCGGGTACTTGAGCTTCTGACGCGACCGGTAGGAGTCCTTGGCCTCCTTGATCGTGAAGATGTGCTTGTCCTCGGATTCCTTGTTGAGGATCTCGATCTCGTCGACGAGCACCCACGTGATGCCCTCGAGGTCCATCTGCGGCTTGGGCTGGGGCATGACCTTGACGCCCTCCCAGTCCTTGATGTCCGCCTGCTTCTGCTCCTTCTTCTCCTCGGGCGCGACGAGCACGGGCTTCTCGCCGGCGACCGCCGCCATCGCGATCTCGGCGCACTTCGCCTGATACGAGATCAGGTTCTGGAACGCCTCGGTGTTGTTCTTGTTCTCGGCGAGCAGGCCGCGAAGGATCTCGACCTGGCGGCGGTACTCCGAGAACTCTTTCTTCTGCGCGATCGTCGGGTGATGGACATCGACGTCGAGTGACATCTCGCCCTCGGTCTCGATGATCAGCTTGAAGATGTCGAACACGTTCCTCAGATCGATGAGGTTCGCGTAGAGCAGCATCAGCGCCGTGTTGCACGCCTGGACGACGTCGTGCGCCGCGATGACGCCGCGCCGCGTGTACTCGAGCGCGCCGCGACGGACCTGCAGGAGCAGATTCTCGAGGCGGATGCGGAGGAAGCCCGGCAGCATCGAGCCGGCGAGACCGCCGCGCTGCACGTAGCGCATGTCGATCTCGTTCGCCTGCGGGTTCGCCGGGTCACGCGCATCGCGGATGCGGTTGACGCCCTTCTCGAGGTGGATGCGAGCGAGCTCGACCTCGCGCGAGATGTCGGGCTCGGTCTGCGACAGCTCGACCTTGCACGACTCGAGGACGCGGCGGTGGCCTTTGTACTCGAGCTCCTTGTACGCGATGAAGTCGGTGAGCTCTTCGTAGTAGCGCAGGACGATGTAGATCGTCTGCGGAAGCTTCAGCTCGTCGAGCGAGATGTTCCGGATCGTCGCGTCCTGGATCATGAGGTCGTTCCCCATGCCATCGATCGCGTAGCCCGGCTGCACCTCGACCGAGAGGTCACCGCGCGCGCGCGCCGTCACTCGCAGGTCGCCGGCGGCGCCGTAGACGATGCCCGGCGAGTGCAGCATGCGGTTGTGCAGACGACGCTTGTCGATGTGGTAGCGCTCGGCGTCGTTCCAGTCCTTCTCGGTGGTCAGGAACCCCTTGAAGAAGTTGATGCGCTTGAACCCTTGGACTTGCTCGCTCATGGCTTCTCTTCTCCAGATTCCTGCACGACTTCGGCGCCGATGCCGATGCCGGAGCGCAGACCGATCGCGAAGAACTCGCGCAGCTCGGTCTCGCCCTTTTCCTCGAGAAACTTCAGGTAGTAATGCGTGTGCGCCGGCTTCTCGAGCTGGATGATCTGGTGGATCCGGATCACCATCTCGGTCGTGACGTCCTCGAACTTGATCGGCATCGTCACGACGAAGCAGTGCGCGACATCGACGGGCGGTAGGATCACCGTGTCGAGCGCGATCCGAGCACCTTGCTCGGCGCCCTCGCCTTCGACACGGAATCCCTTGAACGGCCACTTGTTCTCTTCGATGTCGGGCTCGTGGCCCGTGAACAGCTTCAAGAACAGCGCGAGGCCTTTGCGCGTGCCGCGGATCCGATAGAGATCGACGGCGCGCTTGATGAGCGCGCGGCGCTGCTCTTCGGGCCAGTCGAGGTCCGTCGTGAAAGCCGTCCACTTCGACAGCCACTCGAGGAACTCGGGCGGCGCGACGTGCGGATCGTAGAACCGCCACCCGTCGGTGAGGTTCTGCTCGACGGAGTCGAACATGTGCTCGAACACGAAGCACAGCTCGCGAACGAGGTTGCGGCCGACCGCGTCGCTGCGGCGATAGATCGCCGGCAGATGCTCGAGGTAACCGCGACGCGCGACCCAGATCGTGACCTCGGTGGTCTCGTAGACCATCTGGCCGCGCGCGGGCCTCTGCTCGAGCACGGTGTCCCGATCCTCGTAGCTCTCGCGATAGAGGATGACGATCTGCGGCAGGCCGGAGTCCTCGAGCAGGATGCGCGCCTTCTCGAGCGGCCTGCCGACGACGTCGGGGACGCGGACGACCTTCCGGTTCAGGGCTTCGGTGACCATTACCGGATGTCGTCGCGGACCTTCTCCGCGATGTGAACGTGAACGAGGTAGGGAAGCTCGTCGTCATCGAGCCGCAGGTGCTCGATCGCGACGTTGCGATGCTCGTCGCGGATCTCGAGGCGATCGACGCCCTCGACGCCGGGAACCTCCTCGACGAGATGGATCAGCTCGGGCTTGAGCACCGGACGGCCGAACTCCCAGCCCTTGCCGGACTTGTCGCCGACGAGCGAGTGGAGGAACCGGCGGAGCTTGAGCTCGATGTCCTTGCGCAGCCGGTCGGACGTGCCGACAGAGCGACGGACGAGGACGACGCGCAGCGAGATGTCCTTGTAGCGAGGACGCACCACGTTGAGCACCGTGCCGACGAGCTTGCGCTCCTCGAGGTAGTTCTTGACGAAGCGCATGACCTCGTTGCTCGGCACGAGGCGGCGGCTGAGCTCCTCGCCGCGCGTGTCGGCCTTCGGCAGGAGCGCGAGCGTGAC
Organism: Kofleriaceae bacterium; assembly: GCA_013368795.1. Taxonomy (GTDB): domain Bacteria; phylum Myxococcota_A; class Polyangia; order Haliangiales; family Haliangiaceae; genus JABFXX01. Next base: position 2,952 of record JABFXX010000373.1, read on the forward strand.
GTGACCGCGGTTGGTGCGATCCGGCACGCACTTCGCGCGCGCGAGCTGCGTCGACGCGCGGAGCGCCAGCATCTCGTAGTCCTCGGTCGTCACCGCGCGGTCGCGGCTCTTGATCGTGTACGGCGCGCGCGCCTTCGCCTCGTCGATCGTCTCGCGATCGCCACCACCCGTCGCCGGGATCGGGTTCGTGACGGTATCGATGTACGCGAGCGCGCGGCCGAGCGACGTCAGCGTGTTCGCGTTGACGTTGCCGAGCGCGCCGCCGCCGATGCGGTACGACGTCGCGACGATCGAGTTCTTGCTCTCGGGCGGAACCATGCCGCGTCGACCGTCGCCGAACTGCAGCGTTCCGGAGACGTAGTCGAGCGTGTAGTGCCGGCTGCGCGGGCCCGATGCGAAGAAGCTATCGACGCGCTTGTAGCGGACCCACACCTCGTTGTTCTGGGGATCGTCCGGGTTCACCGGGCGCACCGGATCCGGACCGAGGTCGGCGAGCTCGTCGGCGGGCGGGCGCTGCTTCTCCTTCACCTCGACGAACTCGTCCTCGAGGAGAGGACCGCGCAAGAACTTGAACGTCTGCAGCGGCGTGCCGTCGGAGCCGCCGAGCGTCTCGTTGCGGATCGTCTCGGTGTTGTACGCGTCGATCGCGTTCGTGACGACGAGGCGCACGCGCGGCGGCTTGACGTAGCCGCCCTGCTCGAGCCGCGCGCGGAGCCAGTAGCGCTCCTCGGTGAACTTCGACGAGATCATCCAGTCGTCGGGCGCGACGAAGAACGTGAAGCCGCTCGACGTGAAGCCACGCGTCTCGTCATCGACGGCGAGCGGCTCCCAGTCACGGCCGTCCCAGTACTCCCAGACGACGCGCTGACCGCCCTCCCAGGCGAGGCGCCGCATCGTCTCGTACTTCGACAGCTCGGTCGTCGCGACCTCCGCTTCCTCGTTCGGGATCGAGCCAAGGCCCAGCTCCTCCTCGAGGTGGAAGTAGAGACCGATCGAGTCGTTCGGCGGCTTCGCGGTGTAGCCGAGGTAGAGCGCCGGCGACTCCTCGGGCTTGGCCGAGAACGGCTGGAAGATCGTGAACTCGGTGCGCGCGACCTCGGTGCAGTCGGTGAACTGGAAGTCGTTGAACGACAGCACGTGGCGCACGTCGCGATAGTCCTCGCGATAGCGGAACACGAGCGTGCGCAGCGCGGGCGGCCGCACCGGGCGATCGTCCTTGAACACCCAGCGCTCGTTATCGAGCGTGTACGTGCCCTGCTCGCCGTAGTCGCCCTTCTCGATGCGGACGCGGACCCACTTCTTCGAGACGCCGTTGATCTCGAGCGCGTCCATGTCCTTCGGGCGACGGAAGCTGACGGTGCCCGACTGGGACATCGCCTTGGTGTCGTCGTGGAAACCGTGCTCGTCGCCGGTGCCCGGCAGCGTGCCGCGAGGCGCGGTGCGGCCGAGGTGACGCCAGCGCTTGCCGTCCCAGTACTCCCACGCGAGCACGAGCTGATCGCTCGGGTTCGGGCGCGGGATCACCGACGAGTCCGCGAGCACCATCTCGATCGAGATGTACGCGTCGGCGGTCTGGAGCAGCTCGTCGCACGCCAGGTACAGCAGGCAGTCGACCTTCGGCTCCTTGCCGAACGGATAGATGTTCTTCGAGAGGTCGAGCTGGAGGAACGCGCTGTTGTCGAGGTTCGCGTACGCCTGCGTCGGCAGGAGACCCTCGCCGACGACCTCGACGCGCGCGCGGATCGTATCGATCTCGGTATCCGACGGCGACTCGGGCACCTCGGCGAGGCGGCCGCGCATCCAGAGACCTTCGATGTGGTTCACCTGCGTCGGCTCGAACCGGAGCGGACCCATGAACGCAACCTCGCCGCGATCGATGTCGATCTGCGCGGGCTCCATCTCCTTCCAGCGCGTGCCGTCCCAGTACTCCCACTCGAGCAGGCGGGCCATGTCGCGGCCGCCGGTCTCGGGCGTGCCGAGGAACACGCGAAGCAGCGACGACTCGCCGGTGTTCGCGAAGCGCGGATCGGAGAGGTAGAGGAAGCGCTCGATGCGCTGCGCGCCGGCGAACACCTCGAACGAGCCCGAGGACGTGCCCGGCGCGGTGTCGATGAAGCGGCTGTTCTCGGAGTAGCTCTCGTCGAAGTACGAGAAGCAGCGGTCGGGACGCGCCGTCGTGACGAGCACGTCACGCGCGGTCTCGAACGTGACCGTCGTCTCCTCGGTCGCGTGCGGCGTCGACACCTGCGTGCCGCGCGGCACGCGCTGCTTCGCCGCGCCCTCGACGAGCGAGAACTGCGTCAGCGTCTTCGCCGCACGTGGTGCGTGCAGCTTGATGCCGAGCAGGTTCAAGAATGCGACGTAGTTCTTGTCCGGAACCTGGTTGAGCCGATAGATGAGCAGGTCGGTCATCCATGCGGCGAGCTCGATGAGAGTGATGCCCGGGTCCGATGGATTGTGATTCGTCCATTCGGGCGCGTAGCGCGGAATCATCGAGATGGCTTCCGCGACGATGTCGTGGAAGGAGCGGTCGTCGAGCTTCGGCGGTGGAATCATGTTCGAGCCTTCAGGCGCCTTCCTCTTCCGTCTTCAGATAGAAGGGGAATACGAGGTTGCGCTTGTCGTTCTTGCCGGCCAATACGTATTCGATGCGAATGTCGAGGCGGTTGGGCTCGTCGGGGTTCGGACGCGCGCGACAGCTAACGTCCTCGACGCGCGGCTCGTACTTGTAGATCGCCTCTTCGCAGTACACCTCGGCGGCGGCGGCCGTGATGGGGTTGTTCGGCGAGAACATCAGATCGTGAATGCGACAACCGAAGTCAGGTCGGTTGATGCGTTCACCCGGTGCTGTGCCGAGGATGATGAAGATGCACTGGCGGACGTTCTCCTCGAGCACCGAGCTCGAGACGCCGCCGTTGAGGTTCACGGAGACCGGGAACCGAAGCCCCTTCCCGAGGAAGTCGCGATCGTTTGCCATGGCCCTCTCGCGCCTCGTCAGGGTTGAAAGCGACCTTGAATAAACTTCTTGCACTTACCGCAGGAAATGCGCGTCGACTGCTCCACTTCCTCGATCGTCAGCGGTCGGTGATTACAAAAAGGACAACCGACCTCACCAGGCCGCCCAGCAGCGACCATATCCAAAACATCTTGCCACGCGATCAAGGCTTCCTCGTCCACCTGCGAGAGTCCTTTCGTTTCGACCCCTTCGAAGCAGACGCCATCGTAGGGAACCGCGCTCGGTTCGGTCAACGACGAGACCGGCCAAAACGCGGCGGTGAAGGGACCCGCGCGTTGGGGTTTCTCTGAGGTAGCTAGGTTTTCTTAGTCGGGTCGATGCCGCCACGAACCTGTGCATCGACCGAGACTTCCGCCTGCCCCTTCACGCCTTCCGTCGGATGCTTGATCGTGTCGGCTGCGACATTGACATTCGCCTTCGCTTCGCCAGTGTCCACCGGCGAGCGATCCTTGGCCTCGTCCGTCGCTGCACCCGTCGCCGCACCCGTCGGATCGGCAGCTGTGTCGCGAGCGTCCTGCGCGCGCGCCTGCTGACGATTCTTGTCGTCGATCACCGCGTCGTGGCGCGCCTCGACCTCGGGGCGCGGATCGGAACCGGCGACGCGCGACGACGCCTCCATCTTCACCGAGCCCTCCGCATCGGGACCGCGCACTGCGCCCGCGCTGCCCTGCACCGCTCCCTCGGCTCTCGCTTCGGCGACGCCACCCGCACCGCCGCTCACTGCCGCGTTGCCCTCGCCGCCGATCGTGCGCTTGACGCCGGCCTGCGCCGCCGAGCCGGACACGTTGCCCTGCGCTTCGGCCATGTCGTGCTTCGCGTTCTTCGCCGGATCGCCGGCCGCGATGTCGACGTTCGCCTTGCCGCCGACGTTGCCGCTCGCGACCGACGAGGCCGCGCTGACGTCGCCGCTCACGGCCGCCGCGCCCTTTGCGCCGCCACCGG
>JABFXX010000683.1 GCA_013368795.1 Kofleriaceae bacterium
CTCGAGTACATCATCCCGGTCGCGACCGCGGTCGAGTTCTCGCACCTCGTGCGCGACACCTGCCACCGCGACATCAAGCCGGCGAACATCCTCGTCAAGCTGCCGGATCCGAACCTGCGCGGCTCGCAGATGAAGATCAAGCTCGCCGACTTCAACGTCGGCAAGGTCGCCGACCCGGACCTCGACGTCTCGATGACGCGGTTCCAGGCGGTGCCCGGCACGCTCTACTTCCAGAGCCCCGAGCAGGAGACGAACACGTTCGAGCTCCTGGTCAACGTCACGCAGGGCTCGCCCGAAGTGGAGTTCTTCGAGGACTTCTACATCGACATCTACGAGAACGACACGTTCTCGCTGTTCAACCGCAACGAGCTCTACTCGATCGCGGCCGCCGATCGCGCGCGCAAGAAGATCCTGCTCAACCGGCCGTTCGCCGAGCCGAGCGAGATCAACGTCCGCGGTCGCGTCGTGAAGAGCGTCGGCCGCCCCGCCGACATCTACTCGCTGGGCGCGGTGTTCTACTACTTGATCTCGGGCGCGTACGCGAACCCGAAGAACCTGTTCGACGCGTTCCGCAAGTTCGTCGAGTACGAACGGCGCGACGAGAACAACTCGATCGCCGCGTACATCGAGCACGAGTACCGCACGATCCAGAACCTCCGCGCGCCCAAGCCCGAAGGCGGCGGCGCCCCCGAGCTCGCGCCCGAGGATCGGTTCTTCAGCTACAAGCACTACCTCGACGGCAACGGCGAGCTGATCGATCCGGCGATCATGATGATCATCGCGAAGGCGATGATCCGGAACAAGCCGGACAGCTACTGCCTGTCGTACGACCTCCGTACGACCGGCATCTCGGCGATGGTGCACGACCTCCTGTCGCTGTACATCGCGTTCGGCATCGACCCGTCGGCGCGCATCGCGTACTCGAACGAGGGCTACAGCGCGCCGAAGAAGTCGGGCGCGATGCGCCGCGCGTTCGACAAGCTGTTCAAGAAGTAGCTACTTCCTGGACGCACAGACGACGAAAGCCGCCTTGCGGGCGGCTTTCGGTCGGCGTTGACGCTTCGTGACGCTGGAGCGCCTGGCGTCTCACTTCGAGGATTCGGGCTTCGCGAGCGTGATGATCGAGAAGATGAGACCCGCGTATCCCCCGATGCCCATGAGCTTCGCGCCGATCTCGAGCTTGAAGATGTCGAACGGCAGCACGGTGCGCTGCTTGAACAACACGAACGCAAACGCGATCAGCGCGACGATCGACTGCCAGCGCTGCATCGGCGCCTTCGCGACAGCCAGGGCGCCCATGACCAGGCCCGCCGCGTAGCCGGCCATCACCATGTACACCTGTCCGGCTTGACCTGGCTCCGAGTGCGTCTTCCACAGGCTGAAGGACACCCCGCCGAAGCTGAGGTACGGCAAGAAACACCCAACAAGACCAATCAGACCACACGCAAGCACACCGAACTTGAGGTTGTTCATTGGTTCCTCTCCAGCTGACAGTATACCGGAGACCCCGAAAATGCAGAGGCCGCCCTCTCAGGCGGCCTCTCGACGGTCGTCGCTCCGTGACGGTGGAGCGTCTATCGTCTCACTTCGCAGCTTCGGGCTTCGCGATCGCGGCGATCGAGACAACGATGCCGCCGACCAAGCCGATCCACATCATCTTCGCTCCGATGGCGCCCTTCGTGAGCATGTTCATGAAGCCAGCACCGCCACCTTCACGCATCTTCAGGAACACGAGCGCAAACCCGACGAGCGCGACAATCGCTTGCCAGCGCAGCATCGGCGGCTTCGCCGCCGCCATGGCGCCCATCACGACCGCGGCCGCGTAGCCACCCAGCGTGATGAAGACGAGGCCGGACTGGCCCGGAAACTCTCGAAGCTTGAAGAAGCTGATCGAGATCCCCGCCTCGCTCACGAACGGCAGGAAGCATCCAATCAAACCGATCAGTCCAAGAGCGAGCACACCAAACTTGAGATTGTTCACAGATTCCTCTCCCCGAAGAAGTTAGCTGACAGTACACCGGACCTAAAGCAAGTGGAGCGCCACCCGTGTTGAAACGTACCAATCGCGCACTTGGCGATCATTGCTGGGTCCACTGCGACCCACATCACGTTTCGAGCTGGGTCGCGGCGGCCCCAACAACCAAGTCAAACCCACCTCTGCCCTACAGGTACACGTTGCAGTGGTGGGCGATGCGACAGAGCTCGACTTCCCCTATGCTTGCGCTGGGTTTCAAATGGCAATAACGCGCGAAGATGCAGACGCGATGCTCGACGGGCTACCTCTCGTTCCGGCAATGGCCGGCACGATCGCCGAGATGAAAGCGCTGCGAGAGCGCTGCCTGGCCGCCGACATTCCGGCAGCGGTCGGCTGTCCTTCGGGCGGCGTCAAGAGTAGTTGAGGGACGCGAACGCACCTCCTGGTCGAGGAGGACGAGCTACCGAGGGTCGCCGAGCTGATGAGCGGTGACTGGCGCGCGGCGATCGCGCGCGAGAGTGGTGCCACCGAGATCAACCTCGATGGCGATGCGTGCCCGGCGTGTGGTTGCACGCTGCCGCTGCAGAACGGCGCATGTGCCGACTGCGGGCTCGCGCTCGAGTATTAGCGGACGGTCGTCGCGCGAACGTTGTGGAGTGCGCTGTCGTCCATGACGAGCACGCACTTCCCATCTGTCGAGCTCATGCATTCAACCTAGTGGTGCTCGTCACCGTCGAGGACTCCATCGTTGTCGCGATCGATTGCGATGCGCTTGCCCGAGCCGGGCGGCACGCACGTGTACGTCGTCTCCAGGCCGGGCAGATGCGCCTGGAACCTCAGCATCGCGTCGGAGACCGGCGGGAGGACCGCCCTATCGGCGTGGAACGCGCCATTGACGTAGAGGAAGCCGTGCTCGTCGTCGCCGTAGCGCACCTTCGCGACCAGGTCGCACTCGCCTTCGTCGGCGCGCGCCTTCATCAGCGAGATGCGCGCGTCCACCGCAGAGCCGCTGTCGTAGCGCAGCGTCACCTGCTGGCCGACGATCGGCGCGAGGTTCGTATCGAACGCGAACAGGAACATCTCGATCTGACGGCGCTGCAGCACGCCCGCCGCATCGCGCGTGAAGCCGTCGGGCTGCGGAACGCCGAAGCCAAACGGCGTCAGTCCGTCGTTCTCGAGGAAGCCGTCGTTGCTGATGAAGCGGAACGGCGTGTCGAACTGACCGTCGTGAAGGAAGCCGAACCCACGGATCTGATCGCCCTTGAACGACGTGTCGGACGTGACGACCGGGCTCTCGACCTGTCCGAACATGCCGATCTTTGCGTAGAGGTTGCGGAAGTGCGGAACCTTGAACGTCTGGGGCTCCGGCTCGATCGAGTACTGACCGTCGGTACCGAAGAAGCCCGGGTACTTCACGCCGTACTCGGCGTTGCCCGCGGGATCGAGTCGGTGACAGCCCTCGCACGTGCGAATACCGTCGGCCTCCTTCGTGAAGAACAGGTGGCGACCCTCGGCCTGATCGGGGGTCAGCGAGTTATCGAGGTTGCGGATCGGGTTCGGCGGGTACTGCAGCTCGAGGATGAAGTCGGTGAATGCCTGCATCTGGTCCTCGGTGATCTCGCTGTCGCGGCCGACGAGGCCCGGGAACGCCTGGTTGAACTTCTTGAACGCGCGCTGCTCGCTGAACGACCCGCTGTCGGGCTGCGCCGATGGCTCGTCGTTGCCGCCAGTGCGATCGCCGCGCCAGTGCATCGGGCCGTGGTTCGCCAGACCGCGCAGGCTCTGCGTGGTCATGAGGCCCTTCATCGAGTGGAAGTTCGGGTCGCGGCCGACGAGGTTCGGGATCGTGAACGGGCCGGGGTTGTTGAGCGTCCCCTCGTCGGGGTTGCCGAGGTTCCAGCCGAGCGCGTCGAGGTCACCGTTGATGTGGCAGCTCGCGCAGGCCGAATCGCCGTGGCTCGACGAGAACATCGCGTCGTAGAGGAACGGGCGCCCCCGGACGATGTACGCGGGCTCGGGGTTGGCCATCGCGACGTGGCCGACCTCCTTGCGCTTGCGCGTGTCGACGACCGAGATCGAGTTGTCGAAGCGCGTCAGCGTGTAGATGCGGTCGTGCTGCTCGTCGATGACGAGACCGGCCGGGCCGCCGCCGCTGACCTTGATGTGATCCGACTCGCTCGGCACGAACGTGTTGTTCTCGAGCTGCGACGTGCTGAACACGCCGATCTTGCTCGAGCCGAACGCCGCGACGTAGAGCGTCTGGCCATTGCTCGTCACGACCATCTCGTTCGGGAACGCGAGGCTCTTGCGCGCCTCGGCACTGCCGGTCGGCCCGCAGCACGTCGCGTAGTTGATGTGCTTGTTGAGGTGGCGCGGCGTCGCGTGCCCCGCGTTGTCGAGCACCGTGATGCGGTTCTCGATGTTGTGGCCGCGCACCGTCGAGCCGCCGAGCACGCCGGGACCCTCGAAGTCGGTCGCGTTGTTCGAGTCGGTGTTCGACACGTAGACCTTCCCGTTCACCGGGTTGACCGCCATGTTGAACAAGATCGTGCCGACGCCCGTGTAGTAGCCGGCCGGGCCCGCGACCTGCGCCGGCGGGTTCGCGTTCGCGTCGATCACGAACACGTCCTTGTCGGGCAGCGAGAAGTTCACCGCGCGGTCCCAGTTACGGCCCGCCGAGTCGCGCCAGTGCTCGCCGTCGTGCTTGACGACGATGCTCGCCGGCGGCGCGGGCTCGCCGAATGCGTTCTCCTGAGGTCCCGGCATGCCGAACGGCTCGCCGGGGCTGATCACGACGAGCACGGGCGCGACCGCCGTCTTGTTGCCGGTCATGAAGCCCGCCGCGTAGACGCGCGAGCCATCGGGCGAGACTGCGAGCGCGCGCGGCGAGTCGGTGAACAGCGTGATGATGTCGAGCGGGCCCGCCCCCGCGGTCGGTGCGTCGAACACCCAGACGTCGGCGCGGCCGATGCCCGGTGTCGACAGCTGCGGATCGATCGGGCTGTTCTGACCGCGATGCGCGGTCGTGATGAATGCGCGGCGGCGGTTGTGACCCGCGAACACGACGTCGCGCGGCTCGTCGCCGACGAGCAGCGTGCGCGTCACGCGCGGCGCCTGCGGATCGCTGACGTCGACGATGCTGACGCTATCGGACAGGTGATTGACGACCCAGACCTCGCGGTCGTTGCGAACCGCGACCGCGACGGGCTCGAGGCCGACGGTCACAGAGCCAACGGGCCGCACCGTATTGCCCGATGTCTTGAAGATCTCGAGCCGGTTATCCGGTGTGTTCGTCGCGAACAGATAGCGTTTGTCGTCGGACAGCGCGAGCGGCCTCACCTGGCCAGACTCGAACAGCCGGTAGTCCGGACCGTCAGTCGGATTGGTGATCGCGGCTGTCGCAATGCTCTCGGTTTCCTCGTCGGAAACGCAGCCACCCGCGAGCGCGACTGCCAGGAGCGAAAAACGGATCCTTCCCCATAAACACGTCATACGTCCCCCCAGAACCTCCACACTAGATGGTGTGAGGGCGCTCTGAGAATGCCGCCAATTGCGGCACCCTATTTCTGGGGCGCGTACTTGCGGAGCCGGCGCTGCAGCGAGCTTCGGTAGATACCGAGCCTACGTGCGGCCATGGAGACGTTGCCGTTACAGTCTGCGAGCACGCGCGAGATGTGCTCCCATTCCGCACGTGCGAGCGTCGGGACCTCCTCGGGCGGAGGAATCGCCTCGGGCTCGCCTGCGATCCGGCGACGGATCTCGTCGAACGTGATCGGCTTGAACACGACGATATCGGCGCCCGCGCGAACACCTGCCTCGGTCGTGGTGACCGAGAGGTAGCCGCTGCACAGCGCGATCTTCACCGCCGGTGCCTCTTTCTTGATCTGCTTCACGAGGTCGAGGCCCGAGTTATCGAGTCCAGCCTTGCGTCCCAGACGAAGATCGATGATCGCGAGATCGGGTTTGTGCTCGCGCACGAGCTCCATCGCCGTGGTCAGATTGCTGGACGTCCAGCATTGGCACTCACGACTGATCAGGCGCTTCCAGGAGCGAAGAAGGCCCTCGTCGTCATCTACGACCAGGACCTTGTGGATCGCGGATCCACGTGACATCCGCTCTAGTCTAACGCCCTGCGGGCGAAAGACATCGCAACGGGGTGCCGCGAAATGCTGCAGGTCCGGGAACTGCAACAAAATGCTGCACCCCCACGAGTGCAGCGGAATCGCACCGTTCCCCCTGCCGTCTGGACCACAAGGCGAGGCAAAATAGGCAGCGGGGATGTCGCAGTACGTGACACTGTCGCGCCCGCCACTGCACTACGCCGTGGTGGCCGCGCTGAGCCGAGGTAACGGCGAGGCCGTTCGTGCGATCACGACGGCCGACATCGAGAAGGCCGCGGGGCCGGACACGGTGATCGTGCTCGAGCGCCAGCATGCCCTGACGCCAACGCTGCTCGACCGGTTCGCCGCGAGCACCGACCATTCGCGCCCCGTCGCGATCCTCATCACGACGGATCCGCTGCACGAGCCACTGCGCGGCGCGGATGTCATCGCGCCGCTCGACGCGCTCGAGCTGGCGATGTCGGCGCCCGAGCAGCGCTGCGATGCCTCCGTGCTCTCGCTCGACCGCCTGCTCTCGGCGTCGCTCCTGAGCGGCCAGCTCGATCTCGCGCTCGATTCTGTCGCGGACGCGCTCGCGGCCGGCTTCGGCGTCGATCGTTGCGTGCTGTCGATCCGCGGCGATTCCGCGGCCGGTGCCGCCGGCGGCGCCCAGACCTGGGACTCGCTGACGTGGGACCGCACTGCCGAACATTGCCGGGCGGCCTCGGCCGCGCAGGCGACGCTGATCGCGCGAACCGAAGGTGGATCGTACGAGAGCTACCTCGCGGTGCCGCTCGACGGGCCGCGCGGAACGCTCGGCTTCCTCGGTCTCGTCGTGTCGCGGCCGGTCCGGTTCGCGCGCGATGCTCGTGCGGCGCTCGATGCGGTCGCGCGCCGGCTCGGCAGCGAGCTCAGCTGGCGCACCGCACACCAGCGCGCCGTCGACGAGCTCGAGCGCATGGGCCAGGCTCCGGGCCAGGCCCGTCGGCTCGGCGTGTGGAACCGCGTCGCGATGAACGACCTCGCGCGCATGTACGTGTCGGCGTCGAAGCGCTCGGGGCTGCCGCTGTCGGCCGTGATCCTCGACGTCGTCGATCTGCAGGGCGTCAACCACCGCTATGGCCTCGAGCTCGGCGATCGACTGCTGCGCCGGATGGCCGACGCACTCACCGCCGTGCTCCGCGTCGAGGACGTTGTCGGCCGGTGGGCCGGCGACAAGATCGCGGTGATCCTTCACGGCACACCTCCCGAGGCGGGCGGCCGGGTCGGCGAGCGCATCCGCGCCGCGCTCGACGCGCGCCCGCTCGAGCTCGAGGACGGCACCACGATCCCGCTCGCCGCAGCGATCGGCGTCGCCGGCCTCGGCCCGAACGAGGACGCCGCCGGCATGTTCGCGCGTGCCGCGCGCGCGGCGAAGGAGGCCGTGACCAGCGGCGTCTCGATCCTGAGCGCCGCGCCGATCAGCGTGCAGCCGCGGATCTCGTACCAGAACATCGAAGTCGCCGACGAGCTGCGCACGATCGTCGGCTGCGCGTATCGCCTGCAGCACGAGATCAGCCGCGGCGGCATGGGCGTCGTCTATCGCGCCGAGGATCTCGCGCTCGAGCGTCCCGTCGCGATCAAGATGCTGCGGCCGGACCTCGCCGAGGACCGCGGGTTCGTCGAGCACCTCCGCGTCGAGGCCGCAATGCTCGCGCGCCTGCAGCACCCGAACCTCGTCCAGATCTACAGCTTCGGTCAGTCCGCCGGCGACTCGTACTTCGTCATGGAGCTCGTCGAGGGCGAGGGCCTGCAGCAGGCGATCGAGCGTCACGCGCTCGAGGGCACGCGCATGCCGCTCGACGAGGTGCTGCTCGTGATCGACGAGATGGCGTCGGCGCTCGACGCGATCCACGAGCGCGGCATCGTCCATCGCGACGTGAAGCCGGGCAACGTGATCCGCGATCCGTTCCGCAACCGCGCCGTGCTGATCGATGTCGGCATCGCGCGCCGCTACGGCCAGTTCGTCGAATCGGCAGGTACGCCCGGCTTCGTCGCGCCCGAGGTGATCGCGGGCCTCGACGCGTCGCCGCGCTCCGACGTCTACGGCCTCGCCGCGACCGCGTACACGCTGCTGTCGCTGATGCCGCCGTGGGGCGTCGACGGCGACGTCCTCGGCCGGCAATGCGCCGGCGCGCCCCCGCCCGCGATCTCGACGATCTGCCCCGAGCACGCAGCCGCCGACGACGTGCTCGATGCCGCGCTCGCCGCCGATCCGCTGCATCGCCCCGCGACCGCAGGTCAGTTCGCACAGCGCCTCCGCACCGCGCTCGCCTCGAAGCAAGCGCCGCCCGCGATCCCACCACTGCCCGCGACGCGTGCCCCTGCCGCTACGCGCTGGCGCGGCAACGTCGTGCTGCCGAGCCGTGCGGTCGCGAACACGCGCGGCGTCGTGTTCCGCTCGATCTCTCGCGCGCTCGGCGTGCACCCGACGCAGCGCCTGCGCGACGAGCTCGGCGGCTCTCAGCCCGATCTGGCGCAGCTGCTCATGGACGCCGCGCCACTCGCGTGGCTGCCGACCGATGCGTTCGGGCGCCTGATCTCGGTCGCGTCCCAGCACGCCGGCAGCGACTCGACGAACCTCGCACGCGATACGGGCCGCGCGACCGTGCGCGCGTCGTTCCGGCGGTTCTTCCCGGCGAGCGCGGCGACGCTCGTCCCCGAGCGCACGCTGTCGGCGATCCGCAACATCTGGGGCCAGTATCAGAACTGGGGCAACGTCGTCAGCATGCCGGTCAACGCGTCGGAGATGGTCATCCGCGTCGGCGAGCCACGCTCGGATCACCACACGTGCGCGTGGACCGAGGGAATGCTCGAGCAGCTCGTGATCCTGTCGGGCGGCCGCACCGCCGTGATCCTCCACGAGGACTGCTGTGCGCGCGGCGATGCCGCGTGTCTGTTCCGCGTGTCCTGGGAACGCGCCTAGAACACGGCCGTCTCGATCAGCAGCGCGAGCTCTTTCGGCAGCTGTTCGAGGCCGTTCGCCTTCGAGAGGAAGCCGTCGGCCTCGCACTCGCGCGCGAGCTGCTCGAGCTTGTTCGGCGCGACCGCCGAGAACAGCACGACCGGCACGTGGGCCGTGTCGTAGTGCGACTTCAGCATCCGGCACAGCTCGATGCCGGTGACGCCCGGCATGTCGACGTCGGTGAGAATGACGTCCGGACGCCAGCCACCGAGCACACCGCTTAGCTGGTTCACGTCGTCGGTGGTGCGGACCTCGTAGCCCGCGCGATCGAGAACGCGCGAAGCGAAGTGGAGTGCCACCTCACTATCGTCGATCAACAGCACCTTGTGGCGCGTCATCACCCTGGGCACAGTCATATCACGATGCCGCCCTACTCCCGAGAGGAACTAGCCTGCGCATCGATTCGATCACCGATCGCAGGCGCATCGGCTTCTCCAGAAACTCGTTCGCACCGGCTGTAAGCGCGGACTTGCGCTCCAGCTCGCCACCCGCCGAGGTCGCGATGATAGGGAGATCGACCAGCCCGAGCTCTTCGCGGGCATGGCCGATCACCTGCGTGCCGTCGACCAGGGGCATGTAGAGGTCGATGATCGCGACGTCGAAGGTCATCGTCCGAAGCAGCTCCAGCGCGTTCGCCCCGGTGGGAGCTGTCGCACACTGGAACTGCAGCGTGTCGCCGAAGAAGCGCTTGGCCGACGCACCGAGGCCGGTGCAGATCAGCTCCGCGACGTGAGGGTTGTCCTCGGCGACGAGGACGCGGACGACCCTCGCAACGGTGCGGACGTCGCCGGCCTGGACCGCTGTCACGAGCGCGTCGAGTCGCGCGCGATCGTCGACCGATACGAACTCGACGCCGATCCCCGGGTGCGCGCCACCGCGAGCCCACCTGACGACACCTTCGAGCGCGAGCGGCTGGACCAGCCCCGGGAACGACAGCACGAGCTGAATGTTCGTGTCGCGCTCGAACGTCCGGTTCGTCAGGATGAACGTTCCACCCGTCGAGAGATTCTCGGTGTAGTCCTTGAGGAAGTCATCCGCATCGTCGTAGTCGACGAGCAGTCTCACCGGTGCGCGCACATGTCTTCGCTGGTCGAGGCCATCCCGCTCGCTCACAACTTCTTGTCCTCCGCGAGGATGCTCCGCACTCGCTCGACGATCGCGTGAAGGCCGACGTTCTTCGAGATGAAGCCGTCGATCTTCGCCCACTCGACCCGATCCGCCAGGTCTGCATCGTCGAGGCTCGAGAGCAGATAGATCGGTGCTGAGATCTCATGCGCGTGGCGCAGCGTCATCGCGACGTCGTCACCGAACGCCTCCGGCATCTGTACGTCCATGAGCACGAGATCCGCCGGCATCCGACGACGCTGGCTGAGCTGCGCCAGATCGTTCACGCAGTCGACCTCGAAGCCCGCAGCGCAGAGCGCCGCGCGCGTGGCATCGAGAAACATCTCGCTGTCGTCCATCAACAGGATCCGCTTCATGATCCACCCAGCCCGATATTTTACCGCCACATTGACCATCCGTGGGTGCAGCAAAATGGTGCACCCCCCCGGATCGGGCCGTGAGACCGCCGTAAGACCGTTGCAGCTCAAAGGGGTGCCGCAATCGGCGGCAGGCGAGCTGCCGGCAAGATCGTGTATGTAGAGAGACTGGGGGAACATCGCAGCATGTCACGGGGAACCTTGCGCCCTAGCGCCGACGACAACCGCTTCGTCCTTCGCGCCGAGCTCCGCTGCCAGGACGAAACCGACATCTCCTATGCGTTCGACGTAACGCCGAGCTCCGCGTTCGTCGCGACCGACCTGCCCGCGCCTCACGGCGGCGAGGTGATGCTCCGGCTCTCGTTCCCGCGGCTCCTGGAGCCGGTCGAGCTGACCGCGCGCATCGACGAGCAGCTCGAGCCGTCCGGGCCTGGGGCGCCCGCGGGCCTGCGGCTGTCGTTCGAGCCACACGAACGGCTGAGCGCCCTGCTCGTCCGCGCGAGTGATGCAAGCAACGTCGCCCAGCGCGCCTGTCGCATCCTGTTTGTCGAGGACAACGCGTTCATTCGCGACGTGTTCGACTACGGCCTCCGCGTCTTCTTCGCCGCGCGAGGCGCCTATACGGTCGAACACGCCGAATCGGTCCAGTCCGCCTGGGAAGCGCTGCAGACGACCGCGTACGACGTCGCGATCGTCGACTACTACTTGCCGACCGAGACGGGTGATCAGCTCATCTCGAAGGTCCGCGCCGACGCGAGATTCTCGATGCTCCCCATCGTCGCGGTCAGCGTCGGTGGGCGCGAGGCACGCGATGCCTCCCTCGCGGCGGGTGCCGACCTGTTCCTCGACAAGCCGCTGGCGTTCCGCGACCTGTTCAACACGCTACGGATCCTGAACCTCTCCGGCGCTGTCGGCACGAGCACCAAGAAGAGGATCCTGGTATTCGACGACAGCCCGATGGTGCTCGAGCTCACCCGTGCGGCGCTCGAGGCCGCGGGGTTCACGGTTGCCATCGCAGAGAACCTCGAGACATTCGAACAGCATCGTGGCGAGCTCGACCCGGACTTGATCCTGATCGACGTGCAAATGCCCGAGGCGTTCGGCGATGACGTCGTGCTGACGCTTCGCGAAGGCCATGGCGTTCGGATTCCCATCCTGCTCGTCTCGAGCCTGGAGGAGCAGGAGCTTGCTTCGAGGGCAGAGCGCTCGCGGGCCGCCGGTTACATCCAGAAGAGAGCCGGGATGGTCGAGCTCGTGCGGCGGTGCAAGGAAGCGCTCGAGGTCGCTGTTTGATGGAGGATCTGATCGCGACCTTCATGCCTCGCTTCGTGGCGATCGCGACGAAACGTATTTCGCTCGCCCTCGAGCTCGCGACCAAGCGAACGCCGGACAGCGTCACCGCGATCGCCCGCGAGCTCCACGCGATCGCCGGCGAGGCCGGGTTGCTCGGGCTCGAGGCGATCGAGGCACATGCCAGGACCGGCGAGGGTCTTGCCAAGAAGGTTCGAACGTCTCGCAGCGACGCGGATGCCGATGCCCTCCTCGCCTCCTTGACCGAGTTGAAGGGCGCGATCGATCGGGTCGCACCTACATCGGCGACAAGCGGGTGACAACACGTATTTCTCGGTTCGAAGTCGAGTGTGTTACTGTGGCGCGGGGAACCGGCGGGTGAATTCTCTGCTCTGACGAACGTCTCGAACCGTGCTGGTATGAAGAAGAAGTGCTCGATTCTCCGTGGCGTTGCAGTTGCCCTGGGCATCGCGGCGTTTCTTGTCTCCGCACCGGCCCGCGCGGAACGGCTGAGTGCGCCGCTGGAAGCGGCCATTCATCTTCGCGCGCTCGGCTACGATCGAGCGCTCAAGCAGCGCGCCGGCGATAGCGCGGTGATCGCGCTCCTCTACGACGCGTCGTCCGAGTCATCGGTTCAGGCGGCGGACGCTCTCAAGGATGCGCTCGTCTCGCTCAGCAAGAAGATGAAGGTCCAGGACCTTCCGATCGTCGTGAAGTCGGTCGCCTACAAGGACTCGTGGCCGGCGAGCGAGCTGTCCAAGGTAGCTGCTGTCTACGTCTCGCCCGGACTCGAGTCCCGATTGAGCGACATCAAGACGCAATCGGCGAAGCACGGGATCCCGACGTTGTGCGGCGATCGCGACCTCGCGCGGCAGGGCCTCGCCGTCGCTGCGTACGTCAAAGGCAGCTCGCCCGGGATCACGATCAATCTCGCGTCCGCTCGCGCGGCGGGGATGGATCTCGATTCCCGGTTGCTCGCGATCGCCGAAGTCCTCAAGTAGCGAGGCCGGGCGGTTTGCTGAGCTACAGCTGTTTTGTTGCTTCGTGCGCCCTGTTCTCTGTGACAATTTCGTCTCATTCGATGTCACGTGCTCGTCACACAAGCTCGTACAGGTGGTGAATGAGCGAAGTTACAGCGAGCTCCATATTCCCGACGGCGGCACGGCAGCAAGTTCGCACCGCGCTGGAGCTGGCCACCAAACGCACGGCCGAGAACGCGTCGCGCGTCGCTGCGGAGCTGGGTGCGCTGGCATCGCAGGCAGCTGCACTCGGTCACGGTTCGATCGCCGACCTCGCACGGCGAGGCAGCGAACAGGCGCGGCTCATCGATCGCGATCATGCAGCCGTCACCGCGTGTGCTCGGATCTTGCGAGAGCTCGCACGCGCGATCGAAGCGCTCGAGCGGTCCCCTCGGCGGCCGCACAGAGTGCTTGTTGTCGACGATAGCTCGCTCAACGCCACCGTCGTCTGCGATGCGCTGCAGCGCGCTGCGTTCGAGACACGCTACGTGGAGGACGCCGACAGCGCCGTCGCCGACATCGTGCGCTTCGCTCCTGATGTCGTCCTGGTCGACGTGCACATGCCGGACACGACGCCGGTGGAGCTCTGCGCGAGGCTGCGCGCAGCCGTCGGTGCGAGGGCCGTGCGGCTCGTGTTGTTCTCGGGACTGCCCGACGAGGAACTGGCGGTGATCGAGCAGGAGACGCGAGCCGACGGATTCGTATCCAAGGAACGCGGGATCGATGCCGTCGTCGACGAGGTCACGAGCGTGTGCCGGAGGCTCGGATGACGACCGACAACGAAAAACTCCGCGAGCTCGTCGCCGCCGCGAACCAACCCCCGGAAGCGCCAGCCCACGAGCGAAAGCTTCAGGCGCTCCTCGTATTCCGCGCGGGCTCGCGATTGTTTGCGGCGGAGGCGCGTCACGTCCACGAGGTCGTCGTCAGCGGTTCGATCACGCCGGTCCCGACCGCGCGCTCGTACGTCCTCGGGATCACGCTCGTACGCGGTCGCGTCGTTCCGGTCGTCTCTCTCGGAGAGCTCCTCGGATTTCAGGGCAGCGACGAGGCAGCGCCAACCTTGCCGCGCCTTCTCATCGTTCGCGAGGGAACCCTCGAGATTGCCGTGATGTCGGACTCCACGCTCGGCCTGTTCGACATCGACGTCACCGACATCGGTGCGGGGAACCGGCCGCACGCCGAAGCGATCGCGGGCGAGGTCGAGTTCCGCGGCAAGCTTCTCGTCGTGCTCTCCGTCCCCGACCTGCTCCGCATGATCACGAGCGATCGAGGAGCGCATTGAGCACCGCCGCGAAGATCCCGATCTTGCGATTTCGGGCGGGGGCAGTGCCATGTGCCGTCGCGGCGCGCGACGTGAGATCGGTCCGCGGCGCGGCTGCCGAGCGCGCTCCCCTGTGGCGCTTGCTCGGCCTGAGCCCAGCGCGGGAAACCGACGGCCTACGGGACGGCGCGTGGGTTCTCGGCCTCGCGCATGGTGCAGCTTCCGCGGAGGTGACCGTCCAGGGCCCCATCGAGCTGGCCGAGGTCTCCCCTGCCGATCTCCTGCAGCGCCCGCCGGCGCTCGTTCTCGCGAACAACGATCTCATCTTTGGATTCGTGCGCTGCGCACGAGAGCTCGTCGTGCTGTTCGACATCCCAACCCTCGTAGCGCTCGCCGCCTGAGAACCATCCATGCAAGCCATGACGCGACTCAGCTTCCGGACAAAACTGGCACTCTCGATCACCGTACCGATCGCCGTGTTGGCCGCGTTCTTCCTCTGGTACTTCCCTGCGAAGCACCTCGAGGTTGCCGAACAGGCGCTCGAGGAACGCGCGCTCGGCCTGTCTACGGTGCTGGCCAACCTCGAGGTCCCGGCCCTCGAGTTCGAACAGGCCGCCGATGCAGAGACACAGTTCCGCACCGTCGCGGGCGATAAGGATCTGCGGTTTCTCGGGGTGATCAAACCGGACGGTTCGATCTTCGCGAAGTACGTCGCCCCCGGCGCGAAAGACCCCACCCGACAGCTCGCGTTCAGCACTCAGCAGTGGGTCAGCCAGGGCGACGAGTACGTGACCGTGGCGATCCCGCTGACCTCCAACGGCAAGTTGATCGGAAGCCTCGTCACCGGGTTCTCGCGCGATTCGCTCCGTAGCTCGTACAGCGAGGTCCAGCAGACGGCGATCCTGCTTGCACTCGTGATTGCTGCCGGAGGCTTCGTGCTCGCCTGGTTCTTGAGCGCGGGAATCACCAAGCCGCTGCTCGCCGCATCTCAGGATCTCATGACCGTATCGACGGAGCTGCTCGGCGCCGCCCGCGAGCAGGAGTCGTCTGTCGCCCAGGAGGCCGCCGCGATCGACGAGACTCGCCGCGCCATGGAGACGTTGATGGCGACCGCACAACAGATCGCCGAGAGCTCGAGTGCGGTGCTCGGTCGAGCCGAACGCGCGCTCGAAGGCAACCGCGAGATCGCCCAGCGCATCCGCGAGCTGAACACCAACGCCGAGGGCGTGGCAGAGATCCTCGCGAGCATCATGCAGGTCGCCGACCGAACCGACCTGCTCGCGCTGAACGCGGCGCTCGAAGGCACGCGAGCGGGAGAAGCTGGAAAGGGCTTCACGCTCGTCGCGGCAGAGATGCGGTCGCTCGCCGAGAACGTCATGGAGTCCGTCGCCAACATCCGCAAGCTCCTCAAGGAGGTGCGCGATGCATCGCAGCTGGCCGTCGAGGCAAGCAAGGGCGGCACGACGCTCAGCGAGCACACGACCGAGTCGGCGCGAGAGATCGCGCTGATCACCCAGCAGCAGCGCAAGGCGACGACGCAGGTCGACCAGGCGATGGAAGAGATGACCCAGCTGCTCCATCACACGATCGCGAGCATCAAGCAGGCGACGAGCTCGGCCGAGTCTCTGTCACGCGTATCGCGCGGCATCGCGACCATCATCCGCCCTGGCGCCTCGACGGCCGGACGCGTCCCCGCGAGCGCTCCGCCACACCGCCTCGAGGACGTCCCTGCCCGGCAAGGCATCTCGCTTCCGATCTCGCGCCCGCTCGGGACGGAGACGAAGGAACCTCCGCGATCCGACGTCGGGTAGCCAGGCATGGCATCGGAGAAAGAAGGCCCACAGCCCCGCCGGATCGCGACGTTCCGACAGACCGCGACCGAGCGGCTCGGCCGCCTGAACCTCGCCTGGGTGCGCTTCGAGCAAGGCGAGGCAGGCGCGGGCGCCGAGTTCATGCGCGAAGCGCACACGCTCACAGGCGAGGCGAGCCTCGTGGGTTTCGGCGCGATCAAGCGCGTCACGCATCACATCGAGACGCTCGTTGCGCCGGCGCTCGAGAGCTCGGGCGCGCTCGATCCCTCGCTCGGCGATACCGTGCTCCAAGGACTCGACCTGCTCGGGTCCCTCCTCGAACGTGCACCCAACGATCCGGCGCCCGATGCGGCCGCCTACGTCGGCGAGGTGCAGCAAGCACCGGCCGCCTCGCCACAAGGAAGCCGTGGCGAGGCGCGGACGTCACCGTCGAACGACAGCGTGCGGGTGACGACCGAGAACCTCGAGGGCATCCGAGAGATCGTCGGCGACCTGTTCCTCCTTCACTCGCGCTCACGCGGATTTCTCGCCGAGCTCCGCAAGGCACGGCAGCTCGCGGTCGCAGCGGGTTCGCGCGAAGGGACCACCGAGATGCTCCACCGCCAGCTCGCTCAGGTCCTCGGAGGCCTCGAAGCCGTGCTCCGCGATCACGGGCGACAGGTCGGGCGCACCGCGACCATGCTCGAGACGATCTCGCGCGACATGCGAATGGTCCCGATCCGGGTGCTGTTCGATACCTACCCGCGCGCCGTGCGCAGCCTGGCACGCGAGCTCGACAAGGAGGTCCGCCTCCAGATCGAAGGCGACAATATTCAGGTGGACCGGGCCGTGCTCGACGCGATCGCCGAGCCGCTGATTCACGTCGTGCGCAACGCGATCGATCACGGGCTCGAAGCGCCGGCCCAGCGCGAGCACGCCGGCAAATCGCGCGAAGGCCAGCTTCGCATTCACGCGAATCTGATCGGCAGCACGCTGCGGATCGAGATCTCCGACGACGGAAAGGGCATCGATGTCGACGCCGTGCGGCGTCGCGTACTCGAGCTCGGCTTGCTCGGCCCCGACCAGGTACGCCAGCTCACTCACGACCAGCTGGTGAGCTACGTGTTCCACCAGGGTTTGTCGACGATGCGCACCGCCACGGAGGTCTCCGGCCGCGGCGTCGGACTCGACGTCGTGATCAAGAACATCGAAGCGATGGGCGGAGCAGTGACCGTCACGACCCGCGAAGGCCAAGGCACGACGTTCAGGCTCCAGGTTCCGATCAGCATCGCGGTCACGGCGCTGCTCACGTTCCGCGTTGGCAGCGGACGCTACGCGCTTCCCGCGACGTCGGTCGTGTCGCTGATCGAGAGCGCGAAGGCTCCGGTGATCGAATCGTCGAGCGGCCCGGTGATTCGCCACGAAGGATTCCTGGTCCCGGTCGTGCAACTCGACGAGCTCCTGGCCGATCCGTCGTCGATCAAGCACAGCGACAGCTCGGCACGCACGATCCTCGTCGAGAGTGCTGGCTCGCTGGTCGCGCTCGTCGGGACCGACTCCCACAAGCGCGTCGAAGCAGTGCTCAAGGGAGCGTCCGAGGTGTTTCGCCACGACCGCCTGCTCGGCGCTGCAGCTCCGATGGACGATGGCACGCTCGCTCTCGTGCTCAAGCCCGGCGAGCTGCTCGCCGCGACGCGCGGAGGCTCGCCGCGGGCTCACGTGCCTGCCGCTCCTCAGCGCGGCGGCAGCACGGTTCTCGTCGCCGACGACTCTCCGGTGATCCGCGATCTGCTCAGCGAGGCGCTGCGCTCCCACGGGCTTCGCGTGCTCGAAGCAGCAGATGGCGAGGAAGCGCTCGCGATCCTGGCGGCTCATCCCGAGGTCCGCCTGCTCGTCACCGACGTCGAGATGCCTCGGCTGGACGGGATCGGGCTGATCCGTGAGGTGCGCCTCCAGCACGGGCGGCAGCTCCCCACGCTCGTCGTCTCGATGCGCGGTACCGACGAGGACAAGCAGCGCGCCCTCGACGTCGGCGCAGACGGCTACCTGGTCAAGTCGGACTTCACGCAAGCGGGCCTGTGGTCCATGGTGTCTCGCTACCTCCGCTAAGGCATGTCGGCCCGCCTCCTCATCGTCGATGACTCGCCGCTGATTCGCAGCGTGCTCCGAACCGTGCTGGCAGGGCCCGAGATCACCGTCGTCGGCGAGGCCGCCGATGGCCTGCAGGCGCAGGCACTCGTGAAGCAGCTCGCGCCGGATGTCGTGACGATGGACGTCGTGATGCCGATGATGAGCGGGCTCGAGACGATCGAGCGCATCATGAGCGAACGGCCGACGCCGATCGTCGTCGTCGCCGATGTCCACGGAGATACCGAGAAGCTCGCGATGGAGGCGCTCGATCGAGGGGCGGTCGCGCTGTTTCCCAAGCCGACCGGCGGGTTCGATGCGCACAGTCGTGACGAGCTCACCCGCGCGATCACGCGCGCGGCGCGGATCACCGTGCGCCCGCCTGCCCGGACACGGCAGCACCGCCGGCTGCCGACCGCGCCCGCGTTCCGCGCCCATGTCGACGTCGTTGGAATCGTCGGCTCGACCGGAAGCCCGCGTACGCTGCGCGCGATCCTCTCGGCGCTGCCGAGTCCCCTCCCCTACGGGATCGCGATCGTCCAGCACACGACTCGCGGCTTCACGCAGGCGCTCGCGTCCTGGCTCGACGAGAGCTCGCGTCTCGACGTGCGTGTCGCGCGCGATGGCTCGCGCATCGAGCCGGGGCAGATCGTCGTCGCGCCCGATGACGCGCATCTCGAGATCGCACACGGCGGCAAGATCCGGATCCGCGGCGATGGCCCGGTCGATGGCCACCGTCCATCGGGAACAGTGCTGCTGCGTTCGCTCGCTCAGACGTACGGACCGCGAGCGAGCGGTGTCGTGCTCTCCGGGATGGGGCGCGATGGTGCCGAGGGCGCCGGCGCACTCGAGCGAGCTGGCGCGATGGTCTTCGTCGAAGATCCAGACTCTGCCGTGGTCGGTGGGATGCCGCGAGAGGCGCTCAAGGCCGCGCCCTCGGCAGTCGTGGTTCCCGCATCGCAGCTGGGCGATGCGCTCGCTCGGTTCGGGCGCGCGGGAGGCGCGTGAGCGAGCAGCTCTGGATCGACCTGCAGCGGTTGTTCCACCTGTGGACCGGAAACCGACTGCGTGTGCATTCTCGGCATGCCGCGATCGATGCTCTCGAGAACCTCGCGAGACGCCATCGCTCGACGCCCGAGGCGTGCTTGCGCGCGCTCGAGCTCGCCGAGCTGCCGGGCGGACGCGAGGCGCTCGTCGAGAGCCTCGTCAATCGAACGACCTGGTTTTTGCGCGACGCCAAGGGTCTGCACGCGGTCGTCGAGCAGATGCAGGTCAAGCAGCAGCTCGATGTCCACGTCTGGGTCCCCGGATGTTCGACGGGGCAAGAGCCATACACGCTGACGATGGCGCTGCTCGATGCCGGGCTCCGGCCCCACGTCCTCGCGACCGACATCAGCCGCGACGCGCTGCGCTTCGCAGCGGAGGGACGCTATCGCCTGCACGAGCTCGCGCGCGTTCCGTTGCGCTGGAAGACGACCTATTTCGCCGCGACCGGCCCCGACGAGATGCGCGTCGCCAGTCGTGTGCGCGACTGCGTGACGTTCCAGTACAACAACCTCGCCGCGGGCCTCCCGCCATCGGCGACGACCTGGGACGCCGTCGTTTGCAGGAACGTGCTCCTCCACTTCGAGCGCGAGCACGCGGCAGCGATCATTCGCTCGCTCAATGCAGCGACAGCGCTTCTCCTGCTGTCGCCCGTCGAACAGCCGCTCGCCTGGATCTCGCAGTCGAAGCGGCTCGACATCGACGAGGTCGTGCTTCTGCGCGGCGAGCATCGCGCAGCTGCGGATGCGGCGGCACGAAGGCCGATCCATCGTGCGCGAACCGAAGCGCCGGTGATCGTGAAGCGCGCGCCGTCCGAGCATGTCTCGGATCTCGTGGGTCGCGCCTGTGCTGCGCTCGCGCGCGGTGCGCTCGCCGACGCGATCGAGCTCTGCGATGCGGCGATCTCTGCCGACCGCTTGTTCCCGGCGGCACACCTCACGAAGGGCCTGGCGCTCCGGCGCGGCGGCCAGCTCGCCGAGGCGGTTCCTGTGCTCCGCTGTGCGCGTTTCCTCACCAGCGACGAGGCGTGGCTCGCGCCCTACACGCTCGCGCGCTGTCTCGAGCATGTCGGCGATCGCGAGTCCGCGCTCGAAGCGTACAAGCACGCGCTCACGATCATCGAAGGCGGCGGTGTGGCGGGTCTCGCACCTTGGGACACGACGATGGATGCACTCGCACGAACGGTCAGTGAGACCTGTCGAGCGCGCGTGGTCGCACTGCGATCTCGATAGGGGTGCAGCATTTAGATGCAGCGATGTTGCTCTGACTGATCGGGCTCTGTTACGGTTTCGCTAGCGCTCTGTTACAAATTTGAGTGAATCGGAGCGGGCGGGGATTGTGTTGCGAGAACGCACACATACCGCTCCGGTATTGGCTTTTAGTCGTTTCTTATGGGGAAGAAGATGTTGTCAGGTCGGTCTCGCCGCGGCTCGCGGTCGCTGCCAGTGCTGTCGTCCGTACTCGCGATCTCTGCATGGGCAGCGCCTTCGTCGGCGCAGCCGGCCGCAGACGCACAGCCCACACCAACAACGCCGACAACGCCGACGGCTCCGGCGACGCCAGTACCCGATCAGGTACCGGAACAAGGCGCGACGACCGAGCCCGCGCCGGCAGATGCGACGCCCACGGCGCCGGCGATGACAGAACCAACGGAGCCGGATGCCGCGCCGCAGGAGCCTGCCGATCCTGCATCGATCGATGCGCTGTCCGAGATGAGCCTCGAGGACCTCCTCAACGTCGAGGTCGTCGCGGCCAGCAAGAAGCCGGAGCTCGAGAGCGAAGCGCCCGCGGTCGTCCAGGTGATCACGGCCCGCGAGATCTCGTGGCTCGGGTTCAACACGCTCGAAGAGGTGCTCGAGTACGCCGTTGGCCTCTCATCGATCAACGGCGAGGGCAACACGTTCACGACGACGACGGTCCGCGGCAACACGCTCGTCAACTACCAGACGAACACGTTGCTGCTCCTCGACGGCGTACCGATCTACCGCCCGTACGACGGCAGCTTCGACTTCATCGCGATCCCGCTGTCGTCGATCAAGCAGATCGAGATCGTCAAGGGTTCGAACTCCGTCCTCTACGGCACGAACGCGATCAGCGCGGTCATCGACATCCGCACGAAGGACAAGGACACCGCGAGCTTCGCGTTGCGCCTCGGTCGCTTCAACACGATGCACAGCGAGACCGCGTTCTACAAGAAGATCGACAACATCACGGCCAGCGTGTTCGTCGACAGCACGGACACGACCGGCGAGCCGCTCGATTACCTCGACGAGAAGAACAACACGCTCCGGCTCAAGCGGAGCCTCGAATCTCACGCGGTGATCGCGACGCTCGGTTACAAGGGGTTCTACGGCCGGGTCCAGCAGTTCGAG
Source organism: Kofleriaceae bacterium (assembly GCA_013368795.1). Classification (GTDB taxonomy): domain Bacteria; phylum Myxococcota_A; class Polyangia; order Haliangiales; family Haliangiaceae; genus JABFXX01. Next base: position 21,464 of record JABFXX010000683.1, read on the forward strand.
CGCGACGCGCCGAGCGTGAAGACGCGTGGCTTCCCGATCGTCACCGACCCCTCCGGCAAGGACTTCGCCAAGCCCGAGCTCAACGACGAGACCGGCTGGCTCGTCACGGGCGGCTACGCGGGGCGCCTCAACAAGATGGCGAAGCTGTCGGCACGCCTCTCGTACTTCCAGTGGCGCCTCGACAAGGACATCACGAACGGCGTCTGGACGTACACGGCGAAGCAGACGCAGGCAGAGGCCAACGTCGACCTGACGCCCGCGCCGTGGACCTCGCTGACCATTGGTACCCAGCTCGAGTATCAGAAGGCGCGGCGGTTCCAGGGTGACATCGGCATGTACGACGTCGGCAAGGACAACCGTCCGACGTACACCGCCGCGCTCTACGCGAACGGCGAGGTGAAGATCCAGAAGCCGCTCAGCGTGTTCTACGGTGCGCGCTATTACCTCTCGATCTACGACGCGGTCGATGGCTCGGTGAAGCTGCAGAACCTGTCGCCTCGCGCCGCCGTCGTCTACAAGCCGCACAAGGCGATCGTCGTGAAGGGCATCTTCGGCCAGTCGTTCCGCGCGCCGACATACTTCGAGAAGGAAGCTGTCTCGTCGCAGGTCGTTCCCGGCCCGGACCTCAAGCCGGAGAAGAGCACCTCGTTCGACCTCGTCGCGACCTACAAGGGCAAGTACTTCAACCTCAACGTCGACGCGTTCCACCAGGCGATCGACGACAAGATCACGCGCGTTCGCCTGCCGGCTCCCGATACGCGGAGCCAGAACCAGAACGTCGGTGACGTCACGTTCGACGGCATCGAGACCTGGGGCAAGTTCCAGATCGGTAGCCGGCTCGAGGGCTTCGCCGGGCACTCGTGGATCCTTCGCGCGAAGCAGGATCCCGGCAACGGCATGATCCAGGACTTCAAGTTCAGCTACGACCGTCAGCTGACGCTGGGCTTCCTGGCCAAGATCACCGAGCAGATCGGCTTCAGCGGCTCGATGAAGCACCTGAGCCGCTGGGAAGATGCTCCGCGCTACACGGTGCTCAACGCGCAGGTGATGTATCACCCGACGCCCAAGCTCGAGCTCGCACTCAGCGCGCACAACCTCCTCGGCACCGATATCGACCTGCCCGAGATCGCGCGCGACGACTCGGATGTGCCGACGATTCCGAAGACGGATGAAACGACCGTCTACGGAAGCATGTCGTACACGTTCTGAAATTGACCGACTGTAATCCGAACTGACTACACACCTCTGATGTGTGTCAGTCGGATGTGGTTCTCCGATGGTGCATCCTCGTCGAGAACCCACACATGGCGCACCCATGTAGGTAGTAAATTTGCCTATTTTATTGGTTGCGAACTCACGAATTCATGAGAACATGGTGAGTACGTCTAACACTGAAGTGACTAGACGTAACAACAAACACCAGGCGACCTCGCGTTGATGGCGTCTGCGCTGAAAGGAAGTACATGAAGTTGACCCATCCTCTCTCCGTCGCGACCCTCTTCCTCGCCACTGCGTGGGCCCAGTCGGCCAGCGCTCATCCGCCCGCGCGGTTGGGCCCGATCGAGACCGGCAAGACCTCGCTCTATCACACGCAGAACGGCGTGCCGCGCAACGACCTGAGCGGCGCCGCGACCGATGGCGAGCACATTCTATTCGTGGATGACGGCGGCGATGCGGGTGCGGGTTATGGATTCAACTTCGTGCGCGTCACGTCGGACTTGCCCGACACCGACGGCGTCAACATCCCGCTGACCCAGGTCCACAACGACGTCGAGGGCGCCGCTTACTCGAACGGGTACTTCTACATCACGACGAGCTTCAGCGCCGCCGACGCGAACACCCGCCGGCTCACTCGCTTCAAGCTGGACGCGGAGCACAACCAGCTGGTCGGCGAGCAGAGCGTCGACATCACCGCGAGCCTCAACAGTGCGCTACGCGCCACGTTCGGCGACGCCTGGTACAACTCGTGGAAGGATCTCCCGGCGAAGTCGGGCGGTCTCAACATCGAGGGCCTCTCCGCCTCGCACAAGGGCGGCTCGCGGCTGGTCTTCGGTCTTCGCTCGCCGCTGTTCGGCGGCGCGTTCCCGACGGACCTGCACTCCGGCAACGCGATCCTCGCGACCGTGAAGGACCCGTTCGGCTCGAATCCGAAGTGGGACTTCATCACCGCCGATTTCGGTGGCCTCGGCGTCCGCGGGTTCGAGTGGATCCCGGCACTGCACAGCTACGTGGTCAGCGCCGGTCCCGTCGAGAAGGCGACCGAGTACAGGCTCTACCAGGTGTTCCCGAACGGTGACGTCCAGCTACTCGACCTTCCCGGCATGGGTCAGCTCTGCCGTCCCGAGACGGTGATCCAGCAGACGAAGAACGGCAAGGATTACCTCGTCGTGCTCAGCGAAGACTCGGGCCCGGAGTGTACGGGCGTTCCGTTCACGTTCATCCGCGCCGAGATCCTCGAGGGCAACGGCGACTGCGGTGACTAGAACCGGCTCACGTCGATAGCGAGCAAGACGAGCGGCATGATTGCCGCTCGTTTCGTTTTTCGGCGACGCGGCGCTATGCTGCCTTCGTGCTCGCTGTGACCACGCCTTGAGTGCTCGCCGGATGTCACGCCGCCACATCGGACTCGTCGCGTCGATCGCGTGTCTGCTAGCGCTGTCTCCGGGACCGATTCGCATCCGACGCGCGGCACCGCCGCCCGTGGCTGTCTTGCAGACGGCGGAGCGAGCACCGACGCCACCAGCAACGCCGAGCGTCCCCGCGCCGCCGCCGGCGATCCGGCACGTGATCATCATCAGCGAGGACGGGCTGCGTCCCGACGTCCTGAGCGAGGACCTCACGCCACGCCACATGGAGTTGATGGAGGAAGGGACGAAGGCGCGTGTCGCCGAGACGATCCCGGAGAGCGACACGCTGCCGTCACATGCATCGATGCTCTCGGGATTCGGCGCCGAGGAGCACGGGCTGTGGTGGAACAGCTACAAGTCCGACCGCGGCTACATCCACGTGCCGACGGTGTTCTCGGTCGCGCACGCGCACGCGCTCAAGACCGCGATGATCGTCGGCAAGCCCAAGCTGCGGCACATCGCGGTCCCGAAAACGGTCGATCACTTCGAACGCCCGAGCTACCTGTGCGGCGGCGTCGCGCGCCGCGCCGGTACGTACTTCGCGTCCGACAAGCCCGATCTGCTGTTCGTCCATTTCTCCGATCCGGACGAATACGGGCACAGCCACGGCTGGATGTCGCCGGAGTACCTCCGCGCGGTCCACAACAGCGATCGCTGTCTGGCGACGTTGCTCGACGCCATCGACAAGAGCGAGCTCGCGTCCTCGACGCTCGTGATCGTCACCGCCGATCACGGCGGTCATGGACATCGCCACTCGGGCGGACGGCGCGCCGCGATCGATCGAGAGATCCCCTGGATCATCCGCGGTCCGGGGATCCCACGCGGAGGGATCATTCCCGAGACAATCCATACGATGGATACGGCGGCGACCACGCTCGCTGCATTGCGCCTGCCGCGGACCCCGAACATGGGAGGCTTCGCGAGGCTCGCGAGAGAGACCGACGTGGAGCGAGATCCGTAGATGTAGGTGAGTCGGGCCATAGTACGCTCGCGCTCATCGCTCGACCGTCACCTCATCGCGTCACGCGCTGGCTCGCTCGCGCCTCGCCCGGCATGTTCGCCGCGTATGCGGTCGCGATGGCGTTCACGACGTACTTCGCGATGTACAGCTTCCGCAAGCCGTTCGCGGCCGCGCACTACAGCGGCTCGACATTCGGCGCGCTGGACCTGAAGAGCGCCCTGATCATCAGTCAGCTGCTCGGCTACGCACTCTCGAAATTCCTCGGCATCAAGTTCAACTCCGAGATGCGGCCAGCGCAGCGGGCATGGGCGCTCGTCCTCCTGATCGCGTGGGC
>JABFXX010000361.1 GCA_013368795.1 Kofleriaceae bacterium
CTACCAATTGCGCTACACCCCGTAGCGGTGTGCGTACCCGGTATCGGCCGTGCTCGCAAGGGCCGAAAACGAAAACGCCCGCCTGTGACGGCGGGCGCTCGACCTGGAGGTCGATCTCTACTCTGCAGGCTTCTTGTCAGCCGCCGGAGCCGCACCCGGGTCGGGCGCCGCGCTCGGCGTCTTACCGCCGGCCCACGCGAAGTAGTTACGAAGCATCGTCGTCTCGAGGTTGAGATCGCCGAGCGTCGACTTGCCCTCGCCCGCCTTGATGGCAGCTTCGAGCTTGGTCTCGCAGTTCGCGCAGGGAAGCTTCGCGACCTTGGGGAGCGCGAGCAGGATGGACTGGCGGATGAGGCGATCGTCGCTCTTCGCACCGTCGAGGAGCTGGTCCGTCAGGTTGGTGACCTTCTGGCCCTGCTTGCCGATCTCGAGCATCGCGCGCTCGACTTCGCCCTCGACGAGGCCGAGCTTCTCGTCCTTCGTCCAGTCCTTGATGTCCTTGATGTACGGCGTCAGGTTCTTCGCCGACTCGTCCGGCGTGAGCTTGAGCGTACCGACGTAGCAGTTCATGTCCTGCTTGCAGCGAAGCGCGACTTCGATGCGAGCAATGTGCGTCTGGAACATGCGCGCGTAGCCCTTGTAGGCCTTCGCGGCAGCTTCCGCCTGCTTGAACGGCGCCGTCGCTTCCTTGTGCTTCTTCTTCGCGACCTTGAACTCCTCTTCGACGAGCTTCGCGGCCTCGCTCGCAGCCTTGATGTCGGCCGCGGTCTTGGTCGTGTCCTTCGTCGTCTTGAGGACGGCCATCTTCGCTTCGTCGAGCTTGGTCTTGACCTTCTCCAGCTCCTTGTCGGCCGCGTCGGCATCCGCCTTCGGCTTGCCGGCCGCTTCCTTCTTCTTCTTGTCGCTGGCGTCGAAGTACTTCTGCGCGAGGTCGTTCAGGACCTTGATGTCATCCGCATTGCGCGACAGGCGCGCGAACGCCGTGGCCGCCTCGGTGCGGAGGTTGTCATCCGCGCCGTTGTCGGCGGCGATCTTGCCGAGCTCCTCGACACCCGCGTTGTCGCGCGTGACGAAGGGATAGGCACCGATCGCGAGGATGCGCGTCATCAGGTCCGGGCCGCCTTCGGCAGCGCCCTTCTTGCCCTTGCCGCCGCTGCCCGCCATCCACATCGCGCGAACCTCGTCGGCCGCGTCGGGCGAGCCGATCTTGCGGAGCGCGTCGAAGATCGCGTTGTACTGGGTCGAGCCGCTCGGCTGGTCGTCCTGGTAGTACTGCGGGAACGGGGGACGCTTGAGCGCGGCCAGCAGGTCCGGCACGGCCTTCGGATCGTAGAAGTCACCGAGCACGACCGCAGGATAGAAATCCTTGGCCGAGACCGTCTGACACTGATCCTGTGGCGCGTCGTTCTTGTCGCCGCAGTACTTGTCGAGCCGCTTGTCCTTGAACAGCTGGTTCACCTCGGCGTGCTCGCCACGGAGAACCTTGCGCAGCTGATCTTCGGCCTCGGGGCCCGATGCCGCGAGCGCGCGACGGATCTGCGTGAACAGCTCCGGCGTGCGATACATCGACAGCACGAGCGTCTTGGCCGCGGACGAGACGCGGAGGTCGCCGAGCGCGTTGATCGACGCGCCGGTGACGCCGAGGAAGAGACCGAACTTCTCCTCGAGCGCGCGACCCTGCTCCTTGTCCTTGGCGGTGCGCGGGTGGTCAGGCGGGTCGCGGTCGAGGATCTTCGTCAGCGCGGCCGCAGCCTTCTGCTTCTGACCATCGAACTTGCCGATCGAGCGGATCGCCGCGACCTGCGCAGCGATCAGCTTCTTGGTGACCGGCTTCTGCGCGATCTCGATGAGCGCATCGAGACCGGCTTCGATCTTCGCGTCGCCAAGTGCATCGGCGGCCTTCTGCGCGCTGTCGACGGAGCGAGGGTTCGCCTCGTCGACCTCGGTGAGGGCCTTGATGAGGAACGGTGCCGCCTTGTCCCAGTTCGAGGGACGGCCCGTCTTCTCGTAGTCAGTCATGTACGTCGCCTTCGCCTCTTCGGGCGTCAGCGGACGAGCGAGACTGATGATGACCTGGAGCAGGCGAACCGGCTTGCCCTGGTTCTCCCAGGCCTTGCCGAGCGCCGGAATGGCGCTGGGATCGCCGAGCTGCTCGAGCTGCGTGACGGCACGCTCCGCTTCACGCGGATCGTCGAGCTGCTTGGTCCAGGTTCCAGCCTTGTACGGGTTGTCTGGGCAGCCGGTGAGGCCGACCAGCAATGCCGTACCGAAAATAAGAGAAGCCCCGACGAGTCGAGTCATTCGTGTCCCCTTACTTGTTCTTGACTGCGAACAAGAGATTGTCGAAGCCGGCCGCCTTGGCCGTATTCACAATCTTGTTGATGAGACGAACATCGGTGGACTCGTCGGCCTGCAGGATCGCCAGACCGTCCGGGCAAATGTGACCCGGCTGCGGCCTGATGTTCTGCTTGGCTTCCTCGCACGACTTGATGAGGTCCTTGGACAGCTTGCCCAGGCCGACGTCCTCCTTGATCTTCTTCGCCGCCGCGTCGAGACGCTCGAAGAGCGCATCGATCTTGAACGTCGGCGAGTCGTCACGGAGAACACTCTCGGTCGTGGCGACGAGCTGACCCTGGTAGGTGATCTCGCTCTTCGTCACGATGATGACGGGGGCTAGCTGCAAGGTGTCATGCGACTCGGCCATCGGCAGCTCGAGACCCTTCTGGGCCTGGAGCAGCTGACCAGTCGACGAGAACACCATGAGAAGGAACGTGACCAAGATCGTCATCATGTCGACGAACGGGGTCAGGTTCAGGGCGATGTTCGACGACGCTGCGTGCGACGCCGAACCCGCCTTCTTCACGAGGTGCTTGAACGGAACCGAACGATAGAGGCGGGGGCCTGCTGAATGTACCGGCATGGTCCCTCCTTCACATCTGCGGCCGCGCCGCGAGGCCGGCCGGATCGGTTAGTCCCACGTCGATGAAGCCGACCTTCACGGATACGTCCATCGCGCGAATGACGTCTTGATACTCGACGGGGGATTGCGTCGTCGACTCACCGGCGACCTCGATGTCGGAACGATCAGCGAAGAATGCCGAGGCCTTGTGCTCCTTGAGCGTGGTCTCGAACTTCTCCCAGTCCTGCTCGTCACCCTTCTTCGGGATCTCCTGAAACTCGTTGACGCGGGATAGCCCGACCCAGATGCGATCCGCCTGCACGAGGACCGAGAGGGTCACGTGCTCGTCGTCCTGCTGGACGTTCTGCGTATCGCGATTCTTGCCCTTCGGCTGGATGTTGATCTGGGCAATGTTTACCCAGACCGCAGTGACCAGCAGGAAGGCGGTCAAGCAGCTCATCAGATCGATGAACGGGACGATGTTGAGCTCTACGTTGACGCTCTTTTTTCCACCGCCGCCTGTGTCGATTGCTGCGCCCATGGCGTTACCTCCTCGCTAAAGGAAAGGGGTTGCGAGGAAGGGTTTAGCCAGTCGGCTGCATCTGCGCGCGGTGCGTCGTCACGAGGTTGACCACCTGGACGGTGACCTCGTTGATGTCGTCGGTCACGGTCGTGGTCTTGCCCTGGAGGAGCGAGTAACCGAGGAGCGCGACGAGCGACGAACCGATACCGAACGCGGTGCAGTTCAGTGCTTCGGAGATACCTTCCGCGAGCACCGTCGCCTTGTTGCCGCCCTCGTCGCCACCGACGGAGCCGAACGACTTGATCATACCGGAGATGGTGCCGAGGAGGCCTGCCATAACCGAGAAGTTCGCGGTCATCGCGAGGTACGGCGTACGCGCGTTGATCTTGGGGAGCTCGCGGAGGGCGGCCTCGTCCATCGCGGCCTGGACCTCGTCGTCGCTCTTGTTGAACTTCATGAGGCCGGCCTGGACGATGCGGGTCATCGGCGTCGGGTTACCCGAGCAAACCTTGATGGCGCCCTGCACGTTGCCGCTCATCACCTGGCTCTTGAGGAGCGCAAGGAGCTTGTCCTTGTCGACCGAGGCGCGGAACAAATAGACCGCGCGCTCCACGATGATCGCGATGGTGACGACCGAGGTGAAAAGGATGGGCCACATGCCCCATCCACCCTTGTGAAACGCGGTCGAGATTGCCGTAAGCATGAACTGTCCTCCAACTGGTGACGGTTGCGGTTGGTCCCGGCGCCTTGTGCAACGGGTGATCCACGCTTCAACTCTCTCTGATCACTCGGGGAGGATATGTAGGTACCTTCTCTGAGGCCGTGGCATCTCGGGACGCGCCGTTGCCTTTTGCCCCGATGATCGAATTGCGCAATGCAGCGGAACCGTTCGGGTCCAGGTAGTGTCTAGGGAGACAATGGCGCTACCTCGCTTCACCTTGGTCGACCTCGCCGTCGCGACGGTCGTCGCGGTCGCGATCTTTCTCCCCGCTCGCGAGATGTACGCCTCGAACGCGATCAAGGGAGACGAGTTCGCGCTCGCACTCGCCGAGGCGCGGACGATGGCGCGGCCCGGCGATGGGGTGGCGGCGGAAGACTTCACGCGCAAGCTCGGCGAGGCGGGGATGAAGGACTGGGCGATCGAGGCATCGACCCGGCTGTCGGAGCGCGGCAAGGACTCGCCGACCCGCTGGCATGCACTGGTCGCCGCGAGCGTCGCCTATGTCGACAAGCTCGATGTCGTGCCGGCGCTCGACTACGCGAACCGTGCCATCGCCGCCTGCGAGTCGGCGCGCGAGAAGGGCGACGCCGCGGCGTGCCCGACCTGGGAAGAGGTCCGCATGCGCCTCTACCAGCAGCACCTCGATGCGGGCGTGAAGTCGGGCATCGATCCGAAGGTCGACCCGAAGGGCTTCCGTCGCGCCGGCGAGTCGGCGTTGCGCCAGATCCGCATCAACGGTGCGCCGGATATCCAGCCGCCCGCTCCGTCGCAGCCGGCCGGGTCGGCGACCGCGCCTTAGCGCACGCTGGCGAGCACCCCGCGGAACGTTACGGTCTTTCAGGTGAAACAATGCCGGCTGCTTCAGCGGCCGGCCCTTGTGGTTGGTCATCGACCGCCGGGCTAGAATTGGATCATGCGCCGGTCCTCGCTGCTCCTGGTCGTTGCGCTGATGGCTGGATGCGGGACGGCGCCCAAGGCGTCGAACCACACCGCACAGACGGCGCGCGACATCATCGATCGATCGAGTCCCGCCATCGTCCGGATCGAGGCCGGCGAAGCGAAGGTCGGCACCGGGTTCATCCTCGGCGCCGATGGATTGATCGCGACGAACCTCCACGTGATCGAGGGCGAGTCGAACATCCGGGTCAAGCTGTTCAAGGATGCGACCGAGTACCCGGCGACGGTGATCGTCGGCGTCGACAAGAGCCACGACCTCGCGCTGCTCCGGATCAAGGCGAAGAAGGCATTGCCGACGCTCCGGCTCGGCGACTCGAGCGCGGTGTCGGCAGGCGATCGCGTCTATGCGATCGGTAATCCGCTCGGCGTGTTCGATTACTCGATCACCGACGGTCTGATCTCGCAGGTGCGGCCGCTGTCCGCCGATCTGACGATCCTCCAGATCAGCGCCGCGATCTCGCAGGGCTCGAGCGGCGGCCCGCTGTTCAATCAGTTCGGCGAGGTCATCGGCGTGACGACCGCGATCATCACGCAGGGCCAGGCGATCAACCTCGCCGTGCCAGCGAACTACCTGCGGCCGATGATCAAGCAGCCGATCCAGATGTCGATGACCGACTTCGCGAACAACACGAAGGAGTCGCCCCCGCCCGGTGAGGACGATGGCGGTCCGATCGAACGGAAGATTCCCGAGCACGCGGTGACGATCTGGAAGGGGTGCGAGGAGAAGGATATCGAGGACGTGCTGCGGTCGATCGGCGACGCGATCTCGATCGGCGCGCCTCTCTATAACCGCGGCACGCCCGAGGGCTTCGAGGCGTGCTTCCGCGTCTACGAGGGCACGTCGCTGAAGTTCCAGAAGGGCGCGCCGTGCTCCGGCGTGCAGAAGGCGTTCGACGACGGCCTCTCGCGCGCCGGCACGCTGCAGTCCTACAAGCAGAAGGCGTGGGCGCTGCGCGACACGTTCGACGGCCTCATCAACGCGTTCGGCCGGTGGTGCGAACAGGATCCGGCCTGCATGAAGAAGTTCGGCCGCGCGCAGCCAAACCCGTGACCGTCCTCTACCTGTTCGACATCGACGGCACGCTGCTGCACGCGCACGGCTCGGGCCGCGGCGCGTTCGACGCGATCATGCACGAGCGGCACGGCATCGCCGATGCGAGCGAAGGCATTCGCTACGGCGGCAAGACGGACCCTCAGATCGTCGACGAGATCTTCGTCGCGCGCATGGGTCGCACGTCGACGCCGCAGGAGCGCGACGCATTCCTCGACGCGTACGTGCCGAGGCTGCAGACGCTGATCGCCAACCACGGCGTGCTCGTGCTCGATGGCGTCGTCGAGACGCTGCAGTTCCTCGCCGCGCAGCCGCCGAAGCGCGTCCGGCTCGGCGTCGCCACGGGCAACATCAAGCGCGGCGCGCAGGTGAAGCTCGAGGCCGCGGGGCTTGCGAGCTGGTTCGACTGCGGTGGCTACGGCTGCGACTCGGCGGTGCGCGCCGAGCTCGTGGCGCGCGCGATCGAGCGAGGCCGCGAGGGTCACGACGTACGCGAGGTGATCGTCGTCGGCGACACGATCCACGACATCGCCGCGGCGCGCGCATGCAATGCGACCGTCGTCGGCGTCGCGACCGGCAGCGACACCGCCGAGCAGCTCGCGGCGGCGGATGCAGTGCTCCGCTCGATGACCGAGCTGCCCGCCTGGCACGCGGCACGATTCGGCTAGCCTGTCCCGTCAACGTAGTCGTGGTCGTGAACCTTGACGGCGACGGCGACGTGGCACGTGGTCGACAATCG
>JABFXX010000198.1 GCA_013368795.1 Kofleriaceae bacterium
CGAACGCGGCGGCTTCGTCGGCGGTCGCGCCGCGCGGCGGCGTGCGCACGACGTCGGAGCGGCGCTTCGGCGGGATCATCATCCCGTCCTCGGAGCTCGGCCGCTTCGATGGTGGCGGCAGCGGCGTGTCGTCGTCGTCGGGATCGTCGAGCGAGGGCACGCGCGAGCGCGGATCGCTGCGGATGATGTCGCTGATCGGATCGCGCCGGAGCTTCTGGCCCGGCATCTCGTCGACGTGCGTCAGGCCGGTCTCGTCGCCGAGATCCGAGAGCAGGGCGTCGAGGCGGCCGCCGGTCGTCTGCGGACGCGGTGGCGTCAGCTCGAAGCTGCTCGGCCGCGTCGTCACCTTCATGTCGCTCTTGCCGAGCGAGGCGAGCAGATCCTCGGTCGCGTCGTCGATGTTCTCGTCGGTGGCGGACAGGCCCGCTTCCGCGATCAGCTCGCCGCGGTCGGCGAGCTCCCAGCGGTCGTCCTCCATCGCCTCGAGCAGGTTCTCGAGCAGATCGGTCGCGCTGCGGTAGCGGCGTCCCACGTCGGTATCGAGCGCGCGCTGGACGAGCCGCTCGACGGCGGGCGTCACGCGCAGCGAGCCCGGCGGGACCTCGCCCGACAGCATCGTGAACAGCATCGCGCCGACCGCGAACACGTCGACGGCCGGCGTCGGATCCTCGCCGACGACGAGCTCGGGCGCGATGTAGCCGGCGAGCCCTCGCCACAGCGACGAGTCGGCACCCTGTGCGACCGCCGTCGTCAGCGCGCGACCGGAGATGAAGTCGCCGAGGCGGACGCCGCCGTCCTCGTCGATCAGCACGCTGCGTGGATGAACCGCGCCGTGAATGAGCCCGTTGCGATGTGCGGCGGCCAGCGCCTCGATCACGCTCTTGCCGATCAGCGCGGCGATCGGCAGCGAGAGCTTGCCGCTCTTGGACCGCGCCTTCGCCTGCGTGATCAGGTCCTGCACCGTCACGTAGCGACCGACGCCTCGCGTGACGATGACGACGTCGGGACCACCCGACTCGACCGTCACGGTCGGCACGATGTTGGGATGCTCGAGCCGCGTGACCGCCGCGATGTTCGCCGCGTCGGTCAGCGAGACGCGAAACGCATCCTCTTCGAGCATCCTGGGGTCGACGACGAGCCCGCGCAGGTTGCGCTGTCCGCCAAACGAGGCGCGATGAATCGCGCCGTACATCGTCACTGCCAGACGCTCGCTGAGAACCACCCCGGCGATGATCTGCTCGGCCGCTTGGCCTGCCATCGTCGCCAACTATACCAGTCGGAAGTACAGCTCGATCCACGGCTCGGCGAACAAATAGAAGACAGCTGCGGCCGCCAAAAACGGCCCGAAAGGCAGCTCGGTCGTCATGATTTCTTTGCGCGCCCTTGCAAGGTGGACGATGCCGACGATCGAGCCGATCACCGAGCCGCCGAACAGCGAGAACACGACGCCCTTCCAGCCGAGCAGGGCGCCGACCAGGGCCAGGAGCTTCGCGTCGCCGAGGCCGAGGCCCTCGCGGCCGCGCAGCCGGTAGTAGAGCTCGCCGATCAGCCACGGTCCGCCGTAGCCGATCGCGATGCCGACGAGGCCCTCCCACCATGCGTGGCCGAGCGCGAACCCTGCGAGGTAGGCGAGTGCGATCGACGGGATCGTGACCTTGTCCAGGATCAGCTTGTGATCGATGTCGATGAACGTGACGACGACCATCGTGAACACGAACCACGCGTCGATCACGAACCTGACGAGGCGGACGTCGGCTGTCTCGTACATCCCGCCCATGCCGAGCGTGAACCACCACGCGACGCCGAACAGCGCGCCGGTCAGCGCCTCGACGAGCAGGTAGCGCGGCGAGAACGACGTCCCGCATGCCCGGCAGCGCCCGCGCAGCCACAGGTAGCTGAGCAGAGGCACGTTGTCGTACCAGTGGATCGGCGCCTTGCACGCGGAGCAGTGCGAGCCGGGCTTGACGACCGAGCGGCCTTCCGGGAACTCCTCGGTCGGCGGCCAGCGGTAGATACAGACGTTGGCAAAGCTGCCCCAGAGGAGCCCCAGCAGGACCGCGAATGCACATCCGCCCCAGGACGTTGCAAACGGCATCAGCTCCTGCACCACGGGAGAACGTAGCTCGGTTGACCCTGGCCGTCGAGAAAGCTAAGACCCTCGCGATGCTCCGCAACGTGCTGTTTGCCAGCCTGGCACTCGTCGGGTGTGGCCGTTCGGAGGGTGTTCCCGACGACAAGCTCGGCACGCTCGTGGTCGCACCGAAGGAAAAGGTCGCGCCGATCGACGTCGCCCGTGCCGCGAAGGATCCCGGCGAGCTCGGCCGCGCCCTCACGACGCCGTACGCCAAGGTGATCGCCGCGATCGGCCCGCACACGTACAGCATCGACACGACGACGCTCGTCGACGAGGGCGCGAAGCGCGTCACCGATCTGTCCGATCACGCGACGATCGAGCTCGGCGACAAGGGCACGTATCACGCGCTCTACACGAACTCCGCCGACTACGGCCGCGAGGTGACGTTCGAGGGCGGCAAGCTCTACCTGCGTCCGCGCTACCAGCGCTGGCACGGCCGCGCACCCGAGTCGCCCGAGGAGCCGGGCGAGCAGCGCGACTCGTTCTTCGGCGCGATCGCGGCGACGTGGGACCTCGTCGCGCCAGGTGCGGAGCTCTCCGATCAGGGGCAGACGCAGGTGGCAGGCCGCGCGGCGCGCAAGATCGCGGTGAAGCTCTCGCCGTCCCCGCGCGCAGCGAGTGCCGAGCCGGTCGTCCAGCGCAAGTGGCGCGAGAAGCGCACGATCGAGGCGCTCTCCGGTGAGGTCACGCTCGACGCCGCGACGGGCGCGCCGCTCGCGATGAAGCTGGCCGCGACGGTCGGGTTCTCGCGCGACGGCCGCCGGTTCTCGATGAAGCTCGGCATCGACGCGAAGGCCTCGGCGATCGGCACCGCGGTCGCGGTCGCAGCTCCCGCGGCCGATCAGATCGTCGCGACGCCGGAGCGCCGGCGGGAGGTCGATGACCGTGATTTCCTGCTCCAGGGTATCGCCCCGCCGATCAGGAAGAATCCCGACGGAACGGCCGTCACGCCGGTTCCTGCTCCCGCTCCGGCGCCGGCTGGGTCAAACTCCCAGAAATGACGGACGCCCTCGTCCAGCGCCGCGACTATCTGATCGGCCAGCGCCGCTCGATCATCGCGCGCTCCCTCGTCGGTAGCCTCGCCGGTGCGCTGCCCATTCCGTTCCTCGATGACTGGGCCGTCGGCACGATCCTCGGCGGTGGTTACAAGCGGATCGCGTCGTCCCACCAGGTCGACATGGATCACGATGCCGTCGACGTCATGGTCCACGGCCAGACGAAGCCGCCCGCGATCGCACACATCGCGATCGGCGGCGTGCTCACCCGCGTCGCGACCAAGGCCGCGAAGCGCATGATGGTCGCGATCGCCGCGATCAACCGCGCCCGCTCGGCCGCGCGCACGTACACGGCGATGACGCTGTTCGATCACTACTGCGCCAAGCTCCACACCGGGCTCGCCCTCGATGCACCGACCGCGCTCGTGCTGCGCGAGGAGATCCTGCGCTCGATCGACAACACGCCCGGCGCGCTCGCGTTTCATCCATTCCGCAAGGGCGCGCTGTCGGCCGCGCGCGCGACGATCCGCGCACCGCTCGAGCTCGTCGACCTCGCGTCCGGTGGACGCTTCCGCCGCATGCTCGCCGCGAAGTCCGAGGTCATCGCGGAGGCCGAGCGCGTCGACGAGATCGAGCAGGTGATGGACGCCGCGCTCGCCGAGAAGACGAACTTCTTGTCGCGCACCGTCGCCGCGATCGAGGCGCAGCTGTCGAGCGAGGTCAATCCGTACCTCGATGCCGCGCTCGAATCGCTCGACCGCCGCTGGCGCGCTCGCGTCGCCGCCGGCACCATCAAGCGATGAAATCGCTGGACGCGCTGCACCCGCCCGAGCGCGCCGCTCTCGTCGATGCCAAGCGCGTCGTCGTCAAGATCGGCAGCCGCCTTATCGCCGAGGCGCCGGCGAGCCGGCCGGCGACGATCGCCGATCAGGTCGCCGAGCTGCGCCGCCGCGACATCGAGGTCGTCATCGTCTCGTCGGGCGCGATCGCGCTCGGCCTGCCGCGCCTACGCATGGCGACGCGACCGACGGAGATGCCCGCGCTGCAGGCGGCCGCCGCGGTCGGCCAGTCGCGGCTCATGCAGATGTGGGAGCACGCGTTCGGTGCGCACTCGATCGAGATCGGCCAGGTCCTCGTCACGCACGACGACCTCGGCGATCGCCGGCGCTTCCTGTCGGCGCGCCACACGCTGCGCGCGCTGCTCGATCGCGCCGTCGTGCCGATCATCAACGAGAACGACACGGTCGCGACCGAGGAGATCAAGTTCGGCGATAACGACCAGCTCGCCGCGCTCGTTTGCAACCTCGTCTCCGCCGACGTCCTCCTGATCCTCACCGACGTCGAGGGTGTGCGCGACGCGACGGGCGTGCGCATGCCGATCGTGCGCGATATCGATCGCGAGGCCGCACCGGTCGCCGGCAAGAGCACGTCGGGCGTCGGCTCCGGCGGCATGGCGAGCAAGGTCGGCTCGGCACGCATCGTCACGCGCACCGGTGTGCCGGCCGTCGTCGCGCCGGGACGCGATCCCGAGGTGCTGACGCGCGTGCTCGCGGGCGCCGACGTCGGGACGCTGTTCGTGCCGCCCGACCGCGCGCTGTCCTCCCGCAAGCACTGGATCGCCTACGGCGCGAAGCCCGCCGGCAAGCTCGTCGTCGACGATGGC
Organism: Kofleriaceae bacterium; assembly: GCA_013368795.1. Classification (GTDB taxonomy): domain Bacteria; phylum Myxococcota_A; class Polyangia; order Haliangiales; family Haliangiaceae; genus JABFXX01. Next base: position 4,793 of record JABFXX010000198.1, read on the forward strand.
GCCGCCCGGGCCCTCCGCGATGGCGGCAAGAGCCTCCTCCCGGCCGGCATCGTTTCGGTCGACGGAGACTTCGAACTGGGCGATACGGTGTCGATCGTCACTCGGGACGGTAACGAATTAGCCCGTGGTCTCGCGGCTTACCCCGGCGACGATCTGCGGAAGATCCTGGGCTTGCATTCAGCGGGCATCGAGGCCAGGCTGGGGTACAAGTCCATCGACGAAGCAATCCACCGGGATGATCTCGTAATCTTGTGACAGGCTCGATCGAGCGCGAACGGCTGATTCGAGGCGTCGCCCAGGCGGCGCGGGGAGCGGCGAGGATCATCGCGAAGGCGACGGCCGAGCAGCGCAAGTCCGCGCTTTCAGCCATCGCCGACGCCATCGATACCGCACGCCCACAGATTCTCGCGGCCAATGCGAAGGATCTGGAGGCCGGTCAGGCGGCGGGTCTGTCGGCGGCGATGCTCGATCGGCTGAAGCTCGACGATGCACGCGTCGCCGGCCTGTCGCGCGCGGTCCGCGAGGTCGCGGCGGCGCCCGAGGTCCTTGGCAAGGTCGAGCACGCCGAGACGCGGCCCAATGGCCTCGAGATCTCGCGCGTGCGCATCCCGCTCGGCGTCATCGCGATGATCTACGAAGCGCGGCCGAACGTGACGACCGACGCCGCGGCGCTCTGCCTCAAGGCGGGCAATGCGTGCATCCTGCGCGGCGGCCGCGAGGCGCTCGAGAGCAACCGCGCGCTCGCGACGGCGGTGCAGGCGGGCCTCGAGAAGGCGGGGCTGCCGGCCGAGACCGTGCAGCTCGTGCCCGTCACCGATCGCGAGGCGATCGCGGATCTCGTCAAGCTCGACGACCTCGTCGACCTCTGCATCCCGCGCGGCGGCGAGGGCCTCATCCGCTACGTCGCCGAGCACGCGCGCGTGCCCGTCATCAAGCACTACAAGGGCGTCTGCCACGTGTTCGTCCACGCGGCTGCCGACCTCGCCATGGCCGAGCGCATCGTCGACAACGCGAAGACCCAGCGGCCTGGCGTTTGCAACGCACTCGAGACATTGCTGATCGATCGCGCCGTTGCGGCCACGTTCATTCCGCGCATCGTCGCGCGGCTCGGTTCGCGGGTCGAACTGCGCGGAGATGCCACGGTGCGCGAGCTCGGAGGTACGGCCATCCGCGCAGCGACCGATGACGACTGGTCGGCCGAGTATCTCGACCTCGTGCTCGCCGTGCGCGTCGTCGATGGCCTTCCCGGTGCGATCGATCACATCGAACGCTACGGCTCGAATCACACCGAATCGATCGTCACGACCGACCGCGAGGCGGCCGAACAGTTCCTGCGCGACGTCGACAGCTCGACCGTGCTCGTCAACGCATCGACCCGGTTCGCCGACGGCGGCGAGCTCGGGCTCGGCGCCGAGATCGGCATCTCGACGACGCGCCTCCACGCCTACGGCCCGATGGGCGCCGAAGGCCTCACCACCACCAAGTTCGTGGTTCGCGGAAGCGGCCAAATTCGTCCGTGAAGGAGCACTGAACGACGCATGACCAAGAGCAAGAAGAGCGCCCCCAAGGCTGTACGTTCGACCCCACAAGCGCGTGGACGTAACACCGCGAGCGAGCCGACGAGCCAGCCAACATCCAATGAAGGGCTCGACGGCGCGCTGCGCGCGCTGACACTTGCCCTCGACAAGAAAGCGCTCGAGCCGATCTTGCTCGACGTGCGTCAGCTGTGCTCGTTCTGCAATTACCAGCTGGTCATCTCCGGCCGGTCGGATCGGCAGGTCGATGCGATCGCCGACGCGATCTCGCAGGGCCTGAAGGCGGAAGGACTCAAGCCGATCAGCACCGAGGGCGCGCGCAGCGGCCAGTGGGCGCTGCTCGACTTCGGCGACTTTGTCGTCCACGTCTTCCTCCACTCGGCCCGCGAGCACTACGACCTCGAGGGCCTGTGGAACGACGCGCCGCGCGTCCCGATCGACGTGCCGGCCGACGCGCGCATGCCCGTCGAGACGTACGAGTCGCCCGTGGTCCACTGAGTGAAAGTCCACCTCGGTACGATCGGGCGGCTCAAGGAGTCGTACTTCGTCGAGGCCGACGAGGAGTATCGCAAGCGGCTACGTCCGTACTGCACGCTCACCGTGCACGAGGCGAAGGACGAGGCCGGGATGGTCGCGGCGCTCCCCGCGAACTGCCATCTTTACGTCTTCGACGAGGGCGGCGAGGCGATGACGAGCGCGCAGTTCGCCGAGCTGCTCGCCGCCGAGCAGCAGCACGGTGGCGGTGCGCCCGTCGCGTTCGCGATCGGCGGCGCCGACGGCCACAGCGACGTCGTTCGAAAGCGTGCGAGGCGGCTCATCGCGTTCGGCAAGCTGACGATCGCGCACCGCCTCGTTCGCATCCTCGTGCTCGAGCAGCTCTACCGCGCGTTCAAGATCCTGCGCGGCGAGCCGTACCACCGCGACTGAGCGCGCTCCTCGGCGCGAAGGAGCCCCTCGTGGGCGATCAGCGGTGGCGTGACTTCGCCTTGCTGCGCGCCTTGGCCTTGCGCTTGGGCGCAGGCTTCTTCTTGGTCTTGGCGGCCTTCGCCTTGGCCGGGGCGGGGTCGCCGGCGACCCGGGCCGGAGAGGACCGGACCGGCGCGCTCGGATTGGGGTCGATGTACTTGCTCCAGTCGACTTTGCTGTCAGCGCCCGCACTGGTGACAAACGCGATGAGGATCGTGAGCACCAGAGAGAGGCGGGCCATGGGGCAGGAGCAAGCACGCGGCGTTCCCGGTCGTAGGCGGGCTAAGGTGACGAGATCACGAGCGTCCGGCGGCCGGACCCTGGGTCGGTACTCCCCGTCGGTGGGGCTGGCCTCAGCCTTCGGCCGTCGCGTTCGCCCTCCATTGCCGGTGGTTGCGGCAGAGGCACAGTCGCAGTGTCATGAGCAATTTCGCCGAAGGGCTCTGGCTCGTCGTCTCGGTCCTCTTCACCGTCGCGTACATCATCGTGCTGGTTCAGATCGCCGTCGATCTGATCAGAGATCCGACCGTCAGCGGCAAGAAGAAGGTGCTGTGGATCCTGGGCCTTCTGTTCTTCCCGGTCGTCACCGCGATTCTCTACATCGTGCTGCGCGGCTCGAAGATGGCGGAGCGGCAGCAGGCCGCGCGGGCGAGGCTCCAGGAGCACGCGGACGCCTATGCGAGGCGCATGGCGGGCCCGAGCTCGACCGAGGAGATCGCGAGAGCGAAGTCACTGCACGAAGCGGGGACGATCAACGACGAGGAGTTCGCCGCGCTCAAGCGCAAGGCGATCGAGGGACCTACGCACGCCGCGCCGCCCTGAGGTTGCGTAAGGCGAGCCCGTCCTCGATCATGCCGGCGTCATGCGCCATGCAGTCATTCTTGCCGGCGGCGGTGGAACGCGCCTCTGGCCCGCCTCGCGCCGTGTGCGCCCCAAGCAGCTGCTTCCGCTGAGCGACACGAACGAGCCGCTCGTCGCCACCGCGACGCGGCTGGCGTCGGGCGTGTGCGGGCGGGCGCTGATCGTGACGGCGGACTCGCAGGCGGCCGCGACGCGCGACGTGCTGCCCGGCGTCGAGATCCTGAGCGAGCCGGTCGGGCGCAACACGGCCGCGGCGATCGGCCTCGCGGCGGCGGCGCTCGCTGCACGCGATCCGGATGCCGTGATGCTCGTCATGCCGGCCGATCAGCACGTGACCGACAAGGAGGCATTCGCGGCGGCGCTCGATGCGGGCCTCAGGGCGGCAGAACAGACCGATGCGATCGCGACGATCGGCATCACGCCGACGCGCGCGGAGACGGGCTTTGGCTACGTCGAGATCGACGGGCCCGCGAAGCACGGCGTGGTGACGCCGGTGAAGCGCTTCGTCGAGAAGCCGGATCGCGCGACCGCGGAGCAGTACGTCGCGAGCGGGCGCTATCTGTGGAACGCCGGGATTTTCTGCGCGAGCGCGAAGCGGCTGCTCGCCGAGCTGACCACGCATCTGCCGACGACGGCGCACGCCGTGAAGGAGATCGCGCGCGAGCCCTCGACGGCGCTCAGCCTCTATCCGACGCTGCCGTCGATCTCGTTCGACCACGCGGTGATGGAGAAAGCCGACCGCGTGGTGACCGTGCCCGCGAGCGTTGGCTGGGACGACGTCGGCTCGTGGGCGGCACTGCCCGCGGTGCGCGGCGTCGATGGGAGCGGGAACACGATCGCGGGGACCGCGGTCGTGCTCGACGGGACCGGCAACATCGTGATGAGCGACGACGGGACGCTGATCGCGACCGTCGGGGTGAGCGACATGGTCGTGGTCAAGAGCGGCGATGCGATCCTGGTCATCCGGAAGGACGCCGCACAGGACGTCCGCAAGGTTATCGATGCCCTTTCCGCACGCGGCCTCGCGCGGTACCTATGACAGGTGAATCCCCGGAGTTTTCGCGAGTACGACATTCGTGGCGTCGCCGAGCGCGACCTCGATGACGCGACGGTTCGAGCGATCGGTAACGCGGTCGGCGCAGGGGCAGCCGGCGGGAGCGTCGTCGTCGGTCGCGATCCGCGCGTGCACTCGCCGCGCCTGTTTGCGGCACTGACCGACGGCATTCGCGTCCACGCCGAGGTCATCGACATCGGCGTCGTGCCGACACCGGTCCTGTACTTCGCCGCGCACCACCTCGAGGCGCCCGCCTCGGTGATGATCACGGGCAGTCACAATCCGCCCGAGGACAACGGCTTCAAGCTGATGGTCGGGACCGAGACGCTGCACGGCTCGGCGATCGCCGCGATCCGCGATCGGGTCACCCAGCTCCTCAAGGAGCCTGCACCGCATCCCAAGCACGCGATGCACTCGCGCGACGTGCAGACCGCATATCTCGATCATGCCGTCTCGCAGCTGCAGCTCGGCGCGCGCCGCTTCAAGGTGGTCGTCGACGCGGGCAACGGCGCAGGTGGGCCGACCGCGGTGTCGCTGTATCGCCGCCTCGGCTTCGACGTGGTTCCTCTGTACTGCGAGCTCGACGGTCGGTTCCCGAACCATCACCCCGATCCGACGCAGCCGGAGAACATGGTCGACCTGATCGCGATGGTGCAGTCGAACCAGGCCGAGCTCGGCATCGCGCTCGACGGCGACGCGGATCGCATCGGCGCGGTCGACGGCAAGGGACGCATCCTGTGGGGCGACCAGCTGATGATCCTGTTTGGCAAGGCGCTGCTCCAGGATGTTCCCGACGCGAAGTTCGTCGGCGAGGTGAAGTGCTCGCAGGCGATGTACGACGAGCTCGAGCAGGCCGGCGGCCAGGTCGAGATGTGGAAGGTCGGCCACTCGCTGATCAAGGCGCGCATGAAGGAGACGGGCGCGCAGCTCGCCGGCGAGATGAGCGGACACATGTTCTTCGCGCACCGCTGGTTCGGATTCGACGACGCGATCTATTCGGGCGCACGCCTGCTCGAGCTGCTGTCGCGCGGCGAGCGCACACTCGCGGATCGCGCCGGTGACCTGCCGGCGATGATCAACACGCCGGAGATTCGCGTCGAGTGTCCCGACGATCAGAAGGTCGCGATCGTCGCGTCGGTGACAAAGCGCCTGCGCGACAACAAGGACGTGCACGGCGTCGTCGACGTCGACGGCGTTCGCGCGAAGTTCGACGGCGGCTGGGGCCTCGTGCGTGCGTCGAACACGCAGCCGGCGCTCGTCATGCGCTGCGAGGCGAACACCGAGGAGCGGCTCGCCGAGATTCGCGGCGTCGTCGAGGCGGCGATCGAAGCCGCGAAGGCCGAGGTTCACTGATGGCAGGCAGCAAGATCGGCATCGATCTCGGCGGCACGAACTTCCGCGTCGCGATCGTCGGCGACAACAACGAGATCGTCACGCACCGCAAGGAGCATGTCGGCGAGCCTCGCGATCCGGCGACGATCGTCGAGCGGTGCGCGCGCGTCGTCGAGGATCTCGCAGGTGGCCGCGGCGGCACGGTCGGCGTCGGGATCGCGGCGATGCTGCGCGGTCGCGAGGGCGATATCTCGGTGTCACCGCACCTGCGCTGGCGCGACGTGCCGTTCGGCAAGATGCTCGCGAAGCGCCTCGGCCCGTCGTTCTCGGTCGGCGTCTACAACGACGTCAACGCGATCGTGTACGGCGAAGGAGTCGCGGGCGCGGCACGCGGCAGCCGCGACGTGCTCGGCGTGTTTGTCGGCACCGGCATCGGCGGTGGCCTCATCGTCAACGGCCAGCTCGTCGAGGGCGCGTCGAACACCGCCGGTGAGATCGGTCACTGCAAGGTCCGCTGGGACGACGACGCGGCGCCATGCGCGTGCGGCAACCGCGGCTGCGTCGAGGCGTACTGCGGCGGCAGCTACGTGCAGGCGCGCGTCCAGAAGGAGCTCGCCGCGGGCGCGAAGTCGAAGGCGCTCGAGCTCGCGGGCGGCGTGATCGAGAACGTGAACCCCGGCCACGTCGATCAGGCGGCTGCCGACGGCGACGACTACGCGCTCGCGCTGTGGAGCGAGCTCGCGCCGCTGCTCGCGGCCACGCTCGGCAACGCGATCGCCGTGCTGAACCCCGACAAGCTCGTGCTCGGCGGCGGCTTCCTCGGCCGCGCCCCGACGCTCTACCAGCTCGTCGAGACGACGCTCGAGATCGTCGGCAATCGTCCGTCGCAGGAAGCGGTCACCGTCGTGCCTGCCGCGCTCGGCGACGACGCGGGTCTCGTCGGCTCCGCCTCGCTCGCGGCCGGTGGCGTCTCGCTCGTCCCCCGGTAATCCCCGGGCCCTCGTCCCGAGGTGTCGTCGATCCTTGCTTCGCTGCGGACCGACGAGCTTTGGATCGTCCTCGGGCCTGAAACGCAAAACGGCGCGGTCCGAAGACCACGCCGCTCACGTGTACTGGAAGCCGGAGCTTACTGCTGGCCAGCGACCGTGTACGTCGCCTTGACGGCCGTCGCCTTGATGCCGAGCGACAGCGCCATCTTGCCGTCGACCGTGACGTCGGGCGAGAGCAGCGACATGATCAGGGTGTTGCTCTTGATCTCGTCGACCGAGACCGCGCAGTCCTTCGGGTTCGTGTCGAACAGGCCGAGGATCGTCTTGCCCGTCGAGTCGGCCCCGCAGCCGCAGCCCGGCGGCATCGTCGGCATGGTGCAGTCGCGCGTGATGATCGGCGCGATCTGCGTCTGGATCGCCGGGATGACCTTGTTGTCGATGTCATCCTTCGTGATCGCGCCGGCGAAGATCACGCCGTCGTTCGCGCTCGAGCCGATCTTCGTGTCGCTGAGGCCCGAGGCCTTCGCGCGCGCACCGATGAGGTCGAGCTGGATCGCCTCGGTGCCGCCGAGGGCGATCTGGAGCGACAGGTTGCCGGGGCCGCCGTTGAACGTGCCGTTCACGATCTTGCCGGCGAGCGCCGCGTTCTGCGGCGAGTTCGCCGCGATCTCGAACGAGCCGTTGCCATCGAGGTGATGGCCGCAGGTCGTATCGTCCGAGCCGTTGCACGCGGCGGGCGTCGGGTTGTCGCCGAGGAAGACCTGGATGCCGGCGGCGGCCGTGTTCGTGAAGTCCTTGGTCTGGACGTCGGCGAGCAGGATGATGCTGCCTTCGGCGACCGCGGTGTCGATCGTCATCTGGATGTCGAAACCCATGCTGCCGAGGGTGCTGAGCACCTGGCCGAGCTGGTTATCGATCGTGCCGTCGCCGTTCAGATCGAGGCCGTACTTCTGGGCCTCCGCGTTCGTCGTCGGGACGAACACCTTGTTCGCCACGTAGTGATAGTGCGTGCCCTCGGGTACGGGCTGACCATCATCGCCGCCGCAGGCAGCGATAGACGGCAGGAGTGCAGCAGCAGCAGCAAGCAACGTTGGACGGAAGGCCATGTTCATCCCCTCTTAGGTGTTGAACGCGTTTTAACGCGAAATGCCGACAGGGCACAATAAGCGGGAGACGGCGGTTCGGCCTGCGGAGTCCGTCACGCTCGACGAATTTCGCGGTTGCCAAAACTGAACCCGCCGTGCGCGCAGTTACTGCGTGACGCCTTCGAAGCGGACCTTCGCCCCGGCCATCACACCCGTCGAGCGCGTCCAGCCACCGTTGACCTCGAGGACGTAGAGCGACGGAACGCCGACCTTGCGCAGCGTCTCGGTCTGCGGCTCGGCGTTCTCGGAGATGCCGGCGATCGTCATGTCCTTCTTGATGAAGATCATGTCGAGCGGGATCAGCGTGTTCTTCATCCAGAACGACCAATCCTTCTCGTAGCCCATCATGAACAACATGCCGGCATCGAGCGGGAGGTGCTCGCGATACATGAGGCCGCGCTCGATCTTCGGCTCGGTCGACACGACCTCGACGTTGACGGCGACCTCGCCGCGCGGCGTGTCGAGATAGACCTTCGCGGTCGTCTGCTGCTCGGCCTGCGCGGGCTTCGGCGTCGGCTTCGGCGGGGGCATCGCACCGTCCTCGCGCTTGGCGCCGTTGGAGCATCCGCACACGATCGCGATCACGGCTAGCCAGCGCACGGCAAGGAACCTACCCGATCGTGGCGTCGGTTAGAAGACCGCGCGGAAGAGCCGGATGACGCCGTAGACGATGAGCACCATCGCCGCGATGAACGCGAGCGCGGCGCCGACGACGACTGCCCAATCCTTCGCGGTCGCGCGGCCGCCGTGGCTCATGCGTGACTCGAGCAGATCGACGTTGCGCAGGTGTGCCTTGAAACCGATATCGAAGATGTCGCCGACGAGCGGGACGATGCCGATGACGGCATCGGCGGTCAGGTTCATCAGCATCCGCGCGATGATGACCGGCGAAACCTTGCGGCGCGCGGCGATCACCACGACGTACATGCCGAGCAGCGAGCCGATCACGTCGCCGACGCCCGGAATGACGAGGCCCATCAGCGGATCTACGAAGTACCGGTCGAGCACCCGAGCCAGGCCGCGAACGCGGTCCAGCTCCGAATCACGCGCAGTGCCCGAGCCGCTGGGCACACCGGGGCGCATGTACACGGGGGCAGAGCCGATCGACGCCATGGCATCCCATGCAGCACGTCGCGTGCCAGCTGCAGTAATGTCGCGATATGGCGTTTGCGGTGCTGACGCGCGACGAGGCGGACGCGAGAAGTTACGCCGCCCAGCTCGCGCCGCTCGGCCTCGACGTCGTCGCGATGCCGGTGACGCGGACCGCGCCGGCCGCCGATCCGAATGCGCTCGCGAGGGCGCTCGCGGCCGAGGACTATGCGGCGATCCTCGTCGCGAGCCCGCGCGCGGCACACGAGCTCGCACGAGCTGCACAGGCGACTTCCGCGCTGTCCGAGGTGTGGGCGGTCGGTCCCGCGACGAAGCGCGCGCTCGAGATCGCGAAGCTGCCCGCGCAGCATCCTGCCGACGTGCGCGACGGCGTCGAGCTCGCGAAGACGCTCGTCACCCGTCGAGACCTCGCCGGCAAGCGCGTGCTCGTGCCGCGCGCCGAGGAGGGCCGCGTCGAGGCGCTCGAGGTCCTGCGCAAGGCGGGCGCGATCGTCGTCGACGTCGTTGCCTATCGCACGGTCGCGGTCGCGCCCGACGATCCGTCGCTCGCGCCCGGCGCCGACCTCCTCGTGGCCGGTCGGGCAGCCGTATGCGCGATGTTCGCACCGTCGCAGGTCGCCGCGCTCGCCGCAGTCGTTTCTGCGCGGGGCAGGTCGATCGCCGACCTCGCGACGCGATTTTGTGCGATCGGCGAAACGACGGCCTCTGCGGCCCGCAATGCCGGGATCCGCGAGGTCGCAGTCGCCCCAGCGCCGACGCCCGAGGGAATGGCGCAGGCGGTCCGGTCGGTGTATCCACCGTAGCGATGAATTACCCCGACTACCGGCCGCGCCGGATGCGCCGCACCGAGAACCTTCGCCGGATGATCCGCGAGACGCGGCTTGCGCCGGAGGACTTCATCTATCCGCTGTTCGTGGTGCCAGGCTCGGGTGTCGCCAAGCCGATCGGCTCGCTTCCCGGCCAGTTCAACTACTCGGTCGACAAGGCCGTCGATGCCGCGGCAGCGGCCGCCGACCTCGGGATCCCGGCCGTGATCCTGTTCGGCATCCCCGAGCGCAAGGATGCGGTCGGTTCGGAGGCGTGGAAGGACGCGGGCGTCGTCCAGAAGGCGATCCGCGCGATCAAGAAGGCGCGCCCCGAGCTCGTCGTCATGGCCGACGCATGCTTCTGCGAGTACACCGACCACGGCCACTGCGGCGTGATGCACGACGGCGAGCTCGACAACGACGCGTCGCTCGAGAACCTCGCGCGCACGGTCGTCAGCTACGCCAATGCCGGCGTCGACGTCGTCGCGCCGAGCGGCATGCTCGACGGCTTCGTCACCGCGTGCCGCGAGAGCCTCGACGAGGACGGCCACGAGCAGGTCGCGATCCTCGCGTACTCCGCGAAGTACGCGTCGGCGTACTACGGTCCGTTCCGCGAGGCCGTCGAGTCGGCGCCGCAGTCGGGTGACCGCCGTGGCCACCAGATGGACTACAGCAACGTCGCCGAGGCGATCCGCGAGGTGTCGATGGACGTCGCCGAGGGCGCCGACATCGTCATGGTGAAGCCGGCGCTCGCCTACCTCGACGTCATCCGCGCCGTCAGCGACGAGGTCAACATGCCCGTCTGCGCGTACAACGTCTCGGGCGAGTACGCGATGATCGAGGCCGCCGCCGAGAAGGGCTGGATCGATCGCGACCGCATCATCCTCGAGACGCTCACCGGCATCCGCCGCGCGGGCGCCGACATGATCATCAGCTACCACGCGCCGTACGCCTGCAAGCTCCTGCAGAAGCAGCGCTAGCCGATGGCCCTCGAGTACAAGTTCGTCGAGCTCTCGGTCGTCACCGACGAATCGATCGAGGAGGCCGTCAACGCCTGGGTGGCGCGCGGCTGGCATCTCGACGGCATCCGGTTCGTCACGACCGAGGCGTCGCGACGGCCGCAGATGGCGTTCATCTCGTTCACGCGCGAGGTCGAGCGCGATCCCGCGCGCGAGGCGCCGACGCCGGGCGAGCCGGCGCAGTTCCCCGGCCCGCGCCTCGTGCCCGACGACGATCGCGAATAGCGATCGATTCGGGCCGCCCGTCGCGTATCCTCGGTGCGTGCACAGGCGGATACTCGCAGTCGCAGGCATCGCGCTTGTCGCGACAGCCGTGCACGAGCTCGTGCCGCGCGCGCCGTCGACCAGGACGCGCTGTATCGGCACGAACCTGTCGGCTGCTGACCTCCAGTATGGCGGGCCGATGCTCGTCGGCCCGACGATGCAGGCACTGCTCTTCGGTCCCGACCGCGTCGGCATCGCCGCTGGGCCAGGCGAGTGCGTCGGCCGTGAAGGCTACCGCGTCATCGAGATCACGAACGATCACGTGTCGCTCTCCGATGGCGCGTTCCACCGGACCCGACTGTTCACGCCGCGCTACTGATTGTTCGGCTGCGCGCTGACGTACGTCTGCGTGTGCTGCGTGAAGTCCATGTTCGGGATCGCGACCGTGTTCGAGTCGCCGGCGAGCGGACCGACGATGAACGTCTTGTCCTTCGGGATGCCCGCGTTCTCGTACGCGATGATGTCGGTATCGGCGTTGCCGTAGGCCGCGACCGGGACCCAGCCGAACTCGGTGAACATGCGCTTCAGCCAGGCGGTCTTGTAGCCGTCGGCCTCGTTGGTCATGTTCGACGTGATCACCGGGCCGATCGGGAACTCGAGGTCGCGCAGCCACACGCGTGACTCGCTGCGGAACTGATGCGAGCGCGCCGTCAGGTAGATGATCGGATAGCCCTTCGCGGCCCACGCCTGCAGCATGGTGTTGCCGCCGGTCATCATCTTCGGCACGTACGACTCGTCGGCGACCTGCATGATCAGCTCCGCGTCGTCGGTCGTCAGCGTGCCGTCGATATCGGAGACGACAACCTTCGAGCCCGGCGGCAGCATGAGGTCGTACTGCTCGGCGCACGTGCCGTCGCCCTCGAGGATCGAGTAGATCGGCTCGCCGTTGGCGACGACGAAGCTGCTCGCGTCGATCTCGAATCGGCCCATCTCGTCGGTGTTCGCGCGGCCGTGCGCTTCCCACGTGTCGCTCGCGGCATCGAAGTGCCAGAGGCTGACCGCCTCGCCGATGAACGGGTTCGAGAACAGGCCACCGGTCGGCGTCGTGCGCGCCTTCGCACCGCGATACGCGAACGCGCCGCTCTCGGCCATTGCATCGTCGGCGAGGTAGATGTCCGCCGACTTGCCGCCCGGGTTGCCGAGCACGTCCGCGCCTTCGTCCTTCACGCGCGTGTTCTTGCTGTCGAGCGTCCGGCTCTCGGACCGCGCGAACGCGTGGGAATCGGTCCGGAACGGCAGGTTGCCGGGGTGCGGACAGGTCAGGACCTTCGCGTCCGACAGGGGCGGCAGGTCGTCATCGGTGCAGCCAGCGGCCGCCGCGAGGCCGAGAATCGCGAGGAAATACGGAGCCCTTCTCACGCGGCTCAGTATCGCCACATTTTCGCAGCAATGTCGTCACATTTGTGCGCGACTGGTCAGCGCAGCACCGCGCATGCGGCGCACATCACGTAGACGAGCACCGCGAGCACGCGCAGCAGCTGACCGCTCACCGGATCGGGTGTGATCCGCGCGCGGGCATCGAGCGCGCTCATGGCTGCGCCTCGTCGCGCGAGATCAGCGCCCGTGGCTTTCGGTCATCGCACGCGGCCGGACGCGGGTTGGCCGCGCAGCTGATCCTGGCCGCCTCACGGGTGGCGCATGCTGCGTCGACCTCGCCGCGAGCTCGCGTGGCGTTGCTCGTCACGACAGCACCTGCAGCTCGTCGCCGCTCGTCGCCGTTCGTCACGACAGCACCTGCAGCTCGTCGCCGCTCGTCACGACAGCACCTGCAGCTCGTCGCCGCGCGCCGACAGCACGTCGCGCAGCGCGATGTTCCGCGCGGCATCACCGAGCGTCGCGGCGATCGCCGGGAGCGCGTTCTTCGCGAGCCGCAGCGTCACCGCCCCGATCGTCACGTGGATCGAGCCACACGAACATTGCTCGACGAGCATGAAGTCGCTGGCGGCGAGCGTACGGCGGTGGCATTCGCTGCTCTGCATACTGAGATTGAAAATGGTTTTCAAATTCAAGTCAAGTGGCTTCAGACCTGGTTTCGAGAACCGTGAACGGGGTATCGGTACGCGCATGCGTGGCTTCGTTGGCTCTGGTTTCTGGGCGTCGATCACTTCGTCCGGTGTGCTGCTCGCTCTCTCGGGTTCTCTGCTCGGCGCGTGCGGCACGGACATCGGCATGCGCGATCCGTCGGACGACGACGGCTCCGGCGGCGAAGAAGTCAGCGGCGAGGAGCTGTTTCGCGAGAACTGCGCGATGTGCCACGGCGCCGACGGCGGAGGCTCGATGGATGGCCCGCAGATCCTGAGCCCGGTGAAGCCGTTCGCGACGTACACGGTTCGCACCGGCCGCGACAAGCAGATGGGCTTTCGCGACGCGATGCCTGCGTTCGGCGACGACGTGCTCAGCGACGCCGAGCTGTCGCGCGTGCTCGACTTCCTCGCGGCGGCGCCGAAGCCGTCGACGGGCGAGGGCCTCTACGTGCGGTTCTGCGGCAACTGCCATGGCGCGAACGCGCAGGGTGGGCGCGTCGGTCAGGACGTGACCCACGAGCTCGACGAGGTGAGCGAGAAGGTCCGCGAGGGCCACGGCGGCACGAACTACGGCGCGCGCACGAAGTACATGCCGTCGTGGACGTCGGCCGAGCTCACCGATGCAGAGGTCGACCTGATCGCGGCCTACCTCGCGACGCTACCGCCCGGCCCCGGCGACGACGACTAGCTACGCTCGGGGCGCGACTTCGTTTGGCCGCGACGATGGGCCGACCGCTGTGCCGTCGAGCGCAGCCGCGTCGATGTCTGCATCGGCGGGTGCGTCGAGCGGCGCGGCATCGATGCCTGCATCGACCGCTGCGTCGGGCGGGCACGCGAGCGGATCGTCCTCGGCCGCGCTCGGGTCACACGGCACGAGCGTTTGCGGCTTCGGATCGGGCTCGTAGTCCTCGCGCGTGCACGCGAAGGCCGCAAGCGCGACGAGCGCGAGACCGGCGAGCCACACGAGCGCGGACGATAGCGTTGGCTTGTTCGAGGCGCTCACTTGTCGTCTCCCTTCTCGCTGCCGTGGTGCGGCTCCGACGCCAGCGGAATCGACAGCGACATGAACACGGTGCGCGGTGCGCCGTACGAGCTGCCGACGAAGCCGTTGCCGATCCGGTACGCATAGTGCGCGTCCGCGACGTTGATGACGTCGATGCCGACGCGGATCGGATACTCGTGCGTGACGAACGTGTACTGCGTCGAGATATCGGCGCGGAGGTGCGCGGGGACGTGCTGGTCGTTCGCGGGGCCGGTGCGCAGACCCGAGCCGTAGGCGAGGAGGCCGGTGATCGAGAAGCGGCCCTCGCGCACCGTGGCGCCGGCGTTGCCGGTGAGCGTCTGCGCGTGATCGAGCGTCTGCCAGCTGTTGTCGGCGAGGTCTTCGGGCGTGAACAAAAACTTCGCAGAAGCGATGCCGCGGCCCTGCGCGAATCCGTAGGACGCGTTCGCGAACGCCGAGAGCCACGGGCCGACGCGCAGCTCGAGCGAGCCTTCGACGCCGCCGGCGCGGCCGCGCTCGAAGTTGTAGTTCGAGTCGAGGCTCGTCGAGCCGATCGACGTGTCGTCGAGCTGGTTGTACGCGTAGCGGCCCCACACGGTGAGGCTCGACGAGAGCGGCTTCGCGAGGCGTGCGACGAGGCCGGCCTCGCTGTAGAGGTCGGTCTCGGGCTTGAGGTCGTACGCGACCGGCTGGTCGGCGGGGACGACGCCGAGCGCACGTGCGGCCGAGGCGGCATCGAGCGGCGAGGGCGGCATCCACTTCACGCCGGCGAACACGTGGCCGACCGTGTTCTTCGAGAACGCGAACGAGGCACCGAGGCGCGGCGAGACGCCGAACGAGTCGTCGGTCGCGCCGCCCTCGAGCATGACGTGGAGCTGGTCGATGCGGATGCCTGCGTCGAGCGCGAGCGAGCCGAGCGTGACGTGATCCTGGAGGTACGCGCCGGTGAGGAGTGCATCGGTGCGATCGCGACCCGACGTCGACGAGGCGATGCCGCCCATCGGGCTCGCGTCGTCGCGCGTGTAGGCCGTGAACCGCGTGAGGCCGTGGAGGAAGTCGGTCTGGACGCCCGCCTTGACCAGGTGGCGGTCGCTCGCCCACGAGTACGCGGCGATGCCGCCGGCGTGATGCGCGATGCGCATGACGTCGGAGGTGGTCGTGCCCGGATCGGCGAGCGCGCCGAGCGCGTGCTCGGGATCGCCGAGCAGGTTGCCGCGCGAGAGCTTGTAGATCGGCGCGATCTGGATCTGGCCGTGCGGCAGCTTGTGCGTCCACGAAACCGCGGCGAAGACCTCGTGCTCGCTCTCGGTCGCGTCGGTGTCGTGCGGCACGAACCCGGGCGACTCGTTGCCGAACTTGTCGACGGGGCGGACGAGGTCCGGGCGCGCGGGATCGAGCGGCGCGATCGACGGATCGATCGGCACCTCGAACCGGTTGTGCGCGTACATCGCGAACACCTCGTAGCGATTGACCTCGCACGGCTGGAAGTCGTACCGCGCGAACACGCGGCCTCGGTACCCATCGTCGTGGAGGATCGGGATGATCGACGGCGGATCGAGCGCGCGCTGCGAGTACTCGAAGCTGCCGCCGACGAACATGCCGCTGCGATCGGTGAGTTTGGACGAGTACGTGAAGCCCGGCTCGACCGTGTTGAACGAGCCATAGCGCGCGGTGACCGCGCCTTCGGGATGATCGGCGGGACCCCGCGTGACGAGGTTGACGACCGCACCCAGGCGATTGCCGAACTCGGCCGGCATGCCGCCGGTGATGATCTCGAGCGACTGGATGAGGCGCACCGGGATCGACGCCGCGAACATGCTGCCGACGGAGTCGGGCACCGGGATGCCGTCGACCTGGTACTGGACGTTGCCGTGATGGCCGCGGACGTAGACGTTGCCGAGCGCGTCGGCGACGAAGCCGGCCTGCGTCGCCATCACGTCGGTGATCGGCCGGTCCTCGGCACCGGGCAGCTCGGACAGCTCCTGGCGGCCGACGGTCGTGACGCTGCCGGTCGCGCGCGTCGGTAGCGGCAGCGCCCAGTCCTCCTCGATGCGCACGACCTCCTCTTGATCGACGAGGACGAGCTCGAGCGAGGTCACCTGACCCGATGCGAGCTGGACGTGCTGGTGATCGGAGATGAGCCCGGTCGAGCTGGCCTCGACGGTGTAGTCGCCGAGCGGGACGCCGGGGATCGAGAACCGGCCATCCTTGTCGGTGGTCGTCGTCGCGATCGTGTTGCCGTGCGCGTCGTGGATGACGACGGTCGCGCCTTGGAGAGGGTGGAGCAGGGAATCCTCGACGATGCCGGTGACGACCGCATCGACGGATGCATCGGCAGGCTCGACGAGCGCGGCAACGGCCGCAGGGACGATGAGCATGGAGAGCGCGACGCGCTCCCACGAACGTGGAGACATGACAGACCTCGACTGCGAAGCGAAACGAGAGACCTACGATCGGGACGCGATCGGGCTCGTCGGCGGCGAGGTCTTCGGTGCGATCAGATAGAGCTCGTCCGCGATCGCGAACGAGGTGGCAAGGGGCGTGTCATGGGCCGTCGTGACGACGATCGGCGCGGCGGTGGACGGCGTGCTCGAGGGCGCGGCCGACTGATGGAGCAGGTGCGAGATCGCGCAGTCGAAGTGGTCGCGACCCTGATTCCCTTCGACGCCGACCCAGTGGTCGTGGCCGCACAGGTGTGTGCCGACGAGGTTCGCCGCCTCGATCTGCTCGCCGTGCTCGGCGCACTCGATGTGGCGCGTCTTGGCCTCGTGCGCGAACGCGACGAGCTGGCCGACCACGAGCAGCACCACTGCGAAGGCAGCGGGCAGGGGGCGGCGGCGCATGAGGCCGACACTGCCACAGGCAGCGGCCGATTGCTAGATGCGACTAGATTGCATCTGCGATCTCACGCACCGGTCGCGGCGCCGCGGAACGCCGCGAGCACGCGCGCCGCGCGGTCCTCGACCTGCCGGCGCAGCGGCGAGAACCGACGATCCTCGCGGATCTTCTCCATCAGCGGGCACGCATTCAGCCACGTCAGGTCGGTGAGGCCCATCGCGATCGTTGCCTCGAGCGCCTCGAGCGCGCGATCGCGATCCTCGATGACGAGCGCGAGCTCGGTGAAGATCTGCATGCGCATCGTGTACTGGCGAACCGGCGAGCCGGGACCGGGACGCTGGGCGAGCAGCGTCTTCCACATCACCGGATCGATCACACCACCCTGCTGCACCTTGCCGATGACGTCGAAGATGCTCGCGACCGCGCTGCTCGCGCGCGCGAACATCGCCTTGGACGCCTCGATCATCTCGGCCGGTGCGGCGCGCCACGAGCGGAGCCGCAGCTTTGCGACCAGGCCGAGCTGCTGGATCGATTGATCCGGATCGGCAACCAGGACCGCGAGCCTGCGCTCGCAGTCGTCCCACTTGCCCTCGAGCGCGTCGATGCGCGCGAGGTCGCTGTCGATGATCTGCGCGCGCCCGGGATCGAGGCCGCGCGCGGTTTCGAAGTGGCGACGCGCGACCTCGGTGCCGTCGATCTCGACGAGGATCTTGCCGGCGAGCTCGTGGGTCTGCGCCGACATCGGCGCCCGCGCGAGCGCACGGCCGAGGTCGGCCGCCGCGAGCTCTTGCTGGCCGCGGTTGAACTGGAACTGCGCCGATGCGAGGTACGCCTCGCCATGACCGGCGGCGAGCGCGCGCGAAAGCGCCGACTCGGCGCGCGCGACGAGCTCGGGCTCGCCTCGCATCACCCACGTCTGCACGCACGCGTACGCGTACGCGCCGAGGATCGGCGCCGACGTCGGGGCGATCTCGACGGCCTGCGCGAGCAGCTGCGCGGCGACCTCGGCGTGGCTGCCCCAGAACCGGCGCAGCTCGGCGCGCGCACGCAGGTAGAGATCGACGGCGCGTGGATCGGTCGGCTTCGTGTTCGACGTCGCGCGCGACGACAGCGCGGCCGCGATGCCGCGCGCGAGCTCGTCGGACACGCTCAGCACCTCGGCCTCGGCGCAGTCGGTCTTGTTCGCCCAGATCTGAAAGCCGTCGGCGACGCTGATGAGGCGCGTCGAGATCCGCAGGCCCGTCGGCGTGCGGCGCAGCGAGCCGCTGATCACGTGATCGACGACGAGCCGCTGGCCGATCTCGCGCGGGTCGGGAAGGGCCGCCTGGCGCACGACACCCGCGGGCCGTACGCGCAGGCCCGGCGTCGTCGACAGCGTGTCGGTGAGATCGTCGAGCACGCCGTCGGCGAGGTACTCGTCGCCGGGCGCGCACGAAAACGGCAGGACCGCGATCGACGTGGGCTCGGCGAGCGTCGCGGCGGCCGGCTCGTGCGGCACGACCTTGCGCGGCGGCTTGCTTGCCTCGGCGGCGGTCGCGGCGATTCGCGTCACGCTGCCTCGCGGCGTCACCGGCGGTCGCTTCTCGGCGATCGCGGCGCCGACCTCGCCGGCGGTCGCCGGACGATCGCTCGCTTCGAGCTGCAGGCACGCAGACACGATCGACGCGAAGTACCCCGGGATGCTGCCGGTCGTCGTATCGATCGTCCTCGGCGACGTCGTCGCCTGCGCGACTGCGATCGCGATCGGGTTGTCGCCCGGCCACGGCCGGAGCCCGGTCGCGAGCTCGAACAGCATGACGCCGAGCGAGAACAGATCGGCGCGCGCGTCGATCTCGCGGCAATTGAGCTGCTCGGGCGCCATGTAGCGCGGCGTGCCGACGACGGCGCCGACCTGCGTGACGCCCGGATCGTCGCCGCTGCGCGCGATGCCGAAGTCGGTGAGCACCGCGCGCTCGGTGCCGCGCTCGACGAGCACGTTGTCGGGCTTGAGGTCGCGATGGATGACACCGGCGGCGTGCGCGGCGGCGAGCCCGGCGCAGATCTGCTGCGCGAGCCCCTCGAGCCGCGACCACGGCATCGGCGTCTCACCGATCTCGCGCGACAGCGGCTCGCCGTCGACGAGCTCCATGGTCAAGAACTTCTCGCCCTTGTACTCGCCGATGTCGAACATGCGGGCGACGTTGCGATGCTGGATCCGCCGGGTCAGCTTGACCTCGCGGCGGAAGCGCTCGAGCGCCTCGTCGGAGAGTCCCGCGCGCAGGACCTTGAGCGCGACGCGCTCGTCGAGCTCGGTGTCGAGCGCCTCGTAGACCCGGCCCATGCCGCCGCCGCCGATGAACCGCACGATCCGGTAGCGACCGTTGACGAGCTCGGTCGTCGTCGGCCCGAGGCTCGTGCTGCCGCCCTCGAGCGTCGGTAGCGAGCTCGCGAGCGTGTCGTCGTCTCCGCCGACGGCCATCTGAAAAGATCTTAGCGCTGTTTCGTCGGCTCTGCCGGCGGTCCACACCACCCACTCAGGGAGGCGTCTCTTTACCCTCACGCGCGTACAGCTTGCTCGCGCCGCGATTCCCCAGCCAGCGAGGGTCGTGCTCGGTGATCTTGCCGGCGGCGATCTCGGCGCGGATCTCTTTCTCTCGCTCCGACAGCTTCTTCACCGCGGCCATGAACCGATCGGCCGTCTTCTTGTACAGCGTCGGCCGGGGCTTCTCGGCGAGCAGGTCGGAGTAGTCGATCGGGTCGCCGAACACCGTGATCACGGCCTTCTCGCCGCGCGCCTGCTTCGTGAAGTTGATGCGGATATCCTCGACGATGTTGTTGCCGAGGCCGAGGATGAACGCCGGGATCACGATCGGCTGCGCGACGAGCGCGATCTTGCCGACGCCGGGCTGGGCGGGCAGGAACGTGTAGGGATCGTCCCCCTTGCCGCGGGTGCCCTCGGGGTGCATGCCGAGCACGTTTCCCTTGGTGCGCAGGATATCGACCATCTTGTCGAGCGCGTCGTCGTTGAGCGCGCGGCGCTCCGCCTGGCGGTAGATCGGCGGATACATCGCACCGCCGGCCACCGCGGCGTTCACGAACATGCCGAGCGGCTGGTCGTAGAAGAAGTTCGAACGGACCGGGAAGTACAGCCGCTTGGACCAGGGGACCGGGCCCATGTAGCAGGCCAGGAGCATGCAGTACTGGTCGAAGAAGCTCCGATGGTTCGACACCAGCATGACGCCGGTGTCGGGCCGAAGCTGCATCAACTTGTCGAGGTTCTCGACGAACATGCGGTTGGCGATCCCGGCTCGTACCCAGACGTACGAGACGCCGCGCAAGAACCGCGTCTGAAGCCACTTACCTCGGGGGTCTTCGTTCGAGAGCTCGCCAAACCGCAGTGCGAGCTTTTCGATGCGCGAAAGGGGCGCGTCGTCGGCCATCAGACGACCCGAATATCACAACGGCGGAGGCGCCAGAACTGCCCGTAACCCCGAGATCCGCGGGCGCTATTTGTGACGTGGTTGCGTTGACGTTGTGGAAGCCGCCCCCTATGTTCCGCAACATCTCGATGTCACTCGAATTCTCTGCAGACGCGCAGAAGAAGATCGCGGCACTCTGCGAGCGATATCC